>CAMDLP010000034.1 GCA_945901795.1 Akkermansia muciniphila | reverse complement strand
CCGCGCTACCATTCACATCTCATTCGCTGCGGTCTGAGCCAGACCGCGCTACCGTTCGCATCTCATCCGCTGCGGTCTGAGCCAGACCGCGCTACCGTTCGCATCTCATCCGCTGCGGTCTGAGCCAGACCGCGCTACCGTTCACATCTCATCCGCTGCGGTCTGAGCCAGACCGCGCTACCATCATGACGGACCACGAACTCCTCTCCCAGGTGCTCTCCTGCATCGATCCCCCGGCGCGAGGCTTGCGGCTGGTCCGGCGCAAGGGGCGGGTGCTGCTGGGACTGCCGGCGCAACGCGAGGCGGCGGTAAGGGCGCTCGGGCTCTATCAGCCGCAACGGGCGGCGGCCCGGCTGATGGTGACCGGCTTGCGCGGGCTGGCCCGCGTCGGCCTGCATGGCGGCGTGCTTGCAAAAACCCACCTCATGGGCGGACCGACGCCCATGTCCCCTGCCCTGGCCGGGATTGATCCGGGCACCTGCGGGGTCTTGCTAGGAAGTCCGGAGCACCGGGTGCGACGGGCGATCGCGAGCTATCGGAAAGACGGAAGGTGGGAGGTGGCGAAGATTTCCTACGGCGAGGCGGGGGCGCGACTGCTGGAGGAGGAGGCGCAGGCCTTGGAACAACTTCATCCGCTGGCAACCGGCGTGCCGCGCATGCTCGGCCTGCACCGCGGCGATAACGTCACGGTGATGCGGATGCCTTATCTCACCGGAAAAGCGGTTAGTCCGGGCGAGTCCGCTGACGCGCTTGGATTGTTGAACGAGTGGATCACGGACCAGGCGCCGAGGCCGGTCACGGAGTTTTCCGAGTGGACGGCCATCGAGTCGGCGTTGTCGGAATTTGAAACCGGACGCGGCGCGTTGGAGCGGCTTTCCCGCGAACGGCTCCGGCCGGTCATCTGTCACGGCGACTTCGCGCGTTGGAACCTCCTGCGGAAAGCGGACGGCGGCCTGGTAGTGCTGGATTGGGAATGGGGCCATCAGGATGGGTTGCCGGGAATCGACCTGGTGCATTATTTCCTGCAGGACGCGCGGCTGGTCGAGCGCTTGAGCCCGGCGGCCGCCATCCGCAAAACCTGTTCGATTTTAAAAAAACACGCCTGCCGGGACTACCTCAAAAAGACCGGATGGAGCGGCGATCCATTGCTCACGATCATCGCATGCGTGGCTTACAAACAAGGTGCCGGGCATCAGGAGAACGCGGAGATTCTGGAAGAGATTTTGAATTTTGAATTTTGAATTTTGGATGGGAAGAAAAGGCCGTCTTGTAGCGGCGCGTCTACTTGTCCCGGCGAAGCTCGCAGCGCGAAGACGGATGACCGTCGCACTTCACCCGCTACCACTCCAGCCCCGAAAGCGGTAGAATGCTGAGCGGCGTGGATTCTGGATAATCCTTCTCATTCGCGGTGATCAGCGCATGCATTCCAGCCACCGATGCAGTCGCAAGTATCTGCAAATCATGCAATCTCTTGCCGCGAATTCGGTATTTACCGGCCCATTCAACGAACAACTCTCCGGCTTGCAGGGATTCCGCAACCAACGAGACTCTTGTTTGAAACTGTTTGATGTTGTCGAGAGCCAGATCCGTCGTCATGCCCAAGCCATTATTTTCAACCGGCCTTGTGGCTACGACCAGGTATTCACGGAGGACTTGGGTGCCTAGAAAAAGATCCACCCCATCGTCGGAAGCATTTCGAAACAAGCCGAGTGCTTGGGCATGAAGTCGCCGCCCCTCGTCAGTTGCTTCCAGAAGCACGTTGGTATCCACAAGCACCTTGGTGCCCCGCTCAATCTTCATAAAGACCCTCCCTGGACCAGTCTTGATTGCCTTGAGTCCTGACCGTATGAAGTGAGAATTCCGAACCGCCACCGCATACGGACTGTTTCGCCGCTTCCTCCAGCAAGACCTGCAATTCACCCTGAAGCGAGCGGTGATGTCGGCTGGCCCGTCGCTTGAGTCGTTCGATCGTTTGCTCTGGAACGTCGCGAATGTGTATTGATTTCATAATGGTAGCATAATGCGCCCAAAGGGAAGGACAAGCGGAAAATCGGCGTCCCACTTCCCCCGCGCGGGCGAAGTGGGAATGAAATGCTGCGCGCGGGTCCAGCGGCCACGACGCTCACCGAGCGACGCTAGCCGGTTGTCCACTCATTCAAAATTCAGAATTCAACATTCAAAATCTCTCCCCCCCTTCATCGTCCCGGCTCCGCGTTCCTTTGCGACCTCCGCGCCTTCGCGGTTAACTCTTCCTCTTCCCTTCGACGTTCCACGTTGAAAGTTCCACGTTCGATGTTCGCCGCGCGCCCCCCATCGTCCCGGCTCCGCGTTCCTTTGCGACCTTTGCGACCTTTGCGACTTTGACTCCGTTGCCCTACGTCCATGCCAAAAGGCTTCGCTCGATTTGAAATTCGCTAACGCTCACAGGGCATTGCGGTTCAAATTTCTTCTCACAGGGATCGACGCTCACAGAGCGACGCTACAAGACCTCCGACCTCCGCCCTCCGACCTTGCTTCCTGTAATTCAACCCTCTATGGTTTCTCCATGAAAGTAGAACTCGACATCCCGGACTCCGCGCTTTCCGCACTGCGTCAAGCACCTGCCGAGTTTGCCGCCTGTCTCCGCCTCATGGCCGCTGCCAAGCTCTATGAAACCGGCAACCTGAGCCAGGAACGGGCCGCTGAATTGGCCGGACAATCCCGCCAGGATTTCGTGCTTCAGCTTTCCCGCCTCGGCGTTTCTCCGTTTCAGGGCGTGGAGGAGGATCTTGGCCAAATTGGCTCTCTTCCATGACCTTGGTATTCAACGCATCTCCGTTGATCGTTCTCGCCAAAGCCGGTTTGTTGGAGTCCTTTCTCCCGCTTGCCGATCAGGTTTGGATACCTCAAGCAGTCGCTGAGGAGATCTCGCAAGCGAAGGAACCAGGCGACCCCGCGTCTCGCTGGATTGCCGAAAAATCTTCGCTCATTCATCCCACAACGCCGATTTCCCCTTTTCTCATGGCATGGGATTTAGGAGCAGGAGAATCTGCGGTAATATCGATGACCGCAGCATCCACCAATGCCGTCGCGGTCCTTGACGACTTGGCCGCCCGCCGCTGCGCTCAAGCGATGGGTCTCCGTATCGTCGGAACCCTTGGTCTCATCCTCATGGCCAAGCGTGCCAGAATCATCCCATCCGCGAGCCGCGCGCTCGACGCCGTTGTCGCCGCAGGATTGTTCATCTCACCGCATCATCTCGAGGCCATCCGTATCCAAGCCGGGGAGACATAGAATTGCCGCCGCCACTTTCCCACCCAAAATCCAGAATATCATCTCCGCGCCTTTGACTCCGTTGCCCTACGTCCATGCCAACGGGCTTCTCTAATTTTGATGTTCGCTAACGCTCACAGGGCATTGCGGTAAAACCTCTTCCCTCCGGCATCGACGCTCACAGAGCGACGCTACAGTTGTCCACTCATTCAAAATTCAGAATTCAACATTTAAAATCTCTCCAAAACCCCATCGTCCCGGCTCCGCGTTCCTTTGCGACCTTTGCGCCTCGGCGGTAAAACCTCTTCAACATCTCACGCCGCTGGCGACAAGCGGGCCAGCCCGGCGGTCCAGCCCTACCGACCTTCGACTTTAAGACTTTAAGACCTTCGACTGCTTCCCCACCATGCCCTCTCATAAACCCCACATCCTCCTGATGGGCCAGACTCCGCCGCCGTGGCACGGCCAGGCGGTGGCGACGCAGATCCTCTTCAAACATGACTGGCCGGAGTTCGAGGTGCACCGGTTGCGCATGGAGTTCAGCGAGGAGATGCTGGAGGTCGGGCGCTTCCAATGGAAGAAGATCCGGCATCTCTTCCATTTGATCCGCAAGGCGCGGGAAATCCTCATGGCCAATCCCGGCTGCGTGCTTTTCTATCCGCCCGCGAGCGCGAAGTGGATCCCCTTCCTGCGGGACGTCGTATTCCTAACGAGCGTGCGGCATCTGGCGGGAAGCACGGTGTTCATCTTCCACGCGAGCGGGCTGCCGGTTTTCGTGAACGCCGGCCCGGTCCGGCGGCTGATGGGCCGCGCGGCCTACCGCGGCGCCGACGTCGCCCTGGAGGTGGCGCAGGAGGCGGTCACTCCGCATGAGGTTTTCTCCGCCAGGAGCTGGCAATGGTGCCCCTGCGCGATCGCTGTGCCGGACTTGGTTCACGAACCCCATCCGGACCAGGGCCCGTTGACCGTGTTGTTTGTAGGGAGCCTGCAAGAAGGCAAGGGAGTGGTCGAGATTCTCAAGACGGCGTCCTTGCTGAAACAACAGGGACGCGAGCAGGATTTCCGCTTCCGCATCGTCGGGAAATGGTTCTCACAGGAGTTTGAAAGCGACGTCCGCCACCTGCGGCTTGAGTGGAATCTTGAGGAAATGGTGGAACTCACCGGCCAGCTAACCGGCGACGAAAAGTGGCGGACCTACGCCGGGGCGAGCGTGTTTTTCTTCCCCACCCATTACGCCTCCGAGGCGACGCCGATCGTCCTGATGGAGGCGCTCGGGGCGGGCCTGCCGCTCCTGACCACCCAGTGGGCGGGAATCCCCGCCATGCTCGAGGGCTGCGAGACGGCCTGGCTGTTACCGGTTCGTTCTCCGGAACGATACGCGGCCACATTGGAAGAGCTGCACAACCGCAGGCATGAACTCGATGGGATGCATCACGCTTCGCGCGCTTTCTACCGGAAAAATTTCCTGCCGGAACGTTTCATCGAGCGGGTGGGAAACGCGTTCGTCGCGGCGGCCGGGGCGGCGTCATGGATACCGCAAAGTTCGCCGTCGGCGACAACCATTGAAACCTGTGGCGGCGGTGTGTCACCGTCGCTGGATACCCAGGCGGATTTGGAAACACCGACGGTCACAGACCGCCGCTACAGTTCCGACGCCTCTTCCGACCTTCGACCTTCGACTTTCAGACCTCCAGACTCTCCCTCTCCCCACGCCGATGGCGACAAGTGGGCGGCCCACGGCGGAGCGCGCCCTACCGACCTTCGACCTTCGACTTTCAGACCTTCGGACTCTTCACCTATCCACCTCACCGCCTACCTCGCGGACCAGAACCCGGGGCACGACCGGAGTTTCGGAATCTCCCGGATGTCGCAGGTGGTCTTGGAAGCCCTCCAAGCCGGAGGCCGGGTAGAAATCGAGTCGATCACTTCCAAGACCTCGCAACAGGCGCCCGCCGGCGCGGTCGCGGCCCGGATACTGCCATGGGGAACGCGCCGGAAGTGGGTGCGCTTGCTGACCGATCACTTCCACCCGCTGTTCACACCGAGCGGATCCCATCCGGACGCCTATTATTTCCCAAAAGGTTACCTGCCCCTGTTGAGCGGTGTTTGCAGCCCGTCGGTGGTGACCATCCACGACACCATCATCCAGTATGACGAGGACCACTATCCCCGGTGGCGGAAACGCCGCGAATATGCCTACTGGGCGATGATGCTCAAACACACGCTGCGCAAGGCCGATCGGATCCTAACCGTCTCGGAGTCCTCCAAGCGGCAGATCCAGGAATTCATGGAACGCCACGGGATTCCGCACAACGGGATCACCGTTACCTATGAGCCGTGTTTGTATGAACGAATCCCCCAAGCGGTGGATCCGGCGAAGGAAAACTACGTGATCCACCTCGCGTCGTGCGAGCCGCACAAACGCACGGCGCATCTCATCCGCTGGTGGCACGAGGCGGAGTCGCAGGGGCAGAGCCTGCCGATGCTGCACCTGATAGGCACGGTGCCGCCGGAGGTGCAGTCGTTGCTGGCCAGCTCGCACAGCATCGTGAAGAGCCCGTTCCTGGAGGAGGCGGCGCTGCAAGCGGCCTACCTATCAGCCCGTGCGCTGGTCCTGCCCTCGGAGATCGAGGGCTTCGGACTGCCGGCGCTGGAAGCTTACTATCTTGGGACGCCGGTGTGTTTCGTCAGGGGGACCTCGGTGGAGGAAATCCTCGGCGTGGCCACGGACAAGGGCGGATTTTCGCTGGAAAGCGCCGACTCGCTCTGGCACGCGCTCGACGAGGTGATGGCGATGCCCGCCGGAGAAGTCCGCGAGTGCGGGCTGAAACTGCGAGAAACCTACGCCGCAGAGAAAGTGGCGGCGAGGATGATGGCGGTTTTTGACGAGGTGAGAAACCGCGGATGTTGAATTTTTGATGTTGGATTTTGAATGAAAGAGCACGGGAGCGCTTTCGGCGTTTGGGGGAGTCTCGCCCAAATGTGATGATCGGTGGCGCGCTCCCTTTTCGCCTCTTCCCCTCAACAATCCAAATTCAACAATCGTCACTCCCCAATCCCTCTGCAGCTCATCCGCACCGCCAGCCGCCGGGAAAGTGGGTCCGGCGAGCCGCCGGTCCCTACCAGGTAGGGCTGGTCCGTCCCCGACGTCCCCCGTCTTCGACTTGCCCCCCTTCGCATGTGCCTACCTTGACGGCCGGCTTTACTCTCCGGCAGACTCATGCCAGAATACCCATCCATGAGACTGACTCCCCACCAAAAAACCACCATTCTGGCCGCGGTTGGCAAGCAGGATCCTGAAGCGCGGATCATTCTGTTTGGTTCCCGTGCCGATGATCATGCAAAAGGCGGAGACATCGACCTGTTGATCGTCTCCGACGTGATCGGACTGCACCAGGAATGGGAGATTCGACGGGACATCCTGGACGAGATCGGCTGGCAGAAACTCGACCTCATCGTGCGCCGCAGCACCCAACTGGACTCTCCCATCGCCAGCGTGGCGATGGAAACCGGAATCCCGCTATGAACCCGCAAACCCAGGCGGCCTATCTGGCCGAGAGCCTCGCTGAACTGGACCGGGCGCTGAGCCATCTCGTGTATTCCGCAAACGCCTGTGCGGATCTTCCGCCCGATGAGCCAACCCCCAACGAAGAGGTCTTGGCACGGATTGAGGCATTCACCAGTCGTTTCGCCCGGGTCGTTGACCTCATGAGCAAGCGCGTCCTTCGCGCCATGGACCAGTTCGAGATGTACGAGGCGGGAACCTTGCTCGATGTCGCAAACCGTGCCGAAAAGCGCGGAGTGATCGAGTCAGTGGACTGGTTGCGAGAGTTGAAGGACACCCGCAACCGGATTTCCCATGACTACGCCGGAGACCGTCTTCCCGAGATTCTGACCTATTGCCGTGAGGAACTTCCCCGTCTGCAGGCGACCTGCAAGCGCATCAAGGAGTATGGTGACACCCTGCTTGCCCGATAGGACGGATCCGGTCTCGGTCCGCCCACTTTGCCTTCTTCCGCCGGAGGCGGCTCTTCCTCTTTCCATCAACAATCCAAATTCAACAATCGTCACTCGGCAATCCCTCTTCTTCTCTCCCGCACCGCCATGCGGCGGGACAGTGGGTCCGGCGAGCCGCCGGCCCCTACCTGATAGGATTCCTCCCGCGGGGAACCGGAGAAAGGGAGGCGAACGATCAAGACCAAGGTTAGATGTTCCGGCATCTCCCGCACCCGCGTTCCCACCTCCTTGCCCTGCGGCCCCGGCGGTGCCGCGCCACCTTGGCGGCTATTCTTGCTGAAATACCGCGCGGCGCGGCCGCAACACCAAAACTCCCTCTTTCCTCCCATGCTCCGAGCCATCTTCCGCAATGCAGGAGTCCATCCCCGACGCATTCTCTCCGCTCTCCGCGGATGGCGGCGCTATGTCCGGGAACGATCCGCCTTCCGCAGGATGTCGGACGCGGATGCTCCGCGATGGGGACGCGAGCTGCCGATTCTCACCGAATGGGACGAGTCGTCGGGCTCGCTCGGGGCGTATTTCCACCAGGATCAGTTGGTGGCAGGCTGGATCTATCAAAATCCACCGCGCAGGCACGTGGATGTGGGTTCGAGGATCGACGGATTCATCGGTCACCTGGCGGTCTTCCGCGAGGTGGAGGTGCTGGACATCCGCCCCCAGCATCAGTCCATACGCAACGTCGTCTTTCATCAACTCGATTTGATGGAGCCGCTTCCGGCCCTCTGGGTCGAGTGCGCGGATTCATTGTCGTGCCTGCACACCATCGAACACTTCGGACTGGGACGCTACGGAGACTCCATCGATCCCCAAGGCCATCTCAAGGGTCTGGAGCAGCTGAAGCGGATGGTGAAACCGGGCGGCACGCTCTATCTCTCCACTCCGATCGGGCCGCAGCGGATCGAGTTCAACGCGCACCGGATCTTCGCCGCGCAAACCCTGGTCGACTGGTTCCGTGATGGCTGGGAGATCGAGCGTTTCGCCTATCTGGACGACTCTGAAAACACGCACGACGACGTTGATTTAAAAACGGCCGACATCGCCAACCACTTCGGCTGCCAGGCCGGTTTGGGAATCGTCGCAGCGAGGCGGGTGAGATGATTTTGGATGTTGGATTTTAAATTTTGAATTCAAGAGGATGAAAGAAAACAACCTGATTTTAGATGAGTCCTATGCATTCGCGCTTGAAGTCATGCGGCTTGCTAGAAAAATGCGGGAATTCAAGGAATTCGATCTGGCGTCCCAGTTCTGGAGCGCCGGCACGAGTATCGGAGCCAATGTGGAAGAGGCTCAGGCCGCACAGAGTCGGGCGGATTTTCGTTCCAAGATGTCTATCGCTTCGAAAGAAGCACGCGAATCTCTCTATTGGCTTAGACTTACACGGGATGGCAAAGCACTTCCATTGTCGGAAGTGAATCCAGCAATTGAACATATCGAAAAAATCATCCGGATTCTCACATCGATCGTCAAATCGTCCAACGATTGACGCCTTGATTTCATCCAAAATCAAACATCCAAAATCCAAAATCAACCCGTGCTCCGCATCGTCCTCCTCGGCCGGACCGGCAACCACCTTTTCCAGTATGCGCTGGGGCGGGTGCTGGCGGAGAAGCACGGCGTGCCGTTAGTCCTGGACGCGTCGTGGTTCAACGCGGCGGGCTGGGCGGAGGTTTCCCATTTCCTCAGGCTGCCGCTGAAGGCAAAGGTGGTGCGGCGCTGCTCGCTCGGCGCGCGGGCCTTGCGGAAACTCACGGGCAGACATTACTGGGAATACCGGGGCGTGCCGGTCCTGCGGGAATCGGGCGACGACCAATCGTTCGACGCCCGGTTTCTGGATGCTCCGGCGGATTGTATGCTGTTCGGATATTTCCAGACGCCGCTGTATTTCGAGAAAATCGCCACGCCGCTGCGTCATGAATTGAATACGCTCATGGCTGGCGCGCTGCGGATTCCCGAGGATCTCCGCGCCAAACTGCTGGAGCCCAACTCGGTGGCGGTCCACGTCCGGCGGAAGGACTATCTGGACCTACCTGTTTTCCAGGTCTGCGATTCCGCCTATTACCGGGATGCCATGCGCGAGATGCGCCGCCACCTCCCGGACGCCCGCTTTTACATTTTCTCGGATGATCCGGAGTGGTGCCGCGGCGAGTTCCGCGAAGCGGACCAGGAGGTGGTCGATCTGGGAGAAACCGCCGCCAACCCGCTTTACGACCTGCACCTGATGAGCCTGGCGAGCCACCACGTCATCGCTAACAGCACCTATTCCTGGTGGGCCGCCTGGCTGGGTGACAAGCCCGGCCAGCGGGTGATCATGCCGGACCGCTGGTACGCGCACGGGATCAAGGCGCCGATGGCGGAGAAGCGGTGGAAGAGATAATTTTGGATTTTGAATTTTGAATTTTGGATTGGAGAGGGAGATGAATGGCAAGGTGGAGCTCTCTCGCCGAGAGAGCATGCCAAAGGCACGAGAAAGCTCTGCCAAGTGGGGACGTTCCGGCTCTTCCCGGCCTTCATTTCGCACCCCTTTGACCTCCACAAGGTGGAGCTGCACCGCCGGGGCAGCAGGCCAAAGAGGAGCGAAAGATCTGCCAAGTGAGGACGTTCCGGCTTTTCCTGGCTTCCATTTCTCACTCCTTTGACTGCGCTCCCGGCGGTAGCGCGCCACCTTTGAAGAGATATTCAAAATCAAAAATCAACCATGCCCGCCAAGCCTTCACCCTCGCTCGTCATCCTGACCGGGTTGTTGCTGTGGGCCTTCGGCAGCCAGTTGATCGCGGCGCTTTCGTGGGGGCATGACAGCTATCAGATGACCGAATGGCTGATCAACTACTCAGGAGGCTTCGTCCGGCGAGGCCTGCCCGGCTGGTTAATCGGGATTTGCTCCGACGCCACCGGAGCGCAGGCCAACCACTTGGTCATCGGTTTCTCCACACTCTGCTATCTGCTGCTAGCGATTTGGTTCCTGCGCCGGTCCACCCGCACGTTTCCGGCCATGCTGGTCCTGTCCTGCATCGTGATGGGATTCCCAGCCTACCAGGATTCGATCGTCCGCAAGGACTGTCTCGGGCTGTTGCTGCTGATTGGATGCCTTGCGGTGGATCGCAGCCGCCTTCCCCGGCCCGCCATCATCCTTGCGCTCAACTTGTTGGCGGGAGTGGCAATCCTCTCCCACGAGACCTTCGTGTTCTATGCCCTTGCCGGATTTGTCCTGTTCCGCAGCGGCACTGAAAATCCACCGACCATCATCGGGTTCATCCGCCGCAGCCTCGTCCTGCTGCCGGCCGCCGGATGTTTTCTTCTGACGGTAGTTTTCCACGGCACGCCCGGGCAGGCGGAAGCGGTCAATGACTCGTGGCTGCCCTTGTGGCGGATCATCGATCCCGGAAACCCGGATCTGGAAACGCCCGGCGCGGCGATCCAGGCCCTCGGCTGGACTTCCGAACACGGCCTTTCACTGAGCCTCTACCTGCTCACCTCGGGATTCTATCAACCGTTGGCCTGGGCCATGGTGTTCGCGATTTCCTTCGGCCTGGTGATTCTCTTCACCCGCGCGGACCTCAGGGTGAGGGTGACCGCGCTGCTGCTTGCCCAACTGGTCTTCATTTCCCCGCTCTTTGTGCTGGGAGTCGATTACGGACGCTGGCTGTTCCTGTGGGTGGCCAGCACGATCATCCTCCACACCGAGCACCGGAGCGCACCGACGTGGCTGGAGGCGCGCGTCGCCCGCCTGTTCGAGAAAGCGAATTCGCCCCGGATCTTCGAGCTCGTGCCGGCGAAAAACTGGTATCTACTGTTTTTCGGCGTGCCTGTCTGCTGGAACCTCTTCAACTTCCTGACCGCCAGCCCGGTGAGCCGTCATTTGCATTTCATCTGGTCGGCTTTGAGATGATTTCCTTTGCACACGCAGCCCTTCCTCACTGAACTATGCCGAACTATCCGAACAACTGGGCCGTGGTGATTCCCCTCGCCAACGAAGAGACCGAGCTGCCGGAATTCGCCGAAGCGCTGCGTCTGGTGATGGATGCGGCGGAAGGGGGGACGGTATATTTCGTGGTGGACCGGGTTTCCAAGGACCGCACGCTCGAATGTTGTGAGGAAATCTCGAAGCGGGATCCTCGCTTCATCACGAAATGGATTCCAGAAAACCGGAACGTGGTGGACGCCTATATCAACGGCTTCAAGGAGGCGCTCAAGGACGGGCATGAAATCATCATCGAGATGGATGGCGGGCTGTCTCACGACCCACGGGCGATTCCAGCGTTTCTGAGGGCCATGAACGAAGGCAACGACTGCGCGTTCGGCAGCCGCTACATCAACGGAGGCTCGATGGTGGACTCGCCATTCAAACGCCGGTTTTTGAGCAAGGGAGGAACCCTTCTCGCGCAATGGCTGCTAGGAGCAAAGCTGGCGGACATGACCTCCGGCTACCAGGGATTCCGGCGCTCTGTCCTGCTCAAGGTGGTGGACTATCCGCTGCTATCCCGGGCGCATTTCTACCAAACCGAGCTGCGCCACCTGTTGCGGAAACAGAAACTGATTGAGGTTCCGATTCACTATCGGGCACCATCCCCCAGGGTTTCCCAGGGAGCCATTCGCAATTCACTGACGGTGCTTTTTCACTATTTCATCCGGCGGATGCTGGGCAGCTCACCGACGATTTAAATCACCCGAGACCATGTCCACCACGCTCGTCGTCACCTCCATCCACCCTCCCAACGCCGCGATGCGGAGCCTTGCCGCCGGCTGCGTCACGACCGGATGGGATTTCATCGTTGCCGGCGATGGCCTCAGTCCGCCGGACTACTCGTTGGAGGGCTGCCGCTTCCTGTCACTCGCCGCCCAGCGTGACAGCGGATTCACGCTGGGAAGGATTTGCCCGGAACGCTCCTACACCCGGAAAAACATCGGCTATCTGGCCGCAATCCAAGCCGGTGCCAAAGTGATCGTGGAGACGGACGACGACAATCACCCGCGGCAGGAATTCTGGGCCGCCCGTGAGCTCCAGGTGCAATGCAGGCCGGTGGATGCTGACGGTTGGGTGAACGCCTACCGGTATTTCACCAACGATTTCATCTATCCCCGCGGGCTGCCCCTGAACCATGCGCGGGATGAGGTTCCGGCCGCTCACAAATCGGAACTTCTCGACTGCCCGATCCAGCAGGGACTAGCGGATTCGGATCCGGATGTCGATGCGGTTTACCGGATGCTCTTTCCCCTGCCGTTCGAGTTCGAAGTGAACGATGGTCCTGTCATGCTCGGAAACGGAGCCTGGTGCCCGTTCAACAGCCAGAACACGACGACCTTCGAAAGCGCCTTTCCCCTCCTTTATCTACCCGCGTGGTGCAGCTTCCGGATGACCGACATCTGGCGGAGTTTTGTCGCCCAGCGGGTGTTGCAGGCCAAGGGCATGGGGGTCATGTTTCACGCCCCCACGGTCTGGCAGGAACGCAACGACCATGATCTTCACCGGGACTTCATGGACGAGCTGCCGGGGTATTCCAACAACGCCAGGATGCGGCAGGAATTGATCGGCATTTCCCTGCCGCACGACGAATCAATTCCAACGATGATGGAGCGGTGCTACGAGGCGCTCATCCGCCACGAATGGGTGGGCCGGGAAGAGGAAAATCTTCTGCGCGCCTGGCTCTCGGATCTTGAATCCATGGGAATCCGCGGATCATGAACGAGAGTACACCCACCACCCAACGCCGGCTAACATGGGCCCAGCCCGAGTTCCTGATCCTCGCGCTGCTGCTGGCATTTCCATCCACCGGATTCGTCCAAAAATACACGGGTCTGGCGGGCGTGGCGGTCTATGTGGCCGGATTCATCGCGGCGCTCTTTCTGATCAAACGGTTCGGCGGGCACGCCGCTCCGTGGTTGGGCAAATACTTCGGCCGGCTGACGATCCTGGGCATGGCCGGTCTTGTCGTTGGATTCGCCGTGCTGCATCCCCTGGAGGATGGCCGCGGAGGCTCGGGGAAAAGCAGTGACCGCGACGAAGGGCTCAATCTGGCGGTGACCCGCATGGTGCAAGGATTGTCACCCTATTATCCGCAAAATTCCGAGGCCGGGCCGCTGTCCGTGCTGCCGGGGGCGGCCGTGCTGGCTGCGCCTTTTGTCGTATTGGGCGACAGCTCCTATCAGAACATTTTCTGGCTGGGGGCGTTTCTCTTCGCCGCCCGCCACGTCTTCAAAGACAAGGCACTGGCCCTGATCCTGACATTCGCGCCACTGGCACTCTCTCCTGCCGCCCAGTTTGAATTCATTTCGGGCGGGGATTTGCTCGCGAACGGCATCTACATGGCGCTGTTCCTGTTGTTAGCCATCGAAACATGGTCCGCCCCCGACGCCCCTTCACCACGGCGCTGGCTTGTCTGCCTGTTGCTCGGCGTGACCATGGCGTCTCGACCGAATTTCTTTCTCCTCACACCGCTGCTGGCCGCGGTGCTGTACCGGAGAGCCGGGTTTCCAAAGGCCGCGGCGGGAATCACCCTCGTGATGGTGGCGGCCATCGGGATCACGCTGCCATTCTATCTTCATGATCCACAGGGCTTCACCCCGCTGCTAGCGAGACAAAAACTGGCTGTCATCGACCACTCGCTGCCGTGGGCGAGCAAAGCGATGATCGGGATGACCGCCTTGACCGGGATTCTCGGCGGGGTGGTCTTGCTGCGACATCCCTTGCGCGGACTGAACCAGGCGTTCTTCCGTTGGTGCGCGTGGGTGACGCTCTGCCCGATGGTCTGCGCGGTCGTCTCTTTCAGCGTGATCCACCAGCACCTCGATTTTAGCTTCAACCGTGACCGCTACGGACTGATGTATGTGTTCTTCGCGCTATTGGGTTGGGGAGGCGTCTTGCTGGGAGAGCGGCGCAAGTCTGAAAGTCTGAAAGTCTGAAAGTCTGAAAGTCGATGAAGCACAGACTTTAGGACTTTTCTTCAGCATTGCAGATGCTTTGCGAATGATCGGCACGTAGCACATCCCATTCTCGACCTTTAGACTTTTAGACCTTCAGACTCTTCCTCTTCGATCTTCTTCCCATGCGCTTCTTCACATGCACACCTGTCGCCTTCGGCGGCGGCGCGGATTTCTTCGCGCGGGACAGCGGCTTGCTGTGCCGCGGGTTCCAATCTATCGGCGTCGAATCACGGGCGGTGATGCCGGGTGAGAGGAAGCCGGAGGACGAGGTGGATTTGATCCGGACGGATTTTGCGAATCTGGAATCGGCCGACTGGTGGCGCGCTCAAAATCTCGATGGGGTGGTGCTTTATGCCTGGGGCAGGCCGAGGTTCCGCAAGGTAGCCGCGGCGATTCATCAGGCGGGAATTTTCCTGGTGCTCAATCAGGACAACGGCGGACTGGTGAGTCCGCTGGCAGGCTTTCGGGACTGGCTTGCGGAACAATGGATTCTCGCCGGGCAGGGCTGCGGAGCAGGTGCCTGGCTGCGGTTTCTCAAACTCACCTTGCGCGGCCTGAGCGCCGGGCTCACTCTAACCGACCCGCTGCGGGCCGCCCATTTGAAACAGGGCGACGTGATCGCCTGCGTTTCCCCGAAAGCTGCGGAGCACTATCGAAAGCTCTGCCGGATCTATGGCGGGCGAGATCTAGCAGACCGGGTGCGAGTGGTGCCCCACGCGGTGGAGTCGCGCTTCCGTTTCTCCAGCGGACAAAAGCGCAGGCAGGTGGCCTGTGTCGGGCGCTGGCAGGACGTGGTGCAGAAGCGCCCTTGGCTGCTGATGGAGGTCGTCGGCTCGCTGCTCGCGGCGGATAAGGAGGTCTCGGTGGTGATCGCCGGAAACCCCACCGACGAACTTGAGACCTGGCATCGCTCCCTGCCCGAACTTCTGCGGAAACGGGTGCAAGTCCGGGGCCGGGTGGACCGCGGCGAGCTCGCGGAAATCCTGGCGGAATCCCAGGTGTTTTACAGCCCCTCCGCCTTCGAGAGTTTCGGAATCGCGGCGGCGGAAGCGCTTTGCTCCGGCTGCTCGGTGGTGGCGGGGCGCTCGGTTTCGATGGCGGGCTTCGAATGGTTCGTGTCGGAGGACTCGGGTTTGTTAGCTGGCGCGGATGACGCCCAAGGACACCTCCAAGCCCTGAAGCAGGAACTCGATTCATGGTCACAAGGCAAGAGAGACCCGCAGGCGATCTCTGCGATTTGGTCGGGGAGATTGCATGCGGAGCAGGTGGCCGGAAGAGTTTCGGATTTGAAGTTTAATTTGTAAATGGTGTCCCATTTCTCCGTGAGAATGGACATATCCTTGCGCCAGCCTCCAGTGGCGGTGTTCGTGAGCAGCAAGCAGTTCACCATCAGATTGCCTGACGAGTCAGCTAAAAAATCGACAGGATATTCCAATGCCGGTCCGGGCCAGGGTTCCACACACGCGCCCGGTTTCCATGCCAACGCCCGCCGCATCCAAGGAACGTCGGCTTGCCCTCGAAACGCTCCGCATGCCGATTGAAGACGCGATAACCTACATCGAGGAGGATAAACGCGATCGCTGATGAAAGGTCAGCGATTTGATAGCGCACTCACGACCCGCTTGGGCAGGACGGTGCCGGTCAGCGCGAGGATCACGATACCCATGGTGCCTAGCAGCGCCTCGACTCCGCCATAACGAAGCGCCGTGGCACCCAACACCGCGACGCAGAACGATTCGACGAGCTGGATTCTCACCAGTTTCCCGACTTGGCCGGTGCCGATCATCATCGCGTGGTTCAAATGCCGCCAGACGTGGGCGATGAAATAGAGGCCGTAGCAGCCGAGCAACCCCCGGCTGATGTTGGAGAACTCGCCGCCTAACCAGAGCGGCAGCAGGAAGGGTCCGAGCACCAGCAGTCCGAGCGCCGAGCAGATGGCAAATCCACTGCCGTAGAGGTAGAGCCGTCTGGCCGCTTGAACCGCCCAAGCACGATCGTTTCTAGCAAGCGCCTCGGCGACGGCCGGCCAAGTGGGCGTGCTGAGCATCACCACGAAGCCGAGCTGCATCACGGTGAGGGTGATGAAAACGCCGTAAAGCGCGATGGCCGACGGCCCACCGTCGCGGCCGACCAGCCAGCCGCAGAAATTAAACTCCACGAACCCGCTGACGAGGCAGCAAGTGGAGAACGCGATGCCATCCGTGAATAAATGCCGGGCGGTGGCGAGACGGACCGATTTCACCGACGGCATCATCAGCGGATGTTTTTTCCAGAGCGCCACGGTGTTGCAGAGTTTCGCCAGGACCATCGCCCCATGCACGGCGACGACGAGAAACCACACCTGCGGGATGAACCAAACGCCGACCGAGACGAAAATCGCGGCCATGATATTGCCGGCGGCTCCCCACAAATTATTGGATGCGACTTCGAGGTGACCTTCACGGACGCGCTCGGTGAGATTCAAAACGAAGAGCATCAGGAACAAGCCCAGGCCGACCCACAAGGCGGGTCGCAGCGCGGATTCCTTGCCGGCGAACGCGTCGCCGAACAAGGTCGGTAGCGGGACGGATAGCAGCACGGCGGCCAACGCGAGTCCGGCTAACAAGGCGATGCCAGCCATCAGGAAAAACGCGGTCGAGCCGAGTTCGCGCTGTTTCGTTTCATCCCCGTCAGCGCGGGCGCGGGTCAGGCCGTGGGTCAGCGCGGGGCCCACGCCGACCTGCAACAGTGAGATGGTGGCGAGCGTGAGATTGACGGTGGCATAGAGTCCGAATTCCTCGCGCCCCAGCACCCGCACGGCGAGCGGGATGGAGAGCAGTTGCAGCAGGACCGTGCCCGCCTTCGAGACGAAGGACGAGAGCACCGCCACACGGATCGAACGGTCGCGACGGGCGGTGGTTTCTGTGGTGGAAATCTCGGGCATGCCTTCGGTTGAAGACACGCTTAGCATGCGCCGCCGCGTTTGTAGAGGGTCATCATTAGGATCTGCAAATCGAGGGCGAAATTCCAGTTTTCGATGTAATCGAGGTCGAATTTTACCCGCTCGCGGAGGCAGGTGTCGCCGCGCAGGCCGTTGACCTGGGCCCAACCGGTGACCCCCGGCTTGATGTTGTGGCGGACATTGTAATGGGGGATTTCCTCCTTGAAGCCTTCGATCAGTTCCGGCCGCTCGGGGCGCGGTCCGACGAGGCTCATGTCACCGCGCAGGACGTTCCAGAACTGCGGCAGCTCGTCGATGTTCCAGGCGCGCATGGACTCCCCGATTTTCAAGCGCCGGGGGTCGTCCTTGACCGTCCAGCCCGGCCTGCCCGCCACTTCGGCATCAAGCGTCATGCTACGGATCTTGTAGATGTCGAAGGGGCGGCCGTTCAAGCCGATGCGGCGCTGCCGATAGATGACGTTGCCCGGCGACTCCAGATAGACGATCGTCGCGAACACCGCCACGACCGGGGCGGAAATGACGAGCCACACGATGCTGCCGACGATGTCCACCGACCGCTTGGCCGCGTTGTTGAACGCGTGGTGCAGTGGCATTTTCCCGATGCCAAGCACGGGCATGCCGTGAATGCTTTCCAGCCGAAGCCCTGAGACGAGGATCTGGAAACAGCTCGGGACGATTTTGAAATCAATGAATTCCCGACCGCAGGTTTCGGCGAGTTCGAGCATCTGGTCACGGTCCAAAGTGCCGTCCACCACTATCACCAGATCCGCGCAGGACGAGCGGAGGATCGGGCGAAGGCCCTCATAAGAACCCAGCACCGGCACTTCCGCAGGCGGATGCACTTCGAAACTCTGGTCCGGCGGCGCGATCACTCCGGTGACGGAAATCTGATTGGCCCGCCCGCTTCCAAATCGCCTCAAGGCGCGATCGCACTCTCCATTCCAACCCACGAAAACGGTCTTCTGGCGCAGGGAATTGGCGAAGGATTCGCGACGCATGACGCAGTAAAGAAACCACCGCCAGCTGAGCAGACCGACCATGGAGGTGGTGCAACCGATGGCGCAATACAGGCGGCTGATGGCGGGCTCGATTTTCAAAACGAGCGCGAGGACCAGAAAGCCGACGCCCCAGATCACGCAGGATTTCGCGATGATCGCAAAGGTCTTCGGCACCGCGAGGAAGTTCCGCGGATCGTGGATCCGGGAATTCGCCAGCAGGAATACCAACAGCGCGGCGCCCAGCAGGACATGGCCGCAATAGCCGCTGACACTGATCGCCGAGTCCGCCACGCCGATTTCCCGCAAGCCGGTTTCGAAGCGGATCATGTAAGCGAGCACCAGTACTAACAGCACGACGGCGGCGTCCCCGATGAAGCTCACGGCCACCAGTTTCTGGTGAGCCACCCAGGGGCGGTGGCGGTGCCTGAGGGTGAAGGACTCGGGCGGATCGGTCGGAGCGACGCAGGGACGAGCAGGGGGAGACTCGCCCACAGCCAAGCGGGATCTCGGATTCATGTTGGGGGGGTGGGGGGATGAACTGAACTATCGGGGGGGAACTGAAGTTTCGGAGAGGGGTGAACTCTAGAATAAAACGAGTAGATTGGCTACGCAAAAGTAGGAACGATTTCACAAACATCGGACGGGGGAGCAGAAGCCGCGCCAGCAGGCGTGGAACTGGAGAGAACCGGGTGGCTCACCGGAACGCCGGGACCCGACGACGAGGAACTCGGCGCGCTTGCGGGAAACTCGTTCCAGATGAAGCCGACGAGGGTGCCGCCCGCTGAGCGGATCAGCTCGGCCGCGCGCTTGAGCTCGCGGCGATCGTTGCCTCCATCGCGGACCACCAGACACGTGCGGTCCGCGTAACGGGTGATTGCCAGCGTGTCGCTCACCGATAAAATGGACGGCGAATCGATGACAACGCGGTCAAACCAGCGGTAGGCGTCCTCTAGCAGCGCTGGGAAACGAGTGCCCGTGAGGAGCTCGGCGGCGTCCACGCGCATCGGGCCGGACGAGAGCATGTAAAGATTCGGCAGGGCCGTGGTGAAGCAGGCATCCGCTGGGTCGGTTTTCCCGTCGAGATAGCCGCCGAGCCCGGCATCCGGCGCGGCCTCGGCGAGGTGCTGGCGGCTCAGGCCGGGACGGCGCAGGTCCGCATCCAGCAGCAAGGTGCGATGCCCCTGCATGGCAAGCGAGCTTGCGTAGTTGAGCGCACAGAAGGACTTGCCCTCCCCTGCCCTCGCGCTGGCGAAAAGAACGGTCCGGGCGGTGCCACCCGGCGGCGGCGCGAGGATCGCCCGCAATCGCCGGAAAGCCTCGGCCCCGGCGGACGACGGATCGGATAGAAGCACCATCCCGTCCCCCGAAAACTCGATCTGCGGCAGTTTCGCCAATAATGGAGCACGGGTGGCGCGGGCGGCGGCGGCGGAATCACGCACCTTGCTGTTGCCAAGCTCAAGTCCCGCCACAACCACCAATCCGCCGAGAAAACCCAGGAAAGCGCCGACCGCGGCAAGAACGATCTTGCGCGGGCTGTGGGGCTTTTCCGGCTCCAGCGGAGTATCTTCCCAGCGCAGGACCGAGGGGGGGACCGAAGCCGCCAGACTTGTCTCGCGAAGTCTCACCGCGACGGAATCATGCAGCTTGCGGTCCGCCTCGGCATCCCGGCTCATGGCGCGGAACTGCTCGCGGATCCCTTCGATATCGACCGCGCTCTCGCGGGCTTGGGCGACCTCCATGGAGAGCTTGTGTTCGTTTTCCTGGGCGACGCGATACCGCTGCTCCAGCGCCTGACCGGCGGAGCGGACGGTATCCGCTAGATTGGCTTTCATGAGGGCGATCTCGCTTGAAATCTCCTGATAGACCGGATGCTTGTGCAGGTAGCGCTCCTTCACCCGGCCGAAGTCCGCTTCTTTCTGTTGGATCGCCTTCACCTGGGTGAGAACTTCGGTTCCGCGCTCGGAAACGGCCAGGCCCGCGAGCGCCTCCGG
Organism: Akkermansia muciniphila; assembly: GCA_945901795.1. Classification (GTDB taxonomy): domain Bacteria; phylum Verrucomicrobiota; class Verrucomicrobiia; order Verrucomicrobiales; family Akkermansiaceae; genus Luteolibacter; species Luteolibacter muciniphilus_B. The sequence continues at coordinate 12,401 of CAMDLP010000034.1, read as the reverse complement.
ATTCGACGGATCAAATTTCGCGAACGCTTCAAATTCAGACTCCACACGGAGGCGCGCCGAGGTGGCATCGGTGAGTTGGGCACTCAATGCCGCGAGCGCATCCCTCACAGGAATGCCGCTTCCAGTTCCTTCCAGACCAGGAACCGGATGAGATTCGCGAAATCCCTGGAGTTTGCGGGCCGACGCATCCATCTGTTCGCGCAGACTTTCTTCCTCGCGGGCGAGGCCTTCGCTGGCTTGCTGCGTGACGGCTTTCTGCCGGTCATTTGTCCACTTCTGATACTCCTCCACCAAGGATTCCACCAAGCGTTTGGCGCGGGCAGGGTCGGTGTCATCCACCTGGATGTCGATGATCCGGGTACCTCGGCGCAACTCGATTTTCACCCGTTGCGAAATGATTCCCAGCAATGCTTGCCGGCTGCTGCCCTTCGGCGCGAAGGCGGGATCAGCGTCGAGGTGATTCACGTCGACCACGCGCATCAGCAAGGTCGAGGCGCTCATCCCCTGCTCCATCGAACGCATTTGTTCGAGGTCGCGGGCTTCCTCCGGAGCCACCGCCCGGATATCCAGCACCAACGGTGCCTGGCTGCTCACATAGACCGATCCCGCGGCACGGTAAATTTTAGGAAGACGAGCGGCAAACGCATACAGCGCCACGGCTCCAACCATCGCCAACAACAACACGATCCAACTGCGGTAGAGCAGAATATGCATCACGCGCCCAAGTTCCACCTTGGGCAGGAAATACGTGGGATCCGCACCAGACGGCAGATGCAACTGAGAGTCCCTAGAAGCAGGCTCGGAATTTTTCAGTTTGGAGAGAGACATCGGAAGTGAATTTCGGGAGCTTCAGAACAGGCTTTCCGGGATGGTGACGACGTCGCCGTCGCGCAAGGAAATGTCATTCCCCTTGCCCGTGGTGATGTCGGATAGATTGACGATTTCAACCCCGCCACCGCCGCGGCGCTTGAGGCTGATTTTCTTGCTGTTGGCGATCCGCGTCACGCCGCCGGCCATGCCAATGGCTTCCACCAGCGTCAATTGCCGGTGCGCGGGTAATTCAAAAACTCCGGGGCGCTGCGCCTGGCCCAGGACCGTGATCGTCTTGCGGATGCGCGCCTCGATCGACACGCTGACCTCCGGCTTGACCAGATAGCCGTCCGCCAACTTGCGAGTGATCGCAGCGGCGGCTTGATCGGTGGTGAGACCCTCAATGCGAACCGCGCCGATCAGCGGCATGGAAATAGTCCCGTCGCCGGAAAGCTGCCCGCGGGTGGTCAGCTCGTCCTCGCGAAACACCCGGATTTCCACGTTGTCCATCCGACCGATCACACCGGACGAGCGCACGCCCTGGGCGGACGCGAACACCGGCGCGAAGACTCCGAAGAGAATCACGATAGCCGATAGAAATTTCGAGTTCATAGGTTGATGGTGCTTAGAATTTATAGTTGAGCTCGATGCCGGTCATCGCTTCATCGTAACTGAAATCGTCATCCGTTGAATTATCATCAGATGCTTGGAAAAATAGCGAGACATCAAACGTGTCAGAAAACCGGCGCGTCAATGCAGGCCGGACGAACCAAATCCGGTCCTTCCGCGAGGGAGCGCCCGTGCTCTTTACCGGCTCGTAGGAAGCCGATTGATACCCGCCCTCCAGCCGTGCCGTCCAATCCGCACCCAGGCGCTGGGAGAATCCGGCGGTGAACCCTTTCACCTCGTAGATTTGCCCGTCGTTGAGCGCCGAGACATCCTCACGTTGAAAAGCGGTCAGAAAAATTTCCGTCCCCGCGCGGGGCGTCCAATCGATCCGGCCGTTGACCACGGGACTGACATTCGAGTCGTCTCCGGAATCCCGGAACCCAGCTCCGGCTTCGAGCTTCACGTGGATTTTGTCCCGCGGTTTCCAATCGATGCTGCCGGTCACCTGCTGGATATTTTGGGAGTCCGCACCTTCGATTTTCAGCAGCCCCGCACGATATGCCATGCCGAGCTCGGTCTTCGGCGAATACGCATAGCGCACCGCGATTTCGCCATAAATCCGACCTGAATCCACCAAATTAGAATTATCATACTTCGTCTGCCAGCCACCCACCGCCAACTCGGCAGAGATCTTTTCACGCGGCATCCACGCGCCGCGGATTTCGTTTTGAAGTTCGAGCCGGTCGGTTTGACTACCCGTGTCGGGCGTCGCGTCGCCGAGCATTTGGGCGCTGCCTTTGTAGGTCAATTTGGAAACCTTCCCACGCCATCCCGCAGCGATCGCCAGTGAATGATCGATTCGGTTATCAGAATGGTTGTCGGCGTAAATCACGCCAGCAGGGCGATACGCGACCTGGATGAAGCCACCCTCGCCTTCCTTGGAATCCCCTTGCGTGTAAGCCACTGCCGGCCCGATCCGGACGACCAGGTCGGAGGTCGGATTCGAACTGCTCAGGTAGATATTGTTGCTGTAGGCCGCTGAAACCACCGCGCCGAGTTCCAGCCCGCCACGGCGCTCCTCGCTTTGAGGAATCACGGGAATAACAGCACCGCCCGACTCGACCCGGTCATCAACGACCGGCGAGACTTCTTGCGCGCGGACTGGCAGCCAGACGACAGCCGAAATGCAGGCCATCAACAAGGCAACCATCCGGGGGGGGCATGGCTCTTTGAAATTCATTGCGGGGGAAGCAACGCGCAAGTCATCTCCCTTTTCATGGCCGCTGACAAGACTTTTCAAATATCCAAGCTATACGCGATCGCGTAATTCAAAGGTCGCAGATCCGTGTTAGAAATTTGAGCGTCCAACTTCCTCTTATCGGCGGGTATTCGACATTGCCTGATTAAGATTGTCCCCCAATTTGCTTGCCAGATCTCCAACACTTGCCTTAAGGTATGGCTCTATTTCTACAAATCCCCCATGGAACAACTCCTGACTTCCGAAATGTCGCGCCTCTCCGCCACACTTGATCGCTGGACGGACAAGTTTGAACGGCAAGCACAGCACCGTCCCACTCAGACCGCCGTGATCAGCGGGACCGGCTCGATCTCCTACCGCGAGCTCAGCGCACGCTCCAATCAGATGGCCAATCTCCTCCTCTCCCGCGGCATCGGCCGCAGAGAATTCGTCGGGCTCGGACTTCACCGCTCGCTGGATCTGCCAGCCGCCCTACTCGGAATCCTCAAATCCGGCGCGGCTTACGTGCCACTCGACCCCGGCTACCCCGCCGCCCGGATCGAACAGATGATTTCATCCGCGAAACTGCATTACGTCGTCACCAACAAGGAGCTTGCCGGACAATTTCCAGACGTGCAGGCGATCTGCATGGACGACGACAGCCTTGCCAAAGCTTCGACGGATGAGCCCGAGCAACATGCGGAAAAGGACGACCTGATCTACGCGATTTTCACCTCGGGCTCCACCGGCCAGCCGAAAGCGGCGACGGTCTATCACCGGGGATTTGAAAATCTGCTCCACTGGTATTCGATCGAACTCACCCTCGGTCCGGGCGACCGGACGCTGGTCATCAGCTCGCCAAGCTTCGACCTCACACAGAAAAATTTCTTCGCCCCGCTGATCACCGGCGGCACCTTGATTCTCGACGACTGCCAGACTTACGACATCTCGCGCATCACCGCGCTGATCCGCGACCACGGCGTCACGCTCCTGAACTGCACGCCGAGCGCTTTCTATCCGCTCGTCGATGCGGCGGCCGCCGACGGCTACGCGGCGCTTTCCTCGCTGCGCTTCGCGGTCCTCGGCGGCGAACCGATCTCCGTCCCGCGGCTCCGCGCCTGGCTGAAACACCCGAATTGCCGCGCGGAAGTGGTCAATTCCTACGGCCCCACCGAGTGCACCGACATCTGCGCGTTCCACCGCCTGCACCGTGGAAATCTCGACGATTACCCTTTCGTCCCGCTCGGCCGCGAGATTCCTAACGTCCAGGTTTCCATCAGAAACGAATCGCTCGAAATTCTACCAGACGGAGAAATCGGCGAGCTCTGCATCTCCGGCGTCGGCGTGGGCGGCGGCTATCTGAGTGATCCGGAACGGACCGCCGAAGCCTTCGCAAATTCCATTTACCGCACCGGCGATCTCGCGAAACGCGATCCATCGGGCATCCTCGAATTCCGCGGCCGCGCCGACCAACAGGTGAAGGTGAACGGCTTCCGCATCGAACTCGGCGAGATCGAGATCGCCTTGAACCTGCATGAATCCGTCAGCGAAGCCGTCGTGATCGCCTGTCAAAACCGGCTGATCGCCCACGTTCATGGAACCCCGGACGTCGCCGCGCTGCGCGAACATCTATCCAACCGCCTGCCAGCCTACATGGTTCCCGGCGAGTTCTGTTTCGTCGAAACTTTCCCGCTCACGCCCAATGGCAAAGTGGACCGCCGCGCCCTCGCGGGAGCCGCTGCGACGAATGCCCCACAGATCAATTCGGGCGTATCGATGGAGTCGAGAGTCCTCGCGCTTTGGTCGGAAATCCTCGACCGCCCGGTCCATGACGCCACCGCGAACTTCTTCGATCTCGGCGGAAATTCCATCCACATCGCGATCATCCATGTCCGCCTGATGGAAATGACCGGAAGGAATTTCCCGATCACCGAGCTGTTCGCCCTGCCCAGCGTCCGCTCGATCTCGGAGTTTCTCTCTCCAAAATGCGAGAACGCCGCTAGCGCCACAGCCCAAGACCGCGCCCGCCAGGCTCAGGCCGGCCTCTCAAGATTCCGCCGCCCCGCTAACCGATGAACGAAGACCTCCAAGCACCCGAAGCCATCGCCGTCATCGGCATGGCAGGCCGTTTTCCCGGAGCTCAGAACCCCGACGAGTTCTGGCAGAACCTCATGTCAGGCAAGGACGGCATCACCCGCTTTCCCGGCCGCACCGAAGCCGACGGCAGCAAATACGTCGGCGCGCGCAGCATGTTCGAGAATCCGGACAAGTTCGACGCATCGTTCTTCGGAATCTACCCGAAAGAAGCCGAGCTGATGGACCCGCAGCACCGGGTTTTCCTCGAATGCTCGTGGGAAGCACTCGAAAGCGCCGGCTACGATCCCGCCGCCTACCCCGGCATGATCGGCGTTTACGCGGGCCTCAGCCTCAACACCTACCTGCTCCACAATCTCGGCAAAGGCCGCGAGCTGGCGAAGAACTATCAAGTTTCCGAATACCAGACGATGCTCGGAAACGACAAGGATTTCCTGCCGGTCCGCGTCTCCTACAAGCTCAACCTCCGCGGCCCGAGCATGACGATCCAGTCGGCGTGCTCCACCTCGCTGGTCGCGATCTGCCAGGCCGCCACCGCACTGCTCACCTACCAGTGCGACATGGCGCTGACCGGCGGCGTCTCCATCAGCTTTCCGCAGCAACGGGATTACTTGTTCCAGGAGGAAGGCATGGTCTCGCCGGACGGCACCTGCCGCGCCTTCGACGCCGACGCCGCCGGAACCGTCTTCGGCCACGGCTGCGGCGTCGTGCTGTTGAAACGACTCAGCGAAGCCATCGCGGACCGCGACCCGATCCTCGCCGTGATCAAAGGCTGGGCCGTCAACAATGACGGCTCCGACAAGATCGGTTTCGCCGCACCCGGACTCAACGCCCAGGCCGATGTCATCGCCCTCGCCCAAGCCTCCGCCGGGGTCAGTCCGTCGGAAATTTCCTACATCGAAGCCCACGGCACCGGCACTCCGCTGGGCGATCCCATCGAGGTCGCCGCCCTAACTAAAGCCTTCCGCGAAGGTGGAGCCGAAGGAAATTCCTTCTGCGCCCTCGGCACCGGTAAGACCCACATCGGCCATCTCGACTGCGCCGCCGGGGTGACGGGATTGATCAAAACCATCCAGCAATTCCGCCACGAGAAAATCCCCGCGCTGCTTCATTTCAAGTCGCCGAACCCGCGCATCGATTTCTCCAACAGCCCGTTCTCCCCCGTCAGCGCGGACCGCGATTGGAAACGCGGCGCAACCCCGCGCCTCGCCGGTGTCAGCGCCTTCGGAGTCGGCGGCACTAACGCCCACGTCGTCATGGAGGAAGCACCGCTCCCGCTTCCAACAACTTCGGGCCGCAAACAGCATCTATTCACTCTGTCTGCGAAAACCGCCACCGCGCTCGACGCGATGGCGCTGCGTCTCGCCGACCACCTCGCCAGCGAAAACCCCGCTCTGGCAGACGTCTCCCACACCCTCGCCACCGGCCGCCGGTCGTTCCCACAACGCCGCATCATCGTCGCGGCGGATGCCGCGGACGCCATCGCCAAGCTGCGCACCGAGGGAAAAGCCACGCTCGCTCCGGCGACCGCACCGCGGGTCGCGTTCATCTTTCCCGGCCAAGGCGCGCAATACACCGACATGGGCCGCGAGATCTACGACTCCGAACCCGCCTTCCGCGCCGCCGTCGATGAATGCGCCACGCTTCTCCTGCCGCTGCTGAATCACGACATCCGCGCCACGCTCTATCCAACCGAAAGCGGGCGGGAAACCGCCTCGTTAGAAATCAACCGCACCGCGCTGACCCAGCCGTGCATCTTTGTCGTCGAATACGCGCTGGCGAAACTCTGGATGTCATGGGGCATCCAGCCGTCCTTGCTCATCGGCCACAGCATCGGTGAATACGTCGCCGCCGTGCTGGCAGGAACATTCACGTTAGAAAACGCGCTCCAACTCCTCGCCACCCGCGCCCGCCTGATGCAGGACCTCCCGAGCGGCGGCATGCTCGCCATCCGCGCCGGAGCCGACACGCTCACGCTGACAGACGGCGTCGACCTCGCCGCGGTCAACAGCCCGCAGCTCTGCACCGTTTCCGGCTCGCACGAAGCCATCGCTGCATTTCAAATGGATCTCGAATCCAAGGAAATCGGCTGCCGTTTGCTCAAGACTTCCCACGCGTTCCACTCCGCGATGATGCAGCCGATCGTCGCCACCTTCACCGCCGAAGCTTCGAAGATCACGGCCAGCGCTCCTAACATTCCGTGGATTTCCACCTGCACCGGTAAAGCCATCGACGCCGCCACTCTCGCAGATCCCAGCTACTGGGCGCGCCAGCTCCGCCAGACCGTCCGGTTCACCGAAGCCCTCGCCACCGCCTTCGCGGAAAAAGATCTCGTCCTGCTCGAAGTCGGCCCCGGCCAAGCGCTCGCGCCCTTCGCCCGCCAGCATCCCTGCCGGGGAAACACCCCGGTCATTTCCACGCTTCCCACCTCGTCTGACGATCTGGCAGACCTGATGACCGCCGTCGGCGAGCTCTGGAAAAACGGCGTCACACCCGATTGGTCCGCCATTTTCAAAGACCAGGACCGCGCCCGCCTCCGCCTGCCCACCTACCCCTTCGAACGCCAGAGCTACTGGATAGACAACTCATCCGAACCTGTAGCGGCGGTCTGTGACCGTCGCTTCCCGCCAACAGCCAAAGACGCGCCACCATCCCCCGCCCCCATGACCACCGACCGCCTCCCCGACCTCGTCGCAAAACTCCGCGCTCTCGTCCTCGATCTCTCCGGCATTGTCGTTGATGACGACAGCGCAAGTTTCACCGAACTCGGCTTCGACTCGCTCTTCCTCACCCAAGCCAGCCAGGCGATCCAATCCCGCTTCGGAACCAAAGTCACCTTCCGCCAGATGCTAGGCGACCTCTCATCCGTCGCCTCCCTCGCCAAATACCTCGCCCAGGAAATGCCCGCAAGCGCGACGGTCACCACGCCTGTCGCGGCACCTGTCGTCGCACCCACCACCAGCACACCGCTAGAACAACTCATCGCGAGCAATCTCCAGCTCATGCAAGCCATGCTCGCCGGCCAACAACCCGCGCCTGCCGCAGCTCCAACCAGCGGCCTCAGCCCGGTGAAATGGCCAGACAACCTCGCCCGCAACGCGAACACCAACACCCGCTTCGGTCCCTACAAGCCCATCGACAAGGGCGAGAAAGGCGGCTTGACCGATCTCCAACAGAATTCGCTCGACCGTTTGGTCGCCCGCTACGTCGCGAAAACCCCTTCATCCAAAGCCTACACCGCCGAGCACCGACCGCACTACGCCGATCCCCGCGCGGTTTCCGGCTTCAAATCGCTGTGGAAGGAAATGGTCTATCCGATCGTTTCCCAACGCACCAAGAATGCCAAGCTCTGGGACATCGACGGCAACGAATACGTCGATATCACAATGGGCTTCGGCACTTATTTCTTCGGCCACTCGCCGGACTGGTTGATCGACGCCGTGGAGAAACAACTCCGCACCGGGGTGGAAATCGGCCCGCAGTCGCCCATCGCCGGGAAACTCGCGAAGGCGATCTGCGAGCTAACCGGAATGGAGCGCGCCACCTTCTGCAACACCGGCTCGGAAGCCGTGATGGCCGCGATGCGCCTCGCCCGCACCATCACCGGCCGCAATCGCATCGCTTATTTCACCGGTGACTATCACGGGATGTTCGAGGAAGTCCTCGTCCGCGGCGCTTGGGTGGACGGAATTTACAAAGCCCAGCCGATCGCGCCGGGCATCCCGCAATCGCTGGTGGCGAACATGCTCGTTCTCGATTACGCAGACCCCGCTTCGCTGGAAATTCTTCGGGCCCACGCCCACGAACTCGCCGCCGTGATGATCGAGCCGGTGCAGAGCCGCGCCCCCGGCTTGCAACCCCGCGAGTTCATGCACGAGGTCCGCGCGATCACTGAGAAGTCCGGCACCGCGCTGATTTTCGACGAGGTCGTCACCGGCTTCCGCTGCGCTCCGGGCGGCGCGCAAGCCTACTTCGGCGTCGAGGCGGACATGGCGACTTACGGCAAAGTCATCGGCGGCGGCATGCCCATCGGCGTGCTCGCAGGCAAGAAGGAATACATGGACGCGCTCGACGGCGGCGCGTGGAATTATGGCGACGACAGCTTCCCGGAAGTCGGTGTGACCTTCTTCGCCGGAACCTTCGTTAGACACCCGCTCGCGCTCGCCGCCGCATGGCGTGTCGTCGAGCATCTGATGGACGAAGGCCCGCGCCTGCAGATCGACATGGAAGAACGCGTCAGCCGTTTCTGCCGCACGCTCAACGAACATTACGAGGCGATCGGAGTGCCGATCCGGCTGCCGTATTTCAGCGCCTACGCGGTCATCGAGCACGCACCCGACCTCAAATACGCGAGCCTGCTCTGGTATTTCCTGCGGGAAAAAGGCGTCCACGTCTGGGAAGGCCGACCGCTGTATTTCACCACCGCACACACCGACGAGGACCTCGACCACGTCACCAAGGCATTCACCGAAGCCGTCGCGGAAATGCAGGCCGCCGGATTTCTACCAGCTTCCCCCGAGGGAATTGGCGAGGCTCCCGTGGCATTTCCGCGCTTCGACAACGCGCCGACCACCGCGGCGCAGCGCGAGATTTTCCACGCCGTCCAAATGGGCGACGACGCGAACTGCTCGTTCAACGAATCCAACGTCATCCGTCTCGACGGGGCGCTCGACACGCCCGCCCTCAAAGCCGCGCTCAATGATCTCATCGTCCGCCATCCCGCGCTCCGCAGCACCTTTTCCGAAGACGGCAGCCGCCAGTATTTCCATCCGTCCGCGCGCTCGGTGGAAATCATGGAACACGATTTCTCCAACCTCGACCTCCACTCGCCATCGACGTTGCTCCCGCTTTCGCTTATCAAGAACGCGGAAAGCTCGATCCCGTTCGACCTGACTAACGGCCCGCTTTTCCGGCTTCATTTAGTGAACCTGTCAGCCGAGCGGCACGAGGTCATTTTCACCGCCCACCACCTCGTCTGCGACGGCTGGTCCTTCGGCATGATCCTCGCCGAACTGGCCACCGCCTACAACGCCCGCAAGGCCGGGCACCTGCCAAAACTGCCGCCAGCGATGTCCTTCGCCGAATACGCCCGGCTGGAAGAATCCGCCGCTAACAGCGCCGAAGTCACCGCGGCGGAGAATTTCTGGGTGAACAAATTTTCAAACGGCGCGCCCGTTCTGGAACTCCCGACCGATCGTCCCCGCCCGCAGGTGAAAAGCTATGCCGGAGCGATGGAGGCGATCACCCTCGATCCCGAGCGCTACGCCCGGTTGAAAAAGGCGTCGCCGAAACTCGGCGGCACGCTTTTCGCCACCTTGCTCTCGTCATTCGCCACGCTGCTCCATCGGATCACAGGCCAGGAAGATCTGGTCATCGGCGTGCCATCCGCCGGCCAAACCCGCGTCGGGCGCGACGAGCTGATAGGCCACTGCCTGAATTTCCTCCCGCTACGCCTCCAGCCCGCCGGCGAACGCGCCTTCCGCGAGTTCGCCGTCGAGGTGAAGGAGCAGGTTCTCGAAGCTTACGACCACCAGAATTACACCTTCGGCTCGCTGTTGCAGAAGCTCACTTTGCCGCGCGACACCAGCCGCCTGCCACTCGTGTCGGTGATGTTCAACATCGACAAATCCGGCATCGACCAGATCCATCTCGACGGCTTGAAAATCGACGCCGAGACCAACCCGAAGCAGTTCGTCAATTTCGACCTGTTCTTCAATCTCGTCCAAACCGACGAGCGCCTTATCGTCGAGTGCGAGTATAACACCGACCTCCACGACAAGGCCACCATCCGCCGCTGGCTCTGCGCCTTCGAGCAATTGATAGAAAGCGTCATCGCCGACGGCGAAACCCCGCTCGCCGCATTGCCGATCCTCGGAGCGGAGGAAAAAATCCTGACTCTCGGTACGTGGAACACCACCGCGCGCGACTATCCGCGCGCCGCCACGCTGCACTCGCTCGTTTCCGCCAAGGTCGGCGAAGTTCCAACCCGCAACGCCGTCCGCTGCGGCGATGAAGTCCTAACTTACGCCGCCCTCGAATCAGCTTCCAACGCCCTCGCCGCCCGGCTCCAGGCCGCGGGCGTGAAACGCGGCGACCTCGTCGGCATCCATTTGGAACGCTCGTGCGCCATCGCCACCGGCCTGCTCGCCATCCTGAAATGCGGCGCGGCCTACGTGCCGATGGACCCCGCGTTCCCGGCGGAGCGCCTCGGTTTCATGGTCGAGGACGCCCACATGCCGGTCATCGTTTCGCAATCCTCGATCCATCGAGAACTGCCGCCGTCGAACGCCACGGTCCTGCTAGTGGACGAGTCCTCCAGCACGCCCGGTTCCTTCAGACCGGTCGAATCCAACCCGGAAGACACCGCGTATGTCATCTTCACCTCCGGTTCCACCGGCCGGCCGAAGGGCGTGCGCATCCCGCACCGCGCGGTGGTGAATTTCCTCAACTCGATGCGCCGCGAGCCCGGCCTGACGCCGGACGACGTCCTTCTATCCGTCACCACGCTGTCGTTCGACATCTTCGGTTTGGAAATCTTCCTGCCGCTCACCACCGGCGCGGAAACCGTCATCGCCACCCGGGAAACCACGCTCGACGGCCAACTCCTCGCCGACGCCATCGCCCGCCGCGGGATCACCGTGCTGCAAGCCACGCCCGCCACCTGGCGGCTGCTGTTGGAGTCCGGCTGGTCCGGAAAACCCGACCTGAAAATCCTCATCGGCGGCGAGGCCGTGCCCCGCGACCTTGTCAACCGGCTCGCCCCGCTCTGCCGGGAAATCTGGAATGTTTACGGTCCCACCGAGACCACGATCTGGTCCACAGTCGCCCGGCTCGGTGCTGCCGAAGGTCCCGTTCTCATCGGCCACCCGATCGACAACACCCAGGTTTACATCGTCAACCCCGCCCTGCAGCCGCAGCCGGTCGGCATCGCCGGCGAGCTCCTCATCGGCGGCGACGGCCTGGCCTCGGGCTATCACGAACTTCCCGAACTCACGGCCGACCGCTTCATCGACTCGCCGTTCCGCTCCGGCACCAAGCTTTACCGCACCGGCGACCTCGCCCGCTGGACCGCCGACGGTTCCTTGGAATGCCTCGGCCGCATGGACCATCAAGTCAAGGTGCGCGGATTCCGCATCGAGCTGGGAGAAATTGAAACGCTGTTGGAAAAACACCCCGCCGTCGAACAGGCAGTGGCCACCGTCCACGACGGACGTCTCGTCGCCTACCTTCGGAATACCACCCGCGCCGACGGCACGAGCATCTGGCAGGACCAGTGGGATCTCCTCTATCAATCCGCCATCGACCAGACCGGCAGCGAGAAACTCGACCGCCTCGATTCCGTCATCGCCGGCTGGGCGGGCGCGGATAACATCGAAGACCAGGTGACCGAGTGGATCGACACCACCATCGACCGCATCCAGTCTTACGACGCCCGCCGGATCTTCGAAATCGGCTGCGGGACCGGCCAAATCCTCGCCCGCCTCGCCGCCACATCGGAATGTTACTGGGCGGCGGACATTTCAAAAGTCGCCATCGATGCGCTTGAGAAAAGCCACCCGCTGCCGCAGGTGAAGCTGTTCCACCGCCCCGCCGACGATTTCAGCGGAATCCCTAACGAGCACTTCGACACGGTCATCATCAACTCCGTCGC
>CAMDLP010000033.1 GCA_945901795.1 Akkermansia muciniphila | reverse complement strand
TTTCGCCAAGCGCCGTGCCATCCGCATGAGAATTCATTCCGGCGTATGCGGAGCAAGCTTTATCCCGGGCTCTGAGGCGGAATCCCTTCGTGAACTTTTGCGACTTTTGCATTTCACTGCGGCCATTGACGATGGAATGAACACCCATTTTCCCAGCCTCCGATCCGGCCACGGGCTCTTCCAACGGCCTTCACCCCAAACCACATCTCCAAGTCTCCCATCGCCGCCCTGACGTTCCCTGCTGCCCCGGCCGCGATCATCCGGGTGGTGGCAATAGTGAGTTGGTGAAGTGCGAGCCGTAGGTGACCTGGAAGCCGGACGATGGATCGTCGAGCGGGCCGTAGTCGAAGACGGCGGTGAGGGTGTCGAAATTCGTGCGGCCGTCCTTCCACTGATAGGTGCCACCATTCGCCGAGACCGAGCGGGGATGCGGGAGTCCGGTGAACCAATGGATGGTGTCGATCTGGTGGCACATCCATTGGCCGGGAATTCCGGACGAATAGAGCCAGAAGAGGCGGTATTCGAGGTATTTCCGCGGGTCCCATTTCGCCTCCGGGCGGTTGCAGAGGAAACGTTTCCAATCGGTCTCCTGCTCCCCTTGATGGCGGCGACGAGGGCCGGCCTGCGCCAGCGACCGGGCTGGTTCACGTTCGAGGTCATTTCGGCGGCGACGATGGGGCCGAATTTCCCGCTGCTGAGGTATTCCTTGGCGGCGACTCCAGATGTCCGAGACGCCCACGATCTCGCAGTTGAACTGGTCTGCCACGGCCTTGAAAGCAGGAAGCAGCGAGCTGTTCAAACGGTCGGAAAAGCCGATGATGCGGATGCGGATGCGGTCATTGGTGCCAACCGAGCGGGTCTGGGCGCGGGCGGATTGGAAGGTTTGGGACGCGAGCAGCCCGAGGGTGCCGAGCGATCCGGTGCGGAGAATTTCACGACGATTCATGTGAGGATGGCGTTTTGGGAGTTTTGATTGCGGAGTTTGAAGGGAGAAATTCCAGTGGGATCACTCCTGTCGGATTACTTTTTCGCCGTCCGGGATTTGTCAAAATTCACCGAAAACCAAGAAAATGCGACTTTGGGCTTGCAACCCCCTCCCCATCCCTTAACACCTGCCCCCCGAATTATGGCTAAGAAAAGTTGGATCGCTCGCAACGCGCGCAAAAAAGAAACCGTCGAGAAATACGCCGCCCTCCGTCTCAAGCTCAAAGCAGCAAAAGACTATGTCGGTCTTTCCATGCTCCCGCGTGACGCGAGCCCGACCCGCCTCGTCAATCGCTGCGAGATCACCGGCCGCCGCCGCGCGTTCCTGCGTCGCTTCCGCCTCTCCCGGATTACCTTCCGCGAGCTTGCTTCCGCCGGGATGCTTCCGGGCGTGACCAAGTCGAGCTGGTAAACTGGCACGGTTTACACTATTTTCCTAACGTGGGACGGATACACCCGTTCCTACGTTCTTTTTATGCCAATTTACGAATACGTTTCAGAAGCTTCGGAAGACCCGGAGCATAGTTGCCGCGTCTGCGCCCGAGGATTCGAGCTCAGACGCCCCATTGATAGAGCACCGCTGGCGGTCTGCCCGCTTTGCAAAAACCCGGTCAAGAAGGTCATCTCGCGGATCAACACCCCGACGATCACCAAGCCGCTCTCCGTGAGCGACGCGAAAAAAGCAGGCTTCACCATCCTCGAGCGACGCGACCAAGGCGTTTACGAAAAACTCTGACGCCCAGTGAGCACCTTCTTCCCCACTTTTTTCCTCGCCGCTGGCGGGCATCCCATTTCCACCGAGTTTCCCACCGGGATGGAATTCCTGCTTTATCTCGCGGGAATCACCTTCTTCCTGCTTCTAAACGCGTTTTTCGTCGCGTCGGAATTCGCCATCGTCAAGGTGCGGCCCAGCCAAATCGAGTCCTGCGGCAAGGAAACCGGGCGGAACGTGAAAACCGCGATGCACGTGGTGAACCACCTCGACGGCTACCTCTCCGCCAACCAGCTCGGGATCACGATTTCCTCGCTGGCGCTTGGGTTCCTCGGCGAACCGTTCGTGACCGCGCTGGTCGCGCCGCTGCTGTTTCAGGTCGGATTGCCCCAGGAGGTGGTTTATTGGACGTCGCTGGTTCTGGCGATCGCCTCGTTCACTTTCCTGCACGTCGTCGTCGGGGAATTGATGCCCAAGTCCATCGCGATCCGGAAATCCGTCGCGACCACCCTGCTCCTCACCGGGCCTTTGCACGTTTTCTACAAGACCTTCAAGTGGGTCATCGTCTTCTTCAACGGCACCGCCAACTGGCTGCTCAAAAACCTCTTCCGGATCGACCCGATCAGCGAGAGCGAGCATATCCACTCCGCCGAGGAGCTCGCCCTGCTCGTCACCCAGAGCGGGAAATCCCAGGAAGTCACCGAGACCGAGCGCGAAATCCTCATCAACGCCCTCGGCCTCAACGAACTTTGGGTCCGCGACGTGATGACGCCCCGCAACAAGGTGATCATCCTCGATGCCGACCAACCGTTCGAGAAGACCTTGGAGATCGCGATGCGCAGCAAGCACACCCGCTTCCCGCTCGTCAAAGGCCACCTCGACCACGCCATCGGCCTCATTCATATCAAGGATTTGTTCAAGCTCATCAAGGAGCCCGACCCCGACCTGATGCGGATCAAGCGCGAGCTGAAAATCGTGCCCGACACGATGCCGCTGGACACCTTGCTGCGGTTTTTCCTCCACGAGCACGCCCACCTCGCGATGGCCGTCGATGAATTCGGCACGCCCGTCGGCATCGTTTTCCTCGACAACGTGATGGAAGAACTCGTCGGCGACATCCAGGACGAGTTCGACAACGAGCGCTCGTCCTTCACTCGCATCAATGGAGACGAATTCGTCATCGAAGGCGCGATGACCCTCAACGACCTCGCCGGCCACGTCCCCGAGCTCTTCCTCGAAAGCGGCGAAGTCACCACCGTCGGCGGCTATCTCACCCAACAACTCGAGCGCTTCCCCGAAGTCGGCGAAACCGTCGAAGTCCTCGGCTACGAGGCCCGCGTCACCAGCACCGACGGCCGCCGCGTCGGCCAAGTCCACTTCCGCAAGCTGGCGCCAGCAGCGGAAGAAGAGTCCGAGGAAGGCTGAGGATCAAAGAAAGTGTCCCGGTTGTCTCAGCCGGGAGCCGCTAGCGCACCTCGGGATGCCGGATTTTCCTCCGACGGAAAAGAGGCCGCGCGAGGAACACCCCGATGAGTGCCAGCAAGGTCGGATCGAAGGATTTTCCGACCGCAGAAAGGTCGCGCGTCAGTTTGCCCTGATCCGCCGACGGGGTGAAGGTGACGTCCCCAGGAGCCTTGCCGTAAGGCCAGGAATCCTCGCACTCGGTGAGCCATGCTTGGGAAGGTCCGGTGGATTCCGGCATTTCAAGGTGCTGCAGAAGATTGGTCCGCTGGTCCTTTTGGAGCGGTTGGCTGTATCGTGTCTTGCCCGACCATTGAAGCGCCGGCGAAAAGCGGCCCTCGTAGCGGGATTCCGCCACGAAATAGATGCGAAGCAGACGGTGACCGACCCCCAACCGCTCCGCGTCGATACGGGAGTCAGGTTCGCGGTAGGGGAAGATCGGGCGGTCGGTTTTGAAGCTGATTCGCAGCGCCGATGCGGAAACTTCGGATTTCGAACGCGCGTCCGGATCCTTGGTGACTTTCATCGCCGTGATGTACCAACCGTTCGCTAGATAGGGCTGCGCCCATGCCGCGGCTTCCGGAGTAAAGACATATTCACGCTGGCGCAGCCACTCGATCAATTCCTTGCCGGAGTCCGCGGCCAGGACGACCGCGTCGAACCCGGCGACCGTTTTTTCTTCGATCAGCCGCACGCCTTGGATAGAGTTAGACGGAGCGGCCACCGAACAACCCAGCGGAAAGCCGCCGCCGGCGAAACGCTTTGGCGCGGTGATGTTGGCAAGATAACGGAACGCTTCGTCGCCCGATTCCTCCAATTGGGGACGACTGGGTGTGGGCACGAGGAAACCGATCGATTCCCCGCCGCCACGGAAGCTGGCCTTGCGGATGAAATGCTCAATCTGGTTAGACTTATCCCACCAGATGATGACCGTCTGATCCGCGTTGACGACGGGGACGCCCCCGGCGGCCACGGCGCAACACGCATGCGCGCTTTTGGTTGCGGCAAAGGTCAGACAGACCATGATTGGAACCAACGTGCATCTGAGACGGCCCTGCATGGATGATAATGAATCACGCTTGCCGCCAGAAGACCCGTCAATTTTCTACGGGCATGGCGGTTGGAAACCGCCGCCACGGCTCAATCCCCGCTCTTGAGCACCTTGATGAAGGCGTCCTGGGGGATGTTGACCTTGCCGAACATCTTCATCTTCTTTTTCCCTTCCTTCTGCTTTTCCAGCAGCTTGCGCTTGCGGGTGATGTCGCCGCCGTAGCACTTGGCGGTCACGTTCTTGCGCATCGCGGAGATGGATTCGCGGGCGACGATCTTGCCGCCGACGGCCGCCTGGATGGCAACGACGAAGAGGTGCGACGGGATGACTTCCTTGAGCTTGCCGGCTAACAAACGGCCGTAGGATTCCGCCTTGTCGCGGTGGACGATGGTGGAGAACGCCTCGACCGGATCGCCGGCGATGAGCATGTCCATCTTCACCATTTTCGCGGCGCGGTAGCCGGAGTGTTCGTAGTCCATCGAACCGTAGCCGCGGGTCATGGATTTGAGCTTGTCGTTGAAATCAACGAGGATTTCCGCGAGCGGCAGGACGCAGGAAAGCATGACGCGGGTGTCGTCGATGGTTTCGGTGTTAGTCACATCGCCGCGCTTTTCGAGAACGAGCTGCATCATGTCGCCGATGTATTCGCCGGGGACCATGATGTAGACGTTCACGACCGGCTCGCGGATTTCCTGGATGCCTTGCGGGTCCGGGAAAAGAGTCGGGTTGTCGATGATGCGCTCGGTGCCGTCGGTCATCGTGACGTTGTAGATCACAGACGGATAGGTCGAGATGACATCCATGTCGAACTCGCGGCGGAGGCGCTCCTGGATGATCTCCATGTGGAGCAGGCCGAGGAATCCGCAGCGGAAACCGAAGCCGAGCGCGGTCGAGCTCTCCGACGCATAGGTGAAGGCCGGGTCGTTGATCTGGAGCTTGCCCATCGCCATCTTGAGCGCCTCGTAGTCGGAGGAATCGACCGGATAGATGCCGGAGAACACCATCGGCTGGATTTCCTTGTAGCCGGGCAGCGCCTCGGGGCACGGGTGGGTGTTGTCGGTCATCGTGTCGCCGACTTTCACCTCGCTGGCGGCTTTCATGTTGGCGATGACGTAGCCGACGTCGCCTGCGGAGAGGACTTCGCGCGGGCTCATTTTCGGGGTGAACACACCGACTTCCTTGACCTCGTAGGTTTTCCCGGTGGCCATGAGTTTCACGCGCTGGCCTTTTCGAACCGTGCCGGAGAACACGCGGACGTAGGAAACGACGCCGCGGTAGGTGTCGTAGAGGGAATCGAAAACCGAGCAGCGCAGGAGTTTGTCGGGATTTTCCACCGGAGCGGGGACGCGGGCGATGATGGCTTCGAGGATTTCCTCGATGCCGATGCCGGCCTTGGCGGAGCACGGGATGCAATCCTCGGCGGGGATGCAGAGGATTTCCTCAAGCTGCTTCTTGCACTTCGGCACGTCGGCGGCGGGCAGGTCGATCTTGTTGAGGACCGGGATAATGAGCAGGTTCTGCTCGGTGGCGAGGTGGAGGTTCGCGACGGTCTGGGCTTCGACGCCTTGCGCGGCATCGACCATCAGGATCGCGCCTTCGCAGGCGGCGAGGGCGCGGGAGACTTCGTAGGAGAAATCGACGTGGCCGGGGGTGTCGAGCAGGTTGAGCTTGTAGGTTTTGCCGTCCTTGGCCGTGTATTCCATGGCGACCGGGTGGGACTTGATGGTGATGCCTTTTTCGCGCTCCAGATCCATCGAATCGAGCTGCTGGGCGCTGCTCTCCCGCATCGTCACGGTGCTCGTCATTTCCATCAGCCGGTCGGAAAGCGTGGTTTTCCCGTGGTCGATGTGGGCGATGATGGAGAAATTACGGGTCAGCTCGGTGGACATGGGCAAAGGAAAGTCGGCGGGGACGGCGCGAGGGAAAGCAGGAAATCCACGACAAGGCACGAAAAATAGCTTGTGGAAGCAAAACGCGGAAAGCTCGTATAATTTTTCTGTCCATTAAAGTGAGGCTGAGGACAAATCCTCCCTTCTGAGGGAAACCCAACCTCTCTGGCAGAGCCAACCTTCAGGGCCTGTTCACGCCGTCAACCCGGTCGTGTCGAACTTGGACGCCTTCTTCGAGTTCACCGCGTCGTCCCACGTCACCACTTCGCCACCGCGATAGCAGGCCTCGCGTGCGAGCAAGGCCAGGTAGTGGCTCTGCACGCTCGCAGGCACGGTTTCCTGGGCATAGTTGCCCTTGGTCATGTTGTCGTAAAACGTGCTCCAGTTGTTGGCGATGCCGAGGGTGTAAATGCTGCGGATCTTCTCCTTCATGAAACGGTCGCCGAAGAACGACTTTTCACCGCGGATCATCACCTCGCCGGAGTAGTCGGCAAGGAGACTGCCACGGCTGCCGTGGAGCTTGAAGTTGATCGCATCGTGGTTCGGCAGATCATGTCCGTCGAAGCGTTTTCCGCGGAACATCACCTTGAATCCCGCGCCGTAATCGAAGGTCGCCACCCAGTGGTCCTGCACATCGCCAGGTCGCGGCTGCGGCAGCTTGTCGAGCAACACACGCCCGCAGAAACCAGTGGCCGACACCGGGTTGCGGCCGATCATCAGGCTCGCCATGTCAATGGCATGAATGCTGTATTCGATAATCGATTCACCGCACAAGTCGCGCCACTGAAGCCAGTTCTTGAGCTTGGCTTCCTGACTGTCCTGCGGGACGGCAAGCTCGAACGCCGGGCACGACGCCTCGATCTCCCCCCACCCCAGTTCGCCCAGGTCACCGGCCGCCACCAGACGCGCGGCCTCCCGGTAGTGCGCCAACGCCCGGGTCTGGAAATCCACAAGGAAGCAACGCTTTTTCTCGGTCGCCTTCGCCGCCGCCGCCTCGATGCGAGCCACGCCCGGGGCATCCACGGCGATCGGTTTTGCCAACCAGACATGCAGTCCCGCTTCGACCGCCGCCTCCGCCTGCTCCGGATGAAAATACGGCGGGGTGAGAATCGCGATGATGTCGATTCCTCCAGCCTCGATCATTTTCTGACAACAATCCAACCCGGTGAACCGGCGGTTCGCCGGAACCTTGAATTTCTCCCCCTGCACGTCCACCTCGCTTTGGAAGTAATCGGCCAAAGCGACAATCTCGAAGCGCCCGTCCTTCAGCGCCACTTCGCCGACACTGCTTGAGCGGCCTCCGCAACCCACGATGCCGATGCGGAACTTGCCGCCCGCTTTCTCCTGGGCGGATGCCATGCCAGGCAGCGCGAATGCGGCGCTTGCCAAACCGGCCTTGTTGAGGAAATCACGGCGCGAGTGGAGAAATGTGGAGTCGGACATAGTTGCGACGTTGTTTGGGGTGTTTCGTGGATGGTTTTTGTTGAAAGGCCGTGTTTGATGGCGCGGGAAATCATTTCTCCAACTCAGTCAATTCCACCTTGCGGAATTCAACCTCGGCACCTTCAGCTTGCAAGGCGATTTTGCCTGAAGTGGCGGTGCTTTTGCTGCCGTGGTTCACCAGCGTGCCATTGACATGCACGATGACTTCATCGCCCTTGCAAACAATCTCCATGGTGTTCCATTCGCCGAGCGGTTTTTCGGAACCGTCGGTGAGATTGACGATGCGGCGCGCGTCGGTGGCTCCACCGCCAAATGCTTGGTTCGGATCCTTGCGCGGGCGGCGCTTTTCCATTTCGGGAACCTCGATGTTTTCGACGATGCACCAGAAGTCTCCGGCGTTTTGGTGCATCATCTGAACCTCGATCGACTGCGGAAACATGTTATCGCGTATGCGCGGAGTCGAGGCGTGGACCAGCACGCCGCAATTGCCGGGCTCTTTCGAAAAACGGTATTCCACCACCAGCTTGTAGTTGGCATAGACCGCCTCGGTGACCAGGTGGCCGAGCGGTTTGCCGAGGCTCACGAGCATGCCATCACGGACGATGAAACTCGGCGGAGTCGCATTCCACCAGGCACCCTTGCGGGTGTCGAAGGTCATGATGCCATCCTTGATCGGGGCGTCGTTGGCTTCCGACAGTTTGTCGCGCGCCGGCACATCCATGGTCCAGCCATCAAGGTCCTTGCCGTTGAAGAGTGGAATGGGTTCCCCTGCGATCACGAGGGAGGGAATGAGGGTAAGGAGGCAAGCCAATGTGCGTTTCATCCTGCAGGATACGGCCGAAGAAAGGTTTTTTATCATCCAAAGGTTTTTTATCATCCAACGCAGCCTACTGGCAGGCCCGGGCGGGAAGGACGACGCCTGCTTCCGCCGTCCCGATGGCTGACGAATGGGTGGATGGGGTTTGGGATTCAGGAGAACGTTCTAACAAAATGCCTGGCACGGCATTCAACATAGGGCGTTCGATGTTCGCCTACCCCAGCCGGCGGCTGCGGCCTTTTTCATTCGTCGCGCCGCAGATCGGGCAATCGACGGTTTTCACGTGGCTGGCGTCTTCGAAGGCGTGCAGGCAGAGCCGGCAAATGACGCGGTTGGCGAGCGAGCGCTTTTCCGCCCGCGCGTGCAGGGTCCGCGAAACCACCGCGAGAAACGGCACCAGCACGAAAACGCCCAGCAGCACAAAGAGCACGAAATCAGCGAGCGTTAGGTCCATCGGCGACAGGTTGGTTGGTGAATCCGATGCCCACGGCGATCCAGCGGAAAGGTTTTTCGAGCTCCGGTTTGAACTGGATTTTGTGCAGCCAGGCCTCCAATTCAGGAGTCCCCGCCTCGCCGCCTTTTTCCAGCGAAACGCATTCCGCCACGCCGCCATCGGGATTCAACCGCACGAGAAATCGCCAGGACGCCGAGGACATCGCGCCGACCACCGCCGCTTCAAAGGGCGGAAGGGCTTCCGGCAGCGTCGCGGCGGAAATCCCAGAAAGCGGATAGAGCGCGGGCGCGAGTTTCAGCTTGGCCAGCTCCGGCGCGGGGCCGGCTGCCGGGCTGCGCTTCGGGAAAAACGACCGCCCCTTGGCCGCCAGCTCCAGCGGCTGAACCAGATTTTCCGCCGGCAAATCCGCCAGCGCGGGCACATACGGTTGCGGCTGGAACCGCACGGCATCCAGCGCGGCGCTTTCCAAGGCATCCATGCCTTCCCACTGCGCCGGCTCGAAGCGGGAGGGAAACGGCCCGCCCTCGCGCGCCCGCAAGGTCAGCGCCCGCCCTTCCGTGTCGTCTCGCAGATAGATCACCGACGCCTTCCGCGGCGAGGATTTCTCCAACGCCGTCACCCGGATCCTGACCGAAGTGATCAAAAACGCGAACACCGCAGCCATCAACATCATGCCAAGCAGCTTCGGCAACAGCGGCGTCTTACTCGCGCCCCAGCGGAACACCAGCCCCGGAGCGCCCGCCAACTTGCGCGATTTGACCATGCCGACCGCCATCATTCAGCCGCTTTTTTCGGACCCGGAACCACCGCGGAGGACGAATTTTTGCCAACCAGCGCCAGCCGGAATCCCCTGCCTAACACCAGCTCCGTGACCTCGCGCTCGATCCCGACCGGCGTGCCGGTGTCGGTCTGAAGCAGCACGATCGCTTTCGTCGGCGCGCCGTCCGCCCGCAGCTTGTCGAGCCGTGCGGAAAGCTCCTCCAAAGTCACCGCATCCCGGCCGAAGTGAATCCTCGGGCCCGGTTCGCCCGGCCCCAGCGTGACGACGATCGAATCCTGATAGCGCTCCATTTGAAACCGCGACGGTGCCAAATCCACCGCCACGCCCGATTGCAAAACCAGCGACGGCCCGAGCAGGAAAAACAACTGCACCAGCGCGAAAATATTCAGGATCGGCACCGCGTGCAGGAATCCCGGGCGCTCCGGCAAGGTCATTTCCAGTTTCATTTGGCCGGCTCCCGTTTTGCCTTCACCGGCTTTTTTCCGGCCGTCACCTCGCCGCGGAACGGAGCGAATTCCTCCTCCTCCCGCGCGTCGGCGATGAGATTGACCATTTCAATCCCCGCCCGCTCGATCCGGTGCACCAGCCGTTTCGCCCGTCCCAGGAAATAGAGGTAAAACAAATACAGCGGGATCGCCACCGTCAGCCCCATCACCGAGGTGATCAGCGCGGTGAACACCCCGGCCGAGAGCTCCGCCGGGCCGGTGAATCCGCCTTGCTCGCTGACTTTTTGGAAGGTTTCCAGCATCCCGATCAAGGTTCCGAGCATCCCGACCAACGGCGCGAGCAACGACACGCCGAGGATCGCCCGGATGTTTTTCTCGATCCGCGGCACCTCTAACTGGCCCGCCTCCTGCACCACGTCCCGCAAATCCGTGCGCGGCAAATAATACCGAAGCAGCGCCGCATGCGCCACCCGAGCCACCGGCCCCGGTGCCCGAGCCGCCTCGTGCAACGCCTCCGCAAACGCCCGCCGCTGGATGTGATGCGACAAGCCGACCAGCAAATCCCCGACGTTGATCCGCGCCCGATGGAAGAAAAACAAGCGCTCCACCACGCACACCGCGCCGATAAACGCCAGACCCAGCAGCGCCCACACCAGCGGGCCACCCTGCTCGATCAACCCGGAAGCTTCCATCAATCCCAAAATCATCTGGCCGCAAACTAAGCCCCGAGCCGACCCGCTGGCGAGCAACAAAAGTGGTCCATGACTTTAGTCCAATGCCGACTTTATTTTCATCTCGGCCATTTCACGTTCGAAGCCTTGCCGTGCCGTAATTAGCCCCTCACGGCCGGTATGCGTGCCGGTTCCGCAGCACCGACTGGAACACCGGCGGTGGGTTGCAAATCCGCGTGACCAAGTCGTCCCAGATTTCCCTGCCTTTCAAAATCTCCACCTCGATCCGCAGGAAATAGACCGGCACGTCGATCGAGGTCGGCTTCGGAAAGCGCACGGCGTCTTTCTCCGTGGTCACGATGAGCTCCATATCGCGCTCCACGCAGCGCTGCATGAAATGCTCCACCTCCTTGCTCGAAAACCGGTAGTGATCGGAAAATCGCCGCTGGATCTCCACCCGCGCGCCGAGGCTTGCCAGCGAGCTCTCGAACGCCTCAGGCACCGCGATCGCACTGATCGCCCCCACCCACTTGTCCTGCAGGAACTCCAGCGGCTGGCGCTCGCGCGTGAAGACATTTTCCAGATAGATCGGCCCGTGCGTGCACTCGATGATTTCCGCCGTCTTGTTGTATTTCCGGATGCGGGAAACCAGTGCTTCGTTCGAGCTGCCGGTGCATTTCGTGATCAGGATGTAGCTCGCGCGGCGCAAATTTTTCGGCGGCTCGCGCAGCGTTCCGCGCGGCAGCAGCGCCTCCGTCCCGAACGGCGAACCGGCATCCACCAGCACGATGTCGATCGAGTGCGCGAGATCGAGATACTGCATCCCGTCATCGAGTAAAAGCGTGTCCGCATCGAGCTGGCCGACGGCGAAAAGCCCGCCTTTCACCCGGTTCTTGTCCACCACCACCGCCACGCCGTCGAGGTTGCGGGCGAGCATGAACGGCTCGTCGCCCGCGTATTTCGAATCGAGCAAAAGCGCGCTGCCGGTTGAGACGACCTTGGGCATCTGTTCCTCCGGGACCGCCCGGCCGTTTTTGTCCTGCCACTTTTGCGGCCGGTCGAGTTTCTTGCTTTTGTAGCCGCGGGAAAGGATTGCCACCCGCCTTCCACGGTCGCGCAGCGATTTCGCCAGCAACTCGACCACTGGCGTCTTGCCGGTGCCGCCCACCGTGATATTGCCGATGGCCACCACCTGCGTCCCCAAATGATGCTGTGCGCGCCAACCGCTGCGGTAGCGCCACAGCCGGATCTGCACGATTATCCGGAAAACCCCGGACAGCGCCCGCATCGCGAAGCGCATCAGCGCCGCTCGGAAGCCCTTGGCGCGGCCGAAGATCACATCCGCTCCCCAGCGTTCGAGTTCTTCGATGAGTTCTTTCATGGCCTGCACCGACCATGTTCCGCAGCTCCGCCTGCGGGCAAGCGTGATAGTGGCATTCCTGCCTGTTCTTGTCCCACCATGCTTTGAAGAACAGGCAGGAATGCCTATATCACGTCACTCATTCCGGCGGCCGCCGAGGGCCATCATCAGGAAATACGCGAGCTGGGCGATGGAACCGACGGCGGCGGCGAAGTAAGTCATGGCCGCCCAGAACAGCGCGTTCTTGGCTTTTTCATGCTCCATGCTCGCGGCGACTCCGCTGCTTTCCATCCAGACCAAAGCGCGGCGGCTGGCGTCGAACTCGACGGGCAGCGTGATGACCGAGAAAACCGTGGTGACTCCGAAAAGCCCCACCCAGGCCCACAGCATCATCGGGCTGTGGGCGACGCCGATCCCGAGGATGCCGATGATCATCAGCCAGTTAAGCATCTTGCTCGAAAACTGAACGGCGGGGACCAGTTTCGAACGGAGTCCGAGCCAGACATAAGCCTGCTGGTGCTGGACGGCGTGGCCGCACTCGTGGGCGGCGACCGCGGCGGCAGCCACGGAGTTCACGGAATAGACCGACTCACTGAGATTGACGGTTTTTTTCGTCGGGTCGTAATGGTCGGTGAGGTGGCCGGGCGTGCAGATGACTTGCACGTCGGTGATCCCGTGTTGGCGGAGCATGGCCTCGGCGATCTGCGCGCCGGTCATGCGGATCGGGATTTGCGAATACTCGTTGAAACGGCGCTTGAGCGTGCCGCTGATCAGAAAGCTCGCCAGCATGGAAACGCCGATGATCAAGAGGTAGGTCATCGAAAAACCACCGGGAGCGAGGCCGACTTGGGCGAGGGAGAGGATTTCCAAATTCATGAGGGGATGTTTACGGCCCTTTGATTTTGTCGCAACTGATTTCCTGGTGGAAAAGACCGGGGATTTTCCACTGGGAAAGTGCTCCGGCTGTCTCAGTCGGAAGCGAAATCCGGTGGAGACAGCCGGAACACGTTGTCGGCAGCCTCATTTCATCCGGTATTCGTCCATCAGTTTCGCGGCTTGGGCATCGGCCTCGTCGAGCGGCAGTCCCTTGGGGACGCCGGGCCGGGTGTGGCGGGTGTGGGTGAGCCAGGCGAGTTTGAGCAGTTGGTTGCGGCGGCCGAGGGTGGCGAGGGCGGCGTTTTCGGGGACGGCGGGCGACCCGGGGAGTTTCAGGAGCGGCCAGAGCTGGCGAGTGATGGAATCTGCGATGAGTTGATGGCCTTCGTCGCCGGGATGGATGCTGTCCTCGGCGTAGATGAACTGCAGGTTACTGGCTTTTGCCGCGGCGATCGCTTGTTTTAGGTCCGGGCGAATGTCGATGACCTGCCAGCCGTCGGCGCGGCGGGAGACGAGCCAGTTTCCGTAGGCGTCGAGCACGGCGTCGTAACGGTTCGGATCGTCCGACGGCCTATCCGCGCTGTGGAGTGGCGGGGTGATGAAAATGATTTTTCCACCCTGCTTCTCGACGGCGGTTTTCAATTTCACGATGCCCTCCTGATACGCTTGGAGGCGGCTGGCATCGAGCGGGAGGTAGATGCCGTCGTTCATGCCGTAGCAGGCGAGGACCAGGGTCGGTTTGTAGGCGTCGAGGATGCGGTCGAGCCGCTCGTGGAGACACGGGCGGGGAAATCTTCCACCGGCGTGGCCCGCTTCGGAAAGCCCGGACACGGTTTCGCTGCTGAGGCCGAAGTTGACGATTTCCGCGTCCGCGAAATCCGGGGTGGAGCGCAGGGCGGCTTCGACCCGCGTTACCCAGCGCCCGTCGTAGGTGATGCTGTCGCCGAGAATCACGACCCGCGGCGGGGCGGCTTGAGCGTGGAGAAAGAGGACGAGCGTCGCGAGGAGGCGAAGGAGAAAATGGATTTTTAGAGGCATGGATTTGGACTCGATAACGAGGCAATTGGCCGGCAACTTTCAAGGAATGTGTTCCGGCTGTCGCAGCCGGATCCTGTCCCACGACTGAGTCGGGCTAAACACATTCCTTTCCGAAAAGCTTGCCAAATCCCGCCGCGCCAGCCTAGTCCCTCAATCCAGCGCCGATTAA
This sequence comes from Akkermansia muciniphila, assembly GCA_945901795.1. Lineage (GTDB taxonomy): Bacteria > Verrucomicrobiota > Verrucomicrobiia > Verrucomicrobiales > Akkermansiaceae > Luteolibacter > Luteolibacter muciniphilus_B. The sequence continues at coordinate 18,835 of CAMDLP010000033.1, read as the reverse complement.
CGGCCGGATTTCACCATGGGAAAAACACTCATCATTGCCGAGAAACCGAGCGTCATGACCGACCTCAGCCGCGTGCTCGCCAAGGAGCTCGGCAAGTTTGAAAAGTCCGGATCCGGTCGCGACGTGTTTTTCGAAAACGACAACGCCGTCATCACCTCCGCCGTCGGTCACCTCGTCGAGCTACGCATGCCGATGGGGCCGAACGGCAAGAAACTGCCGTGGAATTTCAGCGTCCTTCCCGCCATCCCGGACAAGTTCGACCTCGACCCGATCCCGGACTCCGAGGCCCGCCTCAAGCAGGTGCTCAAGCTCGCCAAGCGCAAGGACATCGACCTCATCGTCAACGCCTGCGACGCCGGCCGCGAAGGTGAACTCATCTTCCGCTACATCATGGAAATCGGCGAAATTAACAAGCCGGTCAAGCGGCTGTGGATGCAGTCGATGACCAATAACTCGATTCTCGAAGCCTGGGAAAACCTGCGCTCTGGCGAGTCCATGAAGCCGCTCGCGGATGCCGCGAAGTGCCGGTCCGAGTCGGATTGGCTCGTCGGTCTCAACGCCACCCGCGCGCTCACTTGCTTCAATTCCCGCCACGGCGGCTTCAACATCACCGCCGCCGGCCGCGTCCAGACACCGACGCTTGCCATCCTCGCCCAGCGCGAGGCCGAGATCCAGGCCTTCAGACCAACGCCGTATTTCGAAGTCCACGCCACCTTCGGCGTGCAGGCCGGCGAGTATTTAGGTAAATGGATCGATGAAGCGTGGAAAAAGGACGAAAACGCCCCGCTCTCCAGGCCCGAGCGGATCTGGGACAAGCTGACCGCCGAGGCGATTCAAGCGCGTTGCCAAGGCAAGACCGGCAAGGTCACCGAGGAGAAAAAGGCGAACTCGCAGATTTCCCCGCAGCTTTACGACCTCACCACACTGCAACGCGAAGCGCCGTTTTCCGCGAAAGGCACACTCCAGATCGCCCAAGCGCTTTACGAAAAGCACAAGATGATCACCTACCCGCGGACCGATTCGCGGTATCTGCCGGAGGATTACACCGGCAACGTCCGCGAGACGATGGCGGACGTCGGCAACAGCGATCTCGACGTGGCGAAATACGCCAAAGCCGTGCTCTCCGGCAGCGACGAAAAAGGCCCGCGCCTGCATAAATCACGCCGCGTTTTCGACAGCAAAAAAGTCTCGGATCACTTTGCCATCATCCCGACCGGCAAGTTCGCCAAGCTCAGCGAAGCCGAACAGAAACTTTACGACATGATCGTCAAGCGCTTCATCGCCGTCTTCTATCCGTCCGCCGAGTTTGAGCAAACGACGCGCCTCACCCGCATCGAAGGGAGCACAGGCGTTTCGCCTGTGTCGGAGAACGGGCGTCTCGCCTGTTCTGACGTATTCAAAACCGAAGGCCGCATCCTGGTGAAACCCGGCTGGCTCGAAGTTTATGGCCGCCGCCCCGGCGTCGCCGCAGGCAAGGACGAGCTCTGCCCGGTCAGCGCCGGTGAAACCGCCCATGCAGCCCCAGTCGATGTCCTCGCCGAGGAAACCAAGCCGCCCGCCCGGATGACCGAGTCCACGCTGCTCTCAGCGATGGAAGGCGCCGGCAAACTCATCGACGACGAAGCGCTCCGCGAAGCCATGGCCGAGCGCGGTCTCGGCACACCCGCCACCCGCGCGGCGACTATCGAGGGCCTGATCTCCCAAAAATACCTCGCCCGCGAAGGCCGCGAACTCTTCGTTTCCGGCAGCGGCATGCGCCTCATCGATCTCGTCCGCGAGATGGAAATTGAAGGACTCTACTCGCCGAAATTGACAGGCGATTGGGAGTTCAAACTCCGCCAAATGGAGCAAGGAATTCTCAAGCGCGGCGATTTCATGAAGGAGATCATCGCCTACACCAACGAGATCTGCACCAAGGCCCGCTCCGCCGCCGACCTCGCGAAAAGCGAAGTCTTCCCCGACCTCAAAGTCACCTGCCCGATGTGCGGCGCGCCGAGCCTCAAACAAACCGAGGCCACCTACGAATGCCGCGAGCCGGAGTGCAAATTCAAGGCCAAGAAACACATCGCCGGCCGCCTGCTCGGCGAAGAGGAAGCCATCCAGCTCTTCACCGCCAAACACGTCGGCCCGCTCACCGGCTTCCGCTCGAAGTTCAACAAGCCCTTCGACGCCGCGCTCGAAATGGACGCGAAATTCAAGATCAACTTCGTCTTCGAAGGTGACGACCGCGACGGCCCGCCCGAGCTCACCGAGGAACATTTCATCGGCGAGGCGAAAACCGAAGAAGGCAAATCCTACAAGGTGTTCGCCACGGACAAAGCCTATCACGTCCCGGAAATCGTCACCAAGAAGGACCCGCACGGCATCCGCATCGGCAAGTCCATCCTCCAGTGCGAAATCCCGCAGGACCAGATGCTCAAATTGATCGGCAGTGGAAAAACCGACGTCCTCAAAGGCTTCGTCTCCAACCGCACCAAGCGCAAGTTCGACGCCCACCTCACCTTCGATGTGAAGGACGGCAAGATCGGCTTCGACTTCCCGCCGCGCCCGGTGAAAAAGGTCGCCGCGAAGAAAGCGGCGAAGGCGAAGGATGCTTGAAAAAAGGAATCCGGGATCCTCTGATTTCCGCGTCCGGTTTCGTAAGAGGTGAGCACATCATGTCCGAGCCGCCTGAGTTCCTCGACGACACGTTTGGGGAAATTCTCGTTGGAGTAGAGCGAGGCCATCAGGCTTCCTGATTGAGGCGGATGGTCTGTTCAATTTCCTCGCGGTGGGTTTCAGCGTATTGCCAGGCGGCTTCCAGGTTAAACACGCTCAGTCCGGGATAATCCCTAAGAAGAACAGGCAGGAATGCCTGTGTCACGTTTCTCCCTTCCGCCGCGGGCGGAGAACTTCCCGAAGACCCCAGCGCCTCTGCCCCGGCATGGCCAAGACCCACAATCATCGCTGGTAAAAAGCCGCCCTCCTCATTATCTCCCGCCCGTGCACCTCCATTCCCAACTCGCCGTCATCGGCGGCGGCCCGGCGGGTCTCCGCGCGGCGGAAGTGGCGGCCTCCGCCGGACTGCAAGTCACGCTTTACGATGGCAAACCCTCGGTCGGCCGGAAGCTCCTCGTTGCCGGCAAAGGCGGACTCAATCTCACCCACGGCGAGTCGCTCGACCGCTTCGTCAGCCGCTACTCCGGCCCGGACCAGCCCGCAGAAATCTGGGAGAAACTCCTTGCTGGCTTCGATCCCGCCGCCCTGCGTGGCTGGGCGGCGGACCTCGGAGTGGAAACTTTCCAAGCCACCAGCGGCCGCGTCTATCCGCGAGCCCTCAAAGCCGCGCCACTGCTCCGCCGCTGGATCGAGCGGTTGCGCGGGCTGGGCGTGCGTTTCGAAATGAACCATCGCCTGATCTCACTCGCTCCGTCCCGCCGACTCGGATTTGAAAACGGCCACACCGCCGACGCCGACGCCGTCATCCTCGCTCTCGGCGGCGGCTCGTGGGCGAAGACCGGTTCCGACGGAGCGTGGACTTCGATTTTCGAAACTCACGGCATCGCCCACCACCCGCTCGCCCCGGCGAACTGTGGCTGGGAACACGAATGGTCACCCGAGGTTCTCGCCGCCGCCGAGGGGAAGCCGTTGAAAAACCTCCACGTCCGCGCCGGCGAAATGACCGCCATCGGCGAGCTGATGGTTACCCGCTACGGCCTCGAAGGCGGCGCGATCTACCAACTCGGCGCCACCCTCCGCGCCATGCCCGAGCCCGCCATCGCCATCGATTTCAAACCCACCTTCACCCACGAACAGCTCGTCGCGAAGATGCAATCGGTGCGCCGCGATTTCCTCAACGAGGCCCGCACCCGCTGGAAACTTAGCGAACCCGCCCACGCCATCCTCTCGCAGAAAACTTGGCCGGACGCGGATTCCCTCGCCCGCGAGGTGAAAAACTGCGTCATCCCGCTTGCCCGCCCGCGCCCGCTCGACGAGGCGATTTCCTCCGCCGGCGGCGTCTGTTGGAGTGAAATCGACAACGCGCTCATGTTGAAAAAGCTCCCCGGCATTTTCCTCGCCGGGGAAATGATCGACTGGGAAGCACCCACCGGCGGCTATCTCATGCAAGGCTGCTTCGCCACCGGCACGCGGGCGGCGAGTTCAGCGGTGGCGTGGCTTGGACGAACCTAAAATTCAAGATTCCAAGCGGCGGATTTCCCGTGATAGCCTCCCGCATGGGAAAAGGTTACGAGACGCATCAGGCGCGGGTGCTGGCGTTGCAGGGACTCGGCAAGGACCTTGCACGGCGGGCGAAATCGAAGTGCGAACTGACGGGCGCGGCCGGCGTTTCCTTGCGACCATACGAGGTGCCGCCGGTGGCGGACGAGCCGGACATCGAGCGGACGCTTCTGATCAGCGAGGCATGTCACGAGGTGCTAGAGTATCCGAAGCGGCTGAAGGGCCGGGAATGGCAGTGTCTGGCGGAGGTCGTTTGGAGCGAGATGCCGGCGGTGCAGGTGGTGGCTTGGCGGATGCTCCATCACCTGGCGAAAAGCGAGGACTGGGCGCGCGAGGTGATCGAGGAGGTTTTCCTCGACGAGGAAGTGGAGGAATGGGCGAAATCCGAAGAACTTTGAGCGGCATGATTTTCACCCGCAACTTCGCGCACGGCTTGAGGTTAAACGCTCCATGTTCAGCGCCGACGTCGCCGCTACCCCTTTTTTTCTGAAGATGGAGGCTGATTCCGTTCCAAACCCGGCAGACGGCAGCGCCATTGATTTCGCGCTGATGGAGCGCATCGGCGCGGGGGAGCACGACGCGTTCCGCCAGCTCGTCGAGCGCCACCAGAATGCGGTCATCGGCACGGTGGCGAAGATGTTGGGCAACGCCTCCGAGTCCGAAGACATCGCCCAACAGGTTTTCCTGCGGATCTGGCGGAACGCGAAACGCTACCGCCCGGACGCGAAATTCACGACTTATCTTTACACGATCACGCGCAACCTGGTCTACAACGAGACCCGCCGGAAGAGCCGGAAAAAGGAGGTTTCCTCGGACGAGCGCGAGGAGAATTCTAACCAACTCATCGAGGCCAGCCCGCACCGCCAGCCGGACTCGGAGTTGCTGCAAGCCGAGTTGCAGCGCGCGGTGGATGACGCGATCGCCGCGCTGCCGGAAGCGCAGCGCATGGCGGTGGTGCTGCGGCGTTACGAGCAGCTTTCCTATGAGGAAATCGCGGTGGTGCTCAAGCTGTCGGTCTCTGCGGTGAAGAGTCTGCTGTTCCGCGCGCGGACGACGTTGCGGGAGTCGCTGAGCGGCTATCTAAGCGAGTGAGATGTAGCGGCGACCGGTGATCGCCGCCACGTTCTCACCGCGAGTGCTGGATCGCTTCGCAAACGGCCGGGAAAATCTGGCGCTTGCGACTGACCACTCCGGGCGCGTGGAACAAGGTGGCGTCGATTCGTTCGAAGGGCAGTTTCTCCAGCGTCGCATCCTCGCCGATGGCGAGAATCATGCTGTGATGGAGCGCCACATCGGTTACCGCGAGCACTGCTAGGTGATAGTGCTGGCGGTCGAAAAGTTCCTTCAAGGCGGCTTCCAGATCCTCGCGTCGCGCGGCGAACCCTACCAGATCGCGCTCTTCGACTTGGGAAATGCTCACGGACAATCCCTGCTCGGTGAACTCCTTGCGGTCGGCGTTGAGAATTTCATCCGGCGTGCCGCTGGCGATCAACGAGCCGACCGCGAAGAACTCGTCGGTGAATTTCTTGGGATCCACGCCCGCCACGCCGCTGAGCCAGGTGAGCATCTCGCGATCGAGGAGGGTGGTCGTTGGCGAGGTCAGGCACAGCGTGTCCGAGACGATGCCGGCGCAGAGACAGAGGGCCACGCTCGGCGCGGGCATCAGGCCGCGGTGGAAAAATTTCCGGCCCACCAGCGTGCAGGTCGAGCCGACCGGTTCGTTCAGATAGCGGATCGGCTCGCGGGAAACGAGGTCGCCGGCGAGGCGGTGGTGGTCGATGACTTCGGTGATTTCCGCTTCCTCCACGCCGTTGACGGCCTGGGCGTATTCGTTGTGATCGACCAGCGCGATGCGGATGCGCGGCGGGTCCACGAGGTCGGACTTGGCGATGACGCCAATCATTTTTCCGCCGGTGTGCTCGACCACCGGGAACAAATCCTGGTCGATGGAGGAGAGGCTTTTCCGCAGGCGCGAGATCGGCTCGTTGACGGACAAGGTCAGGAATTTTTTCTCCATCACGTGGCGCACGGTGCGCGAGCAACGGATCAAGGTCGAGGCGGTGGCGGTATCCTGATGGCAGGTCAGGACGACCACGCCCTTGCGCGCGGCGTAGGAGAGAATATCGCCGGACACCGGATTGTCCCCGGTGACGAGCAGGGCGCGGGCGCCGTGGTCGATGGCGTAGCGCTGGACGATCGGGCGGTCCCCGCAAATCACCAAGAATTTCCCGATATTTCCATCCGCGATCGCCTGCTTGAGACGCTGCTCGACGGTGGCCTGGGATGACGCGCCGACGAGCAGGATCAAATCCTCCTCGAACTCCGGGGAAGGCAGCATGGCTCCCAGGCTCTGTGCTTTGAGGGTGTCCACCAGCTTGGCGAGGGACACGTGGATCGTCCGCACGCTGAGCCCTTCGGTGTGCGCGGGCAGCAGCAGTTTGAGTAAATCAAAGTAGTGCAGAATGCCTTGGAGGTTCCCTTCGTCATCCTCGACCGGCACGCAGCGGATCTCCGCCGCCAGCATCCGCTGATAGGCCGTCAGGAAGGTGTCGGACGCGATCACCTTGATCACCTTGCGGTGGCAAATCATGCCGGCGTTCACGCGGACGTCGGTCAGCAGCATCGGCGCGTCGAGTCCCGCCCGCTCGAGCACCCACTTGGTCCGTGAGGAAATCTCGCCGCAGCGCGCCGCGATCGCCTTCGGTTCCTCACCCACGGCGCGGAGCAGGGAGGCGTAGCCGATCGCCGAGCAAATCGCGTCGGTATCCGGGTTTTTATGACCAATGACGTAGAAGGGGAGCATGGGCTTGAGTGACTCGGTGTCGCATGAGAATAATTAGATCGGACCGGACGGCAAGATTCTTCCCGGTCAATCCAGCGATTTCACATCCGCTCGGGCACGTCGATGCCGAGCAGGTTCAAGCCTTGCTTGAGCGTGCGGGAGGGCAGCTCGCAAAGTGCGAGACGGTGAAGGCCGTTGAAAGAGCCAGTGGCAGGACCAGAGGCCGGGGAAATGGGAGTTCCGGGGGGGGGGAGGGAGTTTTCTCCTTGTCCAAAATCGGACAATCATCACAACCCGACCGCCTTTTCCTGAAAAGGCGCGGGCGGATCATCTTTCACGGTCGGTTTTGATTGTCAGACGCTTTGGGAAAAGGGAAGCGTGTGGAATGGAAGACGGCACCGACCATGTGACTCTCATCCTCAATGCCGCAAGCGAGGGAGACCGGCAGGCGGCGGAGGAGTTGATTCCGCTCGTCTATGGCGAGTTGCGCAAGCTGGCGGCCTGGCGCTTGGGGCAGGAAGCGGAGGCAAATACCCTGCAGGCGACCGCCTTGGTGCATGAAGCCTACCTGAAGCTCTCGCCCGGGGAACCGCAGTGGCAGGGGCGAAAGCACTTTTTCTGCGCGGCCGCCGAGGCCATGCGCCGCATCCTGATCGACCGGGCGCGCCATCGAAAAGCCGTGCGGCATGGGGGCGAATTACAGCGGACCGACTTCGCGGAAGACATCATCGCCGTCCCTTCCGTGAAAGATGACGAGATTCTTGCCATCCATGAAATCCTCGATCGCCTCGCCCAAATCGAACCCCGCAAGGCCGAGGTGGTCAAGTTGCGCTATTTCGTCGGAATGACCATCGAGGAAACCGCCGAGGCCCTCGGCATTTCGACGCCCACGGCGAAGCGTGATTGGATTTATGCGCGGGCCTGGTTGTTCCGGGAACTGAAACGGGACGGTTGAGCGGGCATCCGACATTTTTTGATCCCATCTCCTGGGTTATTCCGCATAGTAAGTTCAAGGTCAGAGACGGTCTCAAGCTTCCATAAACAACCACCCGCCGTGCCGAATCAACCCACTCCGGAAATCATCCTGCATACGGCCTTGGAAATTCCTGGCCCGCAGGAACGCGCCGCCTATCTCACCGAGACGTGCGGAGGCGATCAGGCGTTGCGCGAAGAGGTCGAGATGCTCATCGCCGCGCACTTTGCGGACGAGACTTTCATGGAGCCCTTGGCCGATCCTCTTTGGCTCGAAGCACGCAGTGAGCGGGAGGGCGATCTGATCGGGCGCTACAAACTGCTCCGGCAGATCGGCGAGGGCGGTTTCGGCACGGTCTTTCTAGCGGAACAAAGCCAGCCGGTGAAACGTCAGGTGGCGCTCAAGGTGATCAAGCCGGGAATGGACTCCAAGGAAATCATCGCGCGCTTCGAGGCGGAGCGACAGGCGTTGGCCCTGATGGACCACCCGCACATCGCGAAAGTCCATGATGCGGGGACCACCGACGGCGGGCGGCCCTACTTCGTGATGGAACGGGTCATCGGGGTGCCGATTACGAAATACTGTGCCGGTAGCCATCTCGATACCCGGGAACGGCTGGAAATTTTCACCGGCGTCTGCGCGGCCGTGCAACACGCGCACCAGAAAGGCATCATCCACCGGGACCTGAAACCGTCTAACATACTTATCGCGCTCCACGACGGCAAGCCGATGGTAAAGGTGATCGACTTCGGAATCGCGAAGGCGATCGGGATGGAGCTCACCGAGAACACGGTCTTCACCCAGTTCGGCCGGATGATGGGGACGCCTCAATACATGAGCCCGGAGCAGGCGGAACTTCACGCGCTGGACGTGGACACCCGCAGCGATATCTATTCGCTGGGGGTGATCCTGTATGAACTGCTGACGGGGACGACGCCGCTGGACGGCGAGCGGCTTCGCGGCGCGGCCTACGGCGAGATGCAACGACTGATCCGCGAGCAAACGCCGCCGAAGCCGAGCACCAAACTAGCGGAGGTGCAAGAGCAGCTAGGCCCATCCGGAGTCACGCCCCGCGCCCTGCGGGGTGACCTCGACTGGATCGTGCTGAAGGCCCTGGAAAAAGATCCTCGCCGCCGCTACGAGTCCGCGGGGGCGATGGCGGAGGACTTGTTCCGCTTTCTCCAGCACAAGCCGGTCGAGGCCCGGCCACCGAGCATGACCTATCTCATGCAGCGCTTCACCCGGCGCCATCGCGGGCCGGTTTTCGCAGCTGCGGCGCTTTTACTGGCACTGGTGCTGGGGGCGGTGGGAACTACGATCGGCATGAAGCGGGCGCTCGACGCCAAGCAGGAGTTAGTTCGGAAAAACGTGGAACTGGATCGGCAGAAACTCGCACTCGTCGATTACAAGGAACGTCTGGCCGGCCTGCTTGAATCGAACCAAAAGATGCTAGGCGAAATCAGCAGGATGAGCACGAGCGAAGCGAAGCTTCCCACGGAGTTCGAGGCGCTCCGCAAGGAGAACCAGGCCCTGCTGGACAAGGTCAGCAACGAGGTCGCGAATCAGGAACGTTATGCGGAGGAAATCGAGAGATTGCGGAGGGCGAATGCGGAACTGGAGAGGTTGGTGATAGAATCCAAGGACACCGATGCGGCCGTCGAATGGGTGCGCGCTGCGCTCTTCGAGGACGGCATCACCGCCCTGACAGCGAACGAACGCGGCCAGTTTTACCTCGACGGAAAACTGATCCCGTTCCCCACGCTGCTCAAAGCCTTCGCCACACCGCCCGACGATAATTCCCTCGAGAAAAACACGCCACGCTGGCTGGACGTGACCTTACCCGCAGGCGCGAAACCGACGGATGCGGTTTATCATTCACGCCTCAGGCAGATCGCGGCCGCCGCGGACCAAATCGGACTCCGGCACGAGCTGCTTCCAAAGTGAGACTGTTCAAAATGTTTTGCACGCAACCTCGCAATCATCGGGGCCATGTCTGTTCCTTAAGCTTCCGCAGCCGTGTTGGGAAAATAGCGCTGGGGAAAACCCCCGAGTCCCTTGAGAACCCGGTCGGTGTGGATTAGAACCAACCCTGATTCCGCAGCAACCGCAGCCAGCAGCCGATCCACAAGATCACCGTGGTTCCAGTCCCAAAGCCCGGCCTGTAGGGCAGCCGTCGGCGATGCATGCTCCAGGATGAAATTCTCCAACGAGTGACCGATCTACGCCGCAGGATCGGGAATTCCCGGCAGGCGTCCGCGTTGCCACTTGAATGCGATCTCTGCCACGCTCAAGGGACACAGATGGAACTCGGTCACTTCCGTTTCGAGGAATTTGACCAAGGATGGCCTCAGCGGAAGCCGATGGTAACGGCGGAACCAGACACCGGTATCAAGCAGGACTTTCATCGGAGATTGGCGCGAAAGCAGGTTCGTCGAGATCAATTTCTTTCAGCAATCGAGGATCGGATTTTTTCTCTGATCCTTTTCAGCAACAAACTTCGCATCTACTGGCTGACAGGTGACGACAATGATCATCCGTCCCCGACAACCCCACCACCGAACCGACCATGAGCACCGACAACTCTTCGCAACGCCCCGTCCGCAGCATTAGCCTTCCGCCACTCGCCGCCTTTGCCCTCGCGCTGGGCCTCGCGGGCTCCACTTACATCGCCGCCACCACCTGGCGGGATGTCCGAAAACAACCGGATAAAAACAACATCCGCATCACCGGCTCCGCCAAGAAGAGAATCGTCTCCGACCTCATCGAGTGGTCGGCGACCATCGAAGGCAAGGGAGACGACCGCACCGCCGCCTATGTTTTGCTGAAGGGTGGAACCGACAAAGCGGTTGAATTTTTGGAAGCCCAGGGCATCAAGCCGGACGACATCAAGACCCAGTCCGCGAGCATCACCGAGGAGTTTGAGATGGTGCGTGAGGACAAGGTGCTTCCCGGCACCAACGTGCCCGTGAGAACGGAAACCCGCAAGTCCGTCGGCTTCCGCGTCTTTCAGGTGGTATCCGTGAGTTCTTCAAACGTGCCGCAGATTGAGAAGGCCTCGCGCGAGATCACCTCGCTGCTGGAGCAGGGTGTCTTCGTGACCTCCCATCCGCCGAATTATTACTACACACGCCTCGGCGAGCTCAAGCTGGAGATGCTGGCAGAAGCCGCCAAGGATGCCCGCAACCGCGCCGAGAACATCCTGCGCTCGGCTGGCAATACCAACATCGGGCCGCTCGTGGATTCGTCGATGGGTATCATCAATATCAACCCCGCCAACTCGACGGAAACTTCCACCGAGGGCAACAACGACACCTCGTCCTACGAGAAGGACATCATCACCATCGTCCGCGCCGAGTACAAGGTCAATTGACGGGTGACAGGCATTCACTTGCCAAGCCAATGTATGAAATACAACTGCCACCCAAGGCTCCTTTAGTAGAACACGGACAGCGGGATGACACAGCGTCGCTTGCAGAAGGCGACAGCCCACATACCGGGCTCCAGTTTGTCAAAGCACGCGTTGTTGATGGCTGGGTTGAAACTCCGGTGGAAGCCGACTATGCCCCGCGGAATTCGCAGCCGTCGGCAGAAGTTGTGCCGAGGTGAGGGTGAAAAGAGGGCGGTCCGTGTCATCACAATGAGGACTATACAGATTTCAGCAAAAAAGAGACGGTCTTCTTTGAACTCCTCGTCATGAAATTCAAAACCCTTCCTGTTTCCCTGTCATTTCTCCTAGTGGAGGGCGCCGATGCCACTGCCACTGGTCGGACGCCGTGAAAAGCAAGTTCCAATTGTCGTCCTTCATTGCCATGCTGATGCCGTTCTTCGTTTTCATCGCCTTCGCGATCTTCAGTGTGCCCGGCGGGCTGCTGGACGCTTGGATCGGCGAGGAGAAAGTCCTTTGCTTGGCCTCGGGCTCACCACGCTGGCTGTGGGTGTGCCTGCCCTCAAAATCCGAAACCGCGCCGGAGATCTTTCTTCGGGCCGATGAAAGTCTTCCGCAGATAAAGACTCTACCCACTTTCCCAAAATAACCCGATGACAAAAACACCCGCTCGCACTGACAATCGCTTCGCCTTCATGACAGTCACTGCCCTATTCTTCATGTGGGGCTTCATTTCCTGCATGAACGACCTCTTGATCCCCAAGTTCAAGGCTGACTTCAGCCTGACCCAGTTCCAGGCGAACCTGGTCCAGTTCGCGTTCTTCGGCGCCTATTTCCTGGTCTCGCTTGGCTACTTCCTGATCTCTGCCGCCAAGGGCGACCCGATCAACAAGATCGGTTATAAAAACGGCCTCGTGCTCGGTCTTGTTATCGCAGGCATCGGCTGCCTGCTTTTCTACCCGGCAGCGGAAACCAAACAGTACGTCTTGTTCCTCGGCGCGCTGATCGTGCTCGGCTCAGGCATTACCATCATCCAAATCGCGGCCAATCCTTACGTCACCATTCTCGGGCCTGAGGAAACCGCGCCGTCCCGCCTGAATCTCTCGCAAGGCCTCAACTCGCTGGGCTACGTGATCACCCCGCTCATCGGCGGCGTCCTGTTATTTGGTTCGAAGCAACTCTACACGAGCGCCGGTGGCGTGGATGCCGTGAAAGTCCCCTATGTCGGCCTCGGCATCGCCTTCATCCTGCTAGCTGTGATTTTCAAAATGATCTCGCTACCGAATTTCCGTCAGGAAGGAACGGTCGAGGCGGGCGTCAAAGTTTTCAAACACAAGCATTTCGTCTGGGGCTGGTTTGCCATATTCTTCTATGTCGGCAGTGAGGTCACTATTGGCAGCATCCTCATCAACTACCTCCAAGACCCCAGCGTGATGGGAATGCCGGAGGAAACCTCCGCGAAATTCCTCTCGTTCTACTGGGGTGGCACGATGATCGGACGCCTGATGGGCGCCATCTCTCTCAGCAACATCCAACAGTCCCGGAAATACTTGTTCATGGTGCTGGCCGCCATCGGCGCGACGGGCGTGATTTTCGCCAACGCCACGTTCAAGGAAAACCTCACCCACGGTCACTTTATTGATCCGATGACGATTCTTCCTTATGTCGGCATGGTGGTGATGAGCTTTGCGTTCTTTGTTCTCGGCCGATCAAATCCCGGGAAAATGGTCGGTCTTTTCGCCCTGGTTGCGATGGCCCTCACCGCATTCTCGATGAGCTCGAAAGGTGAATTCGCTCTCTGGTCGATCATCGGGATCGGCCTGTTCAACTCGATCATGTGGTCGAACATCTTCAGTCTCTCGATCCGCGGTCTTGGCAAAGACACCAGTCAGGGTAGCTCTCTGTTAGTCATGATGATTGTCGGTGGTGCGATCATGCCGCTCATTCAGGGCGCGTTGATGGATTCCTTTGGCGTGCGGACCTCGCTCGCCATCGTCTTGGTCGGTTATGCCTATCTCGTTTACTTCGGCTTCTACGGAGCCCGGGCAGATGACCTCACGGACGATAAGGCAGGTTCAGTCAGCGCAGGCCATTGATTGCAGATTCCATGGATATTTACACCGATTCCAGAATCGTCATGACGCTCGATGCGGGCGGCACCAACCTCCGTTTCGTCGCCATGCGCGGTGGAAAACCAGTCACTGAAACGATTTCCCTGCCCTCCAATGGTGCCGACCTGAACCAATGCCTCGCCAATATCATCGAAGGCTTCATCCGTGTGAAATCTCTTTGCCCAAAGGCTCCCTCGGCAATCAGTTTCGCGTTCCCCGGTCCGGCAGACTATCCGAACGGCATCATCGGCGATCTCGGCAACCTGCCCGGCTTTCGAGGCGGCGTGGCCCTCGGTCCGATGCTTGAGGGAAAATTCGACATTCCCACTTTCATCAACAACGACGGCGATCTCTTTGCCTATGGCGAGGCCATCGGCGGACTCCTGCCCCACATCAACAGCCTGCTAGAAAACGCCGGCAGCCCGAAGCGATACAAGAACCTCTTCGGTATCACGCTGGGAACCGGCTTCGGCGGCGGCATCGTCCGCGATGGCGAGCTCTTCACCGGTGATAACTCGATGGCTGGCGAAGTCTGGCTGCTCCGCAACAAGTTTCATCCCGCGATGAATGCCGAGGAGAGCACCTGCATCCGCGCCGTGCGCCGCGTCTATGCGGAACTAGCAGAAATTTCCTTAAACGCAGTCCCAGAGCCGAAAGATCTCTTTGAAATCGCGAACGGCACCCGATCTGGAAACCAAGCCGCCGCGCTCGAGGCCTTCCGCTGCCTCGGTGAATCCGCCGGCGACGCACTTGGCAGTGCGCTCACCCTCATTGATGGCCTGGCCGTCATCGGCGGTGGTGTTTCTGGGGCTTGGCCACTTTTTCTGCCCGCCCTCGTGGCGGAACTCAACGGAACCTACACGGGACCTGATGGGAAAAAATTCCGCCGCCTCGCCTCAGCCGCGTTCAATCTGGAAGATTCAGTCCAGTTAGCAAAGTTTCTCAAAGGCGAGACCCGCACCATCAAGGTTCCCGGCAGCGACCGCAGCCTTGCCTATGATCCCCTGCAACGCGTCGGCGTCGGCATGTCCCGCCTCGGCACCAGCGAGGCCGTCGCAATCGGTGCCTACGCCTTCGCGCTTCAGAAAATCGGCCCCGAGTAGTGCAGCCTTCGATCCGAAATGCTCTATCATAAAAAACAATCCATGAAACATCTTCCGCTGCTCGCATTGTCCGCGCTTCTCGCGGTGCTCCCATCCTCTGTGAATGCAGCGCCCTCGCCACCCAACGTGGTCATTATCTTTTGTGACGACCTAGGCTATGCCGACATCGGTCCGTTTGGTTGCACCCGCTATGCCACTCCCAATCTGGACCGCCTTGCCCGCGAGGGCCGGCGCTTCACCAACTTCCATGTCTCCGAGGCCGTTTGCTCCGCGTCGCGCGCATCGCTGCTCACCGGTTGCTACAACAACCGCATCGGAATCTTCAACGCGCTCAATCCGACAGTGAGGCACGGCTTGAATTCCGACGAGACGACTCTGGCGGAGATCTTTAAACAGAAGGATTACGCCACGGGCATGGCCGGCAAATGGCATCTCGGGCATCTGCCTCCGTTTCTACCCGTCCGTCACGGCTTTGATGAGTATTACGGTTTGCCCTACTCGAACGACATGTGGCCGCACGGGATGAAGAAAAAGAACGTCGATCATCCGCCGTTGCCATTGATCGAGGGCGACGCGGTCATCAAGGCGGACGTCACCGCCGCGGATCAGGAGCAACTGACGACCCGCTACACCGAGCGCGCGGTGGATTTCATCAAGCGCAACCACGCCCGCCCGTTCTTCTTCTACCTCGCCCATTCCATGCCGCACGTGCCGCTCTATGTGAGTGACAAGTTCAAGGGCAAGTCCGGTGCCGGGCTTTACGGAGATGTGATTCAGGAAATCGACTGGTCGGTGGGGCAGGTGATGGACGCCTTGAAAAGCCAGGGCATCGAGGACAACACCCTCGTGATTTTCACCAGCGACAACGGCCCATGGTTGAGATACGGAAACCATGCGGGCAGTTCCGGGCCGCTGCGCGAAGGCAAGGGCACTTCATGGGAGGGTGGGACGCGGGTCCCGTGCCTGATGCGCTGGCCCGGCCACATTCCCGCCGGTAGCAGCGGAGAGCAAATGCTCATGACCATCGATCTGCTGCCGACCTTCGCCGGTCTAATCGGTGCGAAGCTGCCGGATCACACCATCGACGGTCGTGATGTCCTGCCGCTGATCGTGGGAGCGCCCGGGGCAAAGAATCCCCACGACGCGTATTGGAACTACTACGCCGACAATCAACTCCAGTCGGTTTATACGGGCGACGGATGCTGGAAACTGGTGTTTCCACATACCTATACTACGCTGAACGGTCAACCGGGCGGACGCGACGGATATGCCGTGCCCTATGAAAGCGGAAAAGTTGAGAATCCCCAACTGTTCGACCTGGTAACTGATGTTGGCGAAAAGACCGACGTGGCGGCTGCTCATCCCGAGGTGGTCGCGAAACTTGAAGCCGCGGCCGAAAAAGCGCGGGCGGACCTTGGTGACTCACTTAGGAAACGGCCTGCCACAAACGTTCGGCCACCCGGCCGGGTGAAGTGAGCGGACGCCATTCTCAAATACCGACAAAGAACCTGTGAAAAACACCTTGGCATTCATCGCCGCCCTGATGCTGGCAGCTGTCGCGACACTCCACGCCGCGGCTCCCGGCAAACCTAACATCATCTTCGTTTTTACGGACGACCAATCCTACGACGCCCTCTCGATTGTCCAAAAGGAACAGGGTGAAAAGGGACGATTCCCCTGGCTGCAAACGCCGAACCTCGACCGGCTCGCAGCCGAAGGCGTGCGCTTCAACAACGCCTTCGTCACCAACTCGCTTTGCTCACCCAGTCGTGCGGTGAATCTAACTGGTCTCTACAACCACGAGCGCGGCAATGGCATCGCCTCGAATTTCCGGCCCTTTCCGGTGAACAATGTCACCCACGCCACACTGATGCGCGCTGCCGGCTACACCACGGCCTACGTGGGCAAGTGGCACATGGGCAGTCAACGCGAGCGTCCGGGCTTCGATTACCATGCCACCTACAAGGGACATGGCCAGTATGCAGATTGCCCCTTCATTGTGGATGGCAAGGACACGCCCACCAAGGGTTGGGTGGACGACGTCGCCACCGACTACGCGATCAAGTTCATCCACAAGCAGAAAAAATCGGCCAAGCCGTGGTCGCTGGTTCTCGGCTTCAAGACTCCGCATCAACCGTGGGAGCCGCCGGCCCGCGCGCAGAACCTCTACGCCGGCGAATTGGCCCGCACGGTGCCCAACGTCAACACCCCGCCCATTTACTTCGGGAAAGAAATCCAGGAGACGCGGTCGAAACGTCCGGTGCCGCCCACCCAGCCCATCAATCTCGGTTACTTCCGTTGCGTCAATGCCATGGATGCAAGCATGGGCCGCTTGCTCAAGGCGCTTGACGAGTCCGGCTTCTCACCTAACACGATCGTCGTCTTCACCTCCGACAACGGTGTTTATCTCGGTGCCCACGCCACCGGCGACAAGCGCAGCGCCTACGAGGAAAGTCTGCGCGTGCCCTTCATCGTGCGCTATCCGGCGCTGGGCGACAAGGCGCGCGGGCGCATCGTGGACGAAGTGGTCCTCAATCTGGATCTTGCCCCGTCGCTGTTGGATTTCGCCGGCGTGCCGGTTCCCAAGGAGATGCAAGGCCGGAGCTGGCGCACCCTGCTGACCGGGAGCGATCCCTCATGGCGGAAAAGCTGGTTCTACCAGTACTTCGCGGAGGATCAAAAGGGCAGCAATGTCCCTGACATCACCGCCGTGCGCACCGCCGATGCCAATCTCATCCAATACCCCGGGCACAAGGCGTGGTCCGAATTGTTCGACCTCAAGGCCGACCCCTACGAGATCCACAATCTCATCGACGAGCCCGCCGCCGCGCCGCTCAGGGCGAAAATGCTCGCGGAACATGACCGACTCTCCAAGGAAGTCAGCTATCGGGTGCCGGATTTTGTCGACCGCCCGCGCAATTGGGGCAAACCCGGCGGCCTCGCCGGCGACCTCTCCAAGCCATAGGACCGTCCGGGCCACTGTGGCAGCCCGCAAGGGCATCAAATTCCGAAGTGAAATCAAAATCCACGACCCGAGACCCAGCGCCAATCGTGTCATCACTTTGTGGACTATGCTCCCGTTTGCGTTCTGCTGCATAGTGACAATAGTAGGTTACGTGATCGATGCCCTGCCATGACAGCTAGCGATTCCGAGACCGCCTGCAAAAACTCCAAAAATCCTTGAAAACCGCGTTTTGAATCCCCTTCGCCCGTTGAATGCCAGTCAAATGACGGCTCGGGCGAACGGTGTCCCATCCCACAAATCCAGACCCATCAACCAAAAGCCGACCATGAAATCCAATCGTAAAAACCGTCTCCTCCTCATCGCCCTCACCGCGGGCCTCGTTGTCACCACCTCCACCACCCACGCGGCCGACGGCACTTGGAACGTCGATGCCAACGGCCTCTGGAGTGGCGCTAGCAACTGGAGCGCCAGCACCATCGCCGATGGCGCAGGCTTCATTGCGAATTTCACCAACAACATCACGGTTGACCGCACGGTGAGTCTCGATACGGATCGCACCATCAACAGAGTTAATTTCAGCGACGCCACCACCGCAACTGCCGGAAGCTGGATTCTGAACAATAACGCCACAGCCACCAATAACCTCATACTCTCAGGCACTACCGGTGCCGCTACCGGCACCGTGCCGGTCATTGATGTGGGTGCGCTTGGCACCGGCAAGACCGCCACCATCTCCGCCATCATCGAAGGCAGCTACGGCTTCACCAAGACCGGCACCGGCACGCTGATTCTTTCAGGCGTAAATACTTTTTCCGGTGGCGTGACCATTTTGAGCGGCACAGTGGATAGCAAGGTCTCCGCAACCACGCTGGGCTCGGGCACGCTGGTCATTGGCGGGACCGGCGGCGTCAACCCCATCTTTCAAACCGGCGTAAACAACACCAACGCCGTCCAAGTCAACGCCAACACGACTGGGACATCCATCATCGCCGCGAACGGCACCGGCTCTGGATTCTCGATGTCCGGAGCGATTACCTTGAATAGCGCCAATCTAAATGTGCGGACCTTCTCCGCTGGCACGACGGCCGCGGTAACCTTATCCGGCGGCGTCACTGGCACCGGCAACCTAACCATCAACAACCTCAGCAGCGGCACCGCTGCAACTGGTAAGGTCACCCTGAGCGGGGCCACTATCAACAATCTCGGCACCGTCACCAGTCAAGGCAACGGGCCGACCGCCAACGAGATCAGCGCCGTGATTGGCTTGAATGTCGCCGGCGTCGTCGTCCCAAACGCTG
>CAMDLP010000032.1 GCA_945901795.1 Akkermansia muciniphila | reverse complement strand
CAAGCATCTTCCCCGGCCCCATATCATCCATCCATATCCAGAACAAAGATTCCGCGCCCGACTCAAGGCAGGAGCCGTATGAGGTAATTCTTCACGTACGGATCTGCGCGGGGGGCCGTCGGCAACGGCGGTCCCTACCGCAATCCCGGTAATTGGCCATTCATCTATGGTACCAGTCCCCGCAGTGACACACCCCCCTTTTTCCCGCCCTCCAGTCTACGCCGCCTACTTCGCTGAAGCTACGAAGGCCAAGAAGGCTTCCTCCTTCGCTAAAGCTACGGCGGACAAGACGACAGGCAGGCCGGGCCGACGCATTGGCTCTTTCAGGGGCCTCCAGCAAAAATAAATTCCTTGGCGCCAGCCTAAGCCCTGAGAGACGGGGATGGCGCTCGTAAAGCCGTGTGATTGAGCCTCGAAATGCTTATGGATGGAGGAGCCTTCGTGTTAGGAATAGCGAGGGCAACACCGAAACGCCGCAATGGTCTGGCGTGGAGGTCCGCCCGGGGGCTGAGGGCAGGGCAGAGCGACAAGTAGGGTTTCCAAGGAAGCTGGGAATGGGAGGATATCGGGACTACGGACCCGTCACTGGAAACGCACCTGGGGTACAGAAGCCAGATGAGTGTGTCTCACGGAAAGTGGTGGACAGCCTGGGGGGCGAACCCGTAGCTTGAGGAACTGGATGCGTTCATTGCGCTCGTCCGGCTCAGTGGGGGGGCGTCGTCCGGCCTTCGGGCCGGGCGGCCCTATCCCGGAAGCAATAATATGAGTGCAAACGATTACATCCCCGAGCGCCGTCCGCTGGCCGCCCGAAACCTCGGCATCTCAGCCGCCGCAACGCGCTGGCTGGTTCGGATGGGTGTGCGCCCGAATACGATTTCCATCGCCAGTTTTTTCGCGAGCCTCGGGGGCGGGGCCGCCCTCTACGCGAGCAACGGCAGCGGGCATTTCCAGCTTCTTCTGATGGCCGCCTGCTTGCTGCTCCTGCTGCGCGGTGCCTGCAACATGCTCGACGGGATGGTGGCCGTCTCCGCCGGAATCGCTTCGCGCAGCGGCGAGCTCTACAACGAGGTTCCGGATCGCCTTTCCGATAGCGTGATCCTGATCGGAGCCGGATACGCAGCCGGTGGCGTGCCGGAGCTCGGTTACATCGCCGCGATCGCCGCCGTGTTCACGGCCTACACGAGGGTTCAGGGTTGCTCGCTGGGTGCCCGCGCGGACTTCGGCGGGCCGATGGCAAAGATCCAGAGGATGTTCCTGATCGTGGGGGCGGCGTTTTATACGGCGTTTGTCCCTGCGGCGTGGCAATTCTCCGTCGCGGCATTTCCCGGGATGGGGACGTTCGGATTGGCGCTCGCGATCATCATCGCAGGATGCGCCGTAACCTCCGCGCGCCGCCTGCGGAAATGCGCACGCAGCCTCAACGCCAAGTCATCATGAGCGAGGCGACCATACAACGGTTTTTCGGCTACGAAAATGCCTTCGAGCACCCGTTCACACGCGGCGTGGTCATTGCCATCGCCGCCGCGCTTCTCGTCGCTCCGTTGATTTTCAAGCTGTGCCGCGCCACGGTCGGCGTTTCCGATAAAACCTACCAGGAACTCTGGGCGCGCTGGCGCACCTGGATCTGGATCTGCCTCGGCCTGATCATCCCCATCTTGCTTGGCTCCGCATGGGTGATCGCCGGGGTGTTCGTCCTCAGCCTCTGTTGCTTCCGCGAGTTCGCCCGCGCCACCGGGATTTTCCGGGAAAAAATGATCGGGCTCGCCGCGGTGCTCGGGCTTTGCCTGATCTCGTTTTCCGTAATCGATAATTTCCCCCGCCTCTTCTTCGCAACACCCATTCTCGGCATCGGCCTGATCGCGATCATCACCATCCCGCAGGATAGGCCCGCCGGGTTCATCCAGCGCGTCGGGCTGGGGATGATGGGCTATCTGTTCTTCGGATTTTCCTTGGGCTACCTCGCGCTTTTCACTGCGGATCCGCTCTACCGTCCGCTGCTTCTCCTCCTGCTGGTGACGGTGGAGCTGAACGACATCTTCGCCTTCTGCTGCGGTAAGCTGTTCGGCGGCCGCAAAATGCTTCCCCACATCAGCCCGGGGAAAACCATCGCGGGCGCGGTCGGCGCACTCGTGCTGACCGTCGCCCTGATCGTCGCCATCGGCCACTGGGTCGTGTTTCCCGGCACCCCGATGGATAGCTGGAGAAATCTCATCATCATGGGCATCGGCATCAGCGGCTTCGGCCAGTTCGGTGATCTCCTGCTCTCCGCGATCAAGCGCGACCTCGGCGTCAAGGATCTCGGAAACGTGCTGCCGGGTCACGGCGGCCTGCTCGACCGCTTTGACAGCCTGATCCTGATCACGCCGATGTATTACCATTTCCTCTCACTCACCCTCGGCACCCTGGGCCAGCACCAGCCCGAAAGGATCCTCACCGGCATGCTGCCATGAACGGCTGGGAATTCCAACCGGCGCGCGACCGCGATCTGCATGGCATCGAGCGCCACCGCAGCCTTCAGCGCGAGCACGGGCTGGCGGCCAGTGTGTGCCGCCTGTTCTGGTGGGGCGCTCTCCGCATCACTTTCCGGATCTGGAACAGACTGCGCGTCACTGGCCGCGAGAATCTCCCTGCCAGCCCGCCCTTCATCCTGATCGCCAATCACACCAGCCACCTCGATGCCCCGCTGCTCGCCTCGCTGCTCCCCGCGAAATGGCGCGATCAGGTTTCACCCATCGCCGCCAGCGATACCTTTTTCGAGAAACGCCCGACCGCTGCATTCGCCGCGTGGTTCCTCAACGCCCTCGCTATCCGCCGCCGCGGCACCGGTGCCCACGACCTTGAGCAAATGCGCGACCGGCTGCTCCAAGATAACGCGGTGTTCATCATTTTCCCAGAGGGTACCCGCAGCCGTACCGGACAATTGCAACCCTTCAAAAGCGGCATAGGCCACCTCGTCGCGGAGAGCAAAGTCCCCGTGGTGCCCTGCCATCTCGAAAGCTGCTTCCGCTACTGGCCACCCGGCAGCCGCTTCCCCAAGCCCACCCGCCTGAGCATCAAGATCGGCAAACCGTTGACTTTCGAAGACTGCCCCGATGACCGCACCGGCTGGAATACCGTCGCGGAGCGCCTGCACGGATGCGTTGAAGATCTGTCCCGGTGATGAGACCCCCCCCTTTCTCCCGCCCTCCGGTCCGACCAATGGCTCTTTCAACGGCCATCACCCCAAAAAGAATTTTCTAACAGCTGTATAGAATGCGGAATCGTCTCGGTTTAGGGAGGCAAGTAGCAGCTGGAACGAACCAACCGGTCGTGGCTGCCATGGCCACGATGGATCACTTTCATAACAAAGATCGAAATCGAAACACACAATGACAAACGAATCTGAAGACATCCAAGCCGGCGAGAGACTCGGCGAAGCGAGAGACAAGATCGTCACCGAGCTGCGCAAGACCATCGTCGGCATGAACTCTCTCGGTCCTTCGCTCCTTGACCACACCCACCCACGAATGGGTTTAAGGAGAAAAAATCTGCCCGAGTGATGAAATATCCGTGGACGGGCCGATGTTTTATGGCCCTCCTCCCAGCACCTCCATGAAATCTACGCGAAAAATCCTCTGCGCATTGGGAATGTCGGCCTTGCTCGCGTGCACCCTCGTGGGCACCGCCCAGGAACTGGCCTATCCCGGCGCGGATTTTGCCAAGCTCGACACCTTCGAGGGCGTGAATCTGGGCGATGCCGACAAGCTCTTCGTCGCGGGCGACTTCAAGGGTGCCTACGCCGCTTACAAGGCGTATTCGTTTGAATTCCCGAAAAGCAAGGCGACCGCCTATGTTCTTTTGCGCATGGGACGCTGCCTGCACAAGCTGGAGAAGCGCAACGCGGCCATCCAGGCCTACCAGGATGTGGTCGATTATTTTCCGAACAACGTGCCCTTCGCTGCGGCGGCGCTGTTCCTCATCGGCGAGTGCCACGGCCTGAACGGCGATGTGGAAAAGCAGACCGCGGTGTGGGCGCGGATGGTCAAGGACGATGGCTATGTGGCGGAGCCCAATTCCGGCACGGCCCTGGCTTTCCTGGCCGGCGAGATGACCAAGTTGGGGAAATTCGAGGAGGCCGTCGCCTACGCCTGGCGCACGGCGGTGGCGTTCCGCGCCAGCAATCCCGGAGCGGCGGCGGCGGCCCGCGGCCCGGTGGGCGCCCACTACGTCACCCGCACGCCCAACCACGACAAGCTCAAGGAATTCTACATCGCCGCCGGCGGCTTTGATGGGCGGGCGGAAAACACGGACAAACCGCAGGAGGATGGGCGCTACTGGAACACGGTGTTCAGCCTGGTGATGA
Source organism: Akkermansia muciniphila (assembly GCA_945901795.1). Classification (GTDB taxonomy): domain Bacteria; phylum Verrucomicrobiota; class Verrucomicrobiia; order Verrucomicrobiales; family Akkermansiaceae; genus Luteolibacter; species Luteolibacter muciniphilus_B. The sequence goes on along the minus strand of CAMDLP010000032.1, from coordinate 28,827 downwards.
GCGCGCAGGAGAAACGCGAGGACTTGGCCCGCTACTGGGGCGGCGCCTTCGGCGACCTCTTGCCAAAGGATGACGGACTGCGGATCAGGGTGTTCGAACTGCATTTGGTCTATGAAAAGGATATGGACGCTTGGGCGACGCGGATGAACAAGCAGTTCGAATCCCAGCCCGTGACACTGGCGCGGGTCATTGGCTGGGTTCCCAGCTGGGCGCGAGAACCGAAACGGCAGTTGGAGTTCGCCTTGAAGCACGGCGCGCCCCTGATGGCCGCAGCTCCGCTGGCCGAGCGGATGCAGATGCTGCAGGTCCTTGGCGCCGAAGCACGCGCTTCGTTCTACGAGAAATACGTTCAGCCGGCCGTGGCGGGCCTGCAGCGGGAAGAGAAGATGGCACTGATGGGGACGCTGCGCCATCCGCTGGGCCTGCACAACGAGGCGCAGGCGGTGATGCGGTCGGTCAACCTCGATGGCATGAGCGACGAAGGCATCCAGGGCTACGCTTCCTTTGCCGCCCTCTACCTGGGCGAAGAGGAAGTGATACGGATCTTTGCCCGCATGAAGGATCCCATGAACGCCACCAAGGCGCGCTTTGATTACTATTGTGCTCGCACAGACCGGAACCCTGCCTTCCAGGAGAAAGCTTTGGCAGAGATCCCGGCGCTGAAGAAGGATCCCAAGTATGCCGGGCAGAACCTGGCGTGGGCCGAGGCGGATCTTCTCCGCATGCTCGCCCGCTTTGAAGAGGCCATCAAGGCCTACCGCACCGCCAACAAACAACCCGACAGCACCTGGGCAGTCGCCGACTGCCTGGTGGCGCTCAAACAATACGACCAGGCGGTCACCACCGTGCGCGAAATCGAAAGCGTCGGGGGCGCCGTCGCGGCCGTCGCCTGCTTCAAGGTCGCCGACATCTACCGCATCAGCGGCGACAAGGGCCGCGAGGTCACTCAGTTGCGGACCGTTCTCAAACGCTACCCGAAGAGCGGCGAGTCCAGCCAGGCCCACAACCGTCTCGAAAGCTACGGCGCCAAGCTCACCGGCGGCGAATCCGAGACCGATTCCTGAAAACATGATGAAAACCCGGCTTTCCCCCAACAATCCATTTTGATAGATCACCGATGAATGTGCTAGATAAAACCGCCACAGCAGCACCCCGTGCGCCACGCCTTCCCCACCCAATGAAACCCTTCGATCCATTCGTGTCCATTCGTGTCCATTCGTGGTTGCTGTTCTGCCTGCTGCCGGTCCTGCCCGCATCCGCGCAGGAAGCGGCGAAAACACCCGCAGCCCGGCCGGAGGTGGCGGCGGATGTGGACCGCGAGGCCAAGCATCTTTACGACAAGGCGATCGAGCTGATGGAATACAAGCAGTATGAGCGCGGCTTGCAGATGCTCAACACGGTGGTGCGCGACAACCAGGGCGGCATGCTCTCCCACATGGCCCACATGGCGATGGGCAAACATTTCCTCGACCAGCGCAAGCCGCAGGAGGCGCTCGGGCATTTCATGCTGCTCACCCGCGTGCTGGCCCCGGCGCCGGACGCCAAGCAGGCGCCCGAGGCGGAGGCCCTCTATCACGAATCCCTGTTCCAGGCCGGGTTGTGCCACTACCAGGGCGGCCAGTATGACAAGTGTTTTCCGTTGTTCCGGCGGCTCACCGAAGTGGCCGGCCGCACCAAGTGGGCGGACATGGCCTACTTCCACATCGGCATGAGCCACTACAACCTCAAGAACTGGAACAAGGCGATCGACTCGCTCTCGCTCGTCGGCACTGAGGCCAGCACGCAGGACGACAAGGGCGACAATCTCGGCCGTGTCGAGATCGGCCAAAGGTTCTACGCCAAGATCAGCGATGCCGACATCCCGATCCTGCGCAAGCTGGAGCTGCCGGTCACCGCCATCGTCAAGGTCAGCAGCGGCGACAGCGAGGTCATCACCGGTGCGCCGGTGGCCGGCAAGAAAAACGAAATGCTCGCCTCCGCGCCCACCGCGCTCGGCGACCCCAAGCCCAACGACGGCGTGATCCAGATGCTCGGCGGCGACACCCTCACGGTCAGCTACTCAGACGACAGCACGTTGGACGGCCAGAAAGATGTCGAACGCAGCGGCAAGGTCCGCGCGGTCAGCACCGGCACCGTCGGGTTTTTCCTCGGCGACCGCTCGACCCCCGCCTACCTCGCCTATCCCGGCCAGCCGCAGGTGGTGATGCTGCGCGATGCGGATCTCGACAAGTCGCCGCAGGCGGAGTCGCTCACCCTCAAGGTGATTTCCCGCTACAAGGTTGACGCCAAGGATGGTGCCAAGCCCGCCGCCGGCAAGGAAGAAATGCTCGATATCTTCGCGCTCGGCGACGAAGAAGAGGTCTGGAAGGAACGCGACAGCATCACCGTCACGCTGGTAGAGACCGGCGTTGCTCCGCAAATCCGTAGCGGTGAATTCGCCGGCATCATCCAGCTCGCCGCGGCGGGGGATGGGATCAAAGTCAAAGCCGACGACGCAGTCTTGCATTGCGAGGAACTCGATGAGCTGGTCGTCAGCTACACTGACGATGTCCACCTGCATGGGGACGAAAAGCGCGCCAGCGAGTCGAAGGTGAAGGTTTCCGGATCGGTGAATTCGGGCGTGTCGGCCGATCAATTCGTGGTGTTCGAGGAACTGCTCAAGGCGCGCAAGGGCTCGGTGGAGGCCGAGGCCTTGGTCGGACTCGGGCGGATCTACAAGGACATGGGCCTCGACCAGCGGGCCACCGAGCGCTCCAAGGAGTCGCTAGGCAAGGTGGATTCCATCATCATGAACCGTGCCCGCCTGCCCGGGGAACTGGTCGAAAATGCCTTCCGCCTCAAGTGGGAAAGCGAATTGCTGCAGGACAACTTCGACGCAGCCACCGCCACCTGCCTCGCCTTCAACCGCCTCTATCCGGAATCGGTGCTCGCCGACCAGGCGCTCATGACGCTCGGCCGCGGCCTCGCCAACAAGGGCGAATTCCAGCGCGCCGTCGATGTGTTCGGCCGCGTCCTGCAACTCCAGAACCCGATCTCCGCCGCCGAGGCCCAGTTCCGCACCGGCGAGGCGCTGCAAAAACAAGCCGAGGAAATGGCGAAAGCGGCCGACGAGCATCAAAGCAAGTGGGGCACCGGCGGCCTCGGCAAGGCCACCGCCCTGCAAAACCGCATGAGCCCGGCCATCAATGCCTATCGCAAAACCTACGAGACTTACCCGGAGAGCTCGTATGCCTCCGAGGCCCTCGGCCGGGTCGTGCGGCATTACGCGGTTACCGAGGATTTCGCCCAGGCGGCGGATTTGTTGGAGAGCGTGTTTGCCGACTACCCGGATGCGGCCTTCCTCGACGAGATGCTGCTGCTCTGGGCGGAAGTGGCCTTCCGCATGAATGACCAGGCCATGGCCAAGGAAAAACTGCAGCAGTTGGTCTTCGATTATCCGGGCAGCGCCCATGTTGCCGAAGCCCGCAAGAAACTCGCCGGACTGGGAGGCGAGAAGAGCGAGACGGGCGAGAAGAGCGAGAAGAGCGAGAAGAGCGAGAAGAGCGAGAAGGGCGGGACGGGGAAACCGGAATGAGCCGTGGGAGAATGACGAATGACGAAATACCCAAATACTCAAAGATCCAAGGAATGACGAAGGACAAATATCAAATGGCTGAGATGCCGAGCCCAATGGGGTCTAGCAATGACCATGCCTCTGCGAGCCCAGTGCCCTCGTCTCCGAGCCCAACGGCCCTATCTCCGAGCCCAGTGCCCTCGTCTCCGAGCCCAACGGGCTCGCCCATACTAGCCCAGGGCAACGCCCTGGGTAACCTGGCCACCCCCATGATCCGCAGGCTGAAGGCCTGCCTCATACCCGGGGGCATGCGCTGTTTTATGAAGCAGGCCTTCAGCCTGCGATTCCCTTCGCACCCGCAACCCAGGGCGTTGCCCTGGGCTAGTATGATTGAGCCCGTTGGGCTCATGGCTGAGCCCGTTGGGCTCATGGCCCGGCCCGTTGGGCTCATGGCCCCAACCGTCGGATTCATCCTCCTGCTTGCCGCCGGTCCTGCTTCCGCCGCTTCCTTCGACGACCAGCTCAAGTCCGTCAGGGTTTCCACCGCGACCCAGCCCGAGACTGCGATCCTCGCCCTGCTCAAGGCGGGACTCGAGGAAGGCAAGCCGGCCCTGGCGATTGCCGAAACGACCAAGTGGCTGTCACAGAACCAGCCGAAGGACGCGATGCTGCTGTATGCCGCCGGGCGTTCGGCGGAATTGAGCGGAGACTGGAAGGACTCGCTCGCCCTCTATCAGCAATATCTCAAGGGTGCCGATCTCAAGTCCGCCACGGCGGACGAGGCCGTCTATGCGGTCCATGTCCTTCTGTTGGATCGATTGAAAGACCTCAATGGCGCCTATGCCTTCGCGCGAACCGACGGCGGACGCCTGCTGGTCTGCCCGCGGGCACGGCAATTCGATGCTTGGTTCCTGGACGAGGCGATCAAGCGCAATGACGCGACGGCGGTGGCCACGCGCTTGCACGCCTGCATCGCTGCGGGTTATCCGGCCGAACTCCTCGACGCCCGCTACAGCCGGTATTTCCTCTGGCTGCTCGGTCCGATCGATGGTTACTGTGCTAACCCGGATTTGATATTCACACAGGACATTTATGATGCGGTCAAGGACCTGTGCGAGGTCATGACGCACAACGAGGAAATGAAACTGCGGCTCGACTGGGCCGTTTCAGTCAAGGCTTACAATGTGGCCAAGATCGGCGATGAAACGAAGCAGAAAGTAATTCCCCGGCGCATGGGCAAGAAGAAATCCGACGCGAAGGAGGCCGCCGCGCAGGCCGTCGAAGAAAAGAAAGTTGAACTTGGCGAGGATGCCGTCCCGCCCATCGCCGAGTCGGCAGCGCTCCTGGAGAAATTCCCCCGCCACGTGCTGTGGGTGATGACGGGTTGGGTCGGTGGCGGGAATCATCCCCATCGTGGCGATTTCAAAAAATACTGGCCGCACGAGGCCGAGGCCAAGATGGCGCCGATCCTGGCGGCCCTGTCCAAGCTGACTCCTGCCGAAGCGGCGGACTTCCTCAACGCCGCGGCCTATGGTGGCTACGTGTCGAACCCCGGGGTCCTGGAGATCCGTGCGGTGCGGAACTATGTGCGCGCTACACCTGACCTGTGGAAACTCCGGAATGGCGTGGTGATCCTCCCGCGGGAATGGAACCAGCTCTCCCTGGAAGAGGCGCAGAACTTGGCGCCGAGGTTGGAGCAGATCGCCAATCCGGAGGCGTCGCTGGTGCGTGCGATCGCGGCTGGCGGTAAGGATTACGAGAAGGTCATGGCCGCATTATTAGGTCCCGAGGTCTGGCGTCTCGGCCCGAATGAGTTGAACCAGACATGGGCTGCCATGCTCTGGGGGTACTGTGGATCGCCGGTGAGTCCGTTGGGGAGGGATCAGGGGATAGGCAAGACAAATGCTGTACTCGCTTCATTCGCAGCTGGCGATGCGAAGAAGGAAGACCCGGCGGACAAGCGCATTGCGGCGTTCCGCAATTTGTGGGCGGATTACAAGTCGGCCCAGCCGAAGATCCCGTATGCAAAGCCCAGGGCGGCGGCCATCCTGACTTTCTCACCTGAACTTGTGCCGGAGCTTCTCAAGGACCCGAATCCTGAGGCCCAGGGCATGGTGCGCGTTGCGCTCGCCGCGGGAATGCAAAATGACAAGGGGCCCGTGGAGCGCGACGGGCGGGCAGCGGGCATCCCGCACTCGGCTTACAATCCATGGATTCTGCGCCTTGCGGCCGTCCAGGGCGGCATCGATCGGATGAAGCAAGTCGCTATGCCCCTCTATGCGCCACATCCGCTCGAGCCGGTGCTGCGTGCCGCCGTGGCGGAACGCCTGGCACAGGGGAAGATCGAGCCGTGGCTGACGATGGCCTGGATCAACATGCAGTTCCCGGAAGACAACGCGGAGCCGGTTAAGCTGATGCAGGCGCTGCTCAAGTCGCCGGCCTGGGCCGGGATGCCGTTGGAAGTCCAGTTTGGCGCGCGCGAATGGTTCAAGAAGGATGCGATGACTCCGGGCCAGGCTACTTGGATCGATGCCGCCGACCCGGCTCTCCTTTGCAAGAACCTGATCGAATTGCCCAAGGAGGCCGATGCCGCCGCCACCGCGGCTGCGCTGGCCAAGGCCATTGAGGGTGTTAGAAAATCACCGGTCAAAATCGACCTTCAGGGGCTGCCTCAACTGGGCACGGTGACGAATGCGGTTTTCACCGATCCCAAGGTGATGAGCCTGATGCTGGACGTGGCCGACGGCCTGCGGTTTGCCTGCGACGCGGCCTCGGGACCGGTCGGTGCCCTGTTGCTGGCCCACGTCACCGAGAATCCGGACCCCGTGGTCTTGCACCGCGTGGGCGCGTTCCTGTGGAGCTGTGGCACGAGCGAACACTATGGCAGGGCGCTGGCCCCGACACTGCAGCTGGCGCAGTCGCTGCTGGAGGCGCAGCCGGCCACCGCCGCCGCACTGGCGCGGACTGGCCTGTCGGTCGTTAACGAGCGGGTGGCAGGACACCCGCGCAACTGGGCCCAAGGCGGCGGGTGGGCGGCGCTGAAGTCGCTGACCAACAAATCGGCGATGAAGATGGGCCTCGCGGCCATCCCGGTGGCCGCCGAGCACCCGGCCTACCCGGTCTATCAATCGCAGGCCGAGTGGCTGGCCGGCAACGAGGAGAGCGCCTGGAAACTGTTGGACGCGAAGTGGGAGGTTTTCCTGCCGATGCACCGCGATCTCGAGATCGCCTACCAAATGTGGGCGCTCGAAATGGCCATCCGGAACCGCGACGAGGCGCGTCAGGAGGCGCTCGTCAAGCCGCTGCTCGCCTGGATCACCGAAGCCAACTGCGCGCTCACGCCGACCGAGCGCGCGCGCATCGAGATCGCCTATGGCGACATCGCTCTTCAGCGCAACCAGTTGCCCCAGGCCCGCGAACTCTTTCTCCGCATCCAGCAAAACAAAGCCTATGAGAATCTCCCCGTGCGCCACGAAGCGGCCTTGCACCGCGTCCGCGCCGAGCGCATCGCCAAGGACTTCGAGGCCGCGCTCAAGTCGCTGGCCGATCTCGAGTTGGAACGCGAGCCCGCCATCTGGGCCGCCACCCGCTACGCCCGCTCGGAAGTGCACTTCGACATGGAGGAATTCGATGACGCGGCGGATGATATCGAGTCGATCCTCGTCCGCGATCCCGACCACGCGGATGCCAAAATCCTGTTAGGCAAGGTGCAGCTCAAGCGCAAGAAATTGATGGAGGCCACCGAGGTCGAACTCGGCGCCGCCAACAGCCGCCAGTGGCTGGTGCCCGGCCAAAGGCTCAAGGTGACCCTCAGCGATCCCACCCTCGCGGTGTCCGGTGCCGGCACCTCCATCGAAGTGGTGGTGCGGGCGAAATCCGGCGATGAGGAAACCTTTTTCCTGCGCCAGTTCGGCGATCAGAAAACCAAGTTCCGCGGCGAGGTGGTCACGGCGCTCGGTGCGCCCGCGCCCGGCGACGGCACCCTGCAGGTGATCGGCGACGACGAGGTGTCCTACGCCTACTCCGAGCGTTTCCGCAAACAGATGAACAATCTCGACGAGATGCGCGGCGGGGCGATCCGCATCGCCTCGGACGCCACCTTGATGGCATCCTCCCGCAAACTCCTCAGCGAGATCGAGCAGCGCACCGCCGACATGGAAGCGGTGATGGCCGAACTCAAGGGAGTCGAAAAAAGCAGTCTTGCTGATGCGGTCCGCGCCAAACTGGCCGCCCGCTCGCTGGATGCCGCGGCCCGCGCCGCCAACAAGGAGGAGGATCTGACGAAAATCGACGAACGTTTCATCTCCAATGTCACCAAGCCCGGCAACCCGATTCATATCCGCGTCGTCGATGCCGACCGCAGCCGCACTTCGGGGATCGACGAATTGATGGTCAACCTCAGCAGCGCCAGCGGCGACACGGTTTCGCAGGTCACGCTGCGCGAGACCGGCCCCTACACCGGCTGGTTCGAGGGCAGCGTCCCGACCGCCGCCGCCCAAGCCCTCGCCTTTGCCAATCATTCGGAACCCGGCCGCAACCCGAACATGGTCATCAGCGCGACTGATACCTACCCGGCCTGGCAGCCAGTCACCAAGGCCGGCGTGAGCCCCGAGTTCACCGTCGATCTCAACGACAATGTCGCGCTCGGCGAATTGACAATCACCGCCAGGGAGCCCGGCGCCAAGCTCAAGAAGTTCGTCATCCAGACCGGCATGAGCGCCGCCGACATGACCACCGTGGCGGCCTATCCAAAGAATCTAATCAGTATCCGGAATCCTTGGGGTCCGTCGGTCACGATCATGAACGACACCGACCCCCATCATGTCGCCAACGAACGATCCGTATATGACTTGCGGGAGATTGAGGAGCACCTCGATCGCGGCTGGATGTCCCAGGTTTTCGCTGCGGGCGTTGCGGAGAATGTGGCGGGTCCGTCGGCAGCGATGACCGACTCGATTCCGGCCAAGGTGAAGTGGTTGCGCCAGAATTATCATCACAATGCCCATGTCATCTACCGCTTCCGGGGCTACTTCCACGAGGCGGCCGAAGTCACGCGCCGTTTCAAGGTGGAGCTGGGCCCATACCAGGTGCCCGCCAACACCCACCCGGGTGTGGCCAATCCCCCACAATTCCTGCTGGCGGTGGATGGCCAGCCGATCACGAGCAAGGAAAAGCCGGATCAACTCGAGGGCGAGATCGCCTTGCGGCCAGGCCTGCATCGCTTCGAAATCTGGGCGACCGGGTGGGATTGCACGATCGGCTTCGGCCGCACGGTCAAGCTGCTTGCCAACTTCGGCGAGGCCGGCCAGATGGCCGATTGCCCGGACAAGTTTTTTGATCCCGCCGCTTTCCCGCCGAGCTTGTTAGACCACCGCAACGGGGCGGCGCAGCTTTCCGCCGGTGAAGACGGCACCACCTTCACCGCGACCTTCGCCAAGGACTCCCGCACCCGGCTGATCCGCCTTGTTTTCTCCGGCCAGGAAGGCCCGGTGCCGGTGCTCAACAAGCTCGCCCTGACCACGCCCGACAACAAAAAGATCCTGCCGGTGGCCGAGGACTTTGCCACACTCAACAAGAACGACAAACTCGAAATCATCTCCGGCGACAAGATCACGGTGCGCTATGTGGACGACCGCCCGATCACCGCGAAAAAGGACAAGCACGAGCGCTTCCTCGATGTGGCCTTTACCGACGGCGGGGTCGAATTCGCCGACATCGAACCGCGCTTTGATCCGCAATCCGGCGAGGATCGGCCGTATCGTGAAATGCTGCTGCGTTTCCACCACGATGCGCCACTGCCGCTGGTCGTTTACGATGCGGACATGGACAGCACGGTGAAGCCAGACAAGGTAAAGGTCACGCTGGCCAGCGAGGCCGGCGGCAGCCGCGAGTTCGAGGCGGTGGAAACCGGCGACTCGACCGGGGTTTTCAAAGTCATGGTCACCCCGGTGGCAGGCAAGGCCACGGGTGACAAGCAGTTTCAAGTGGCTGCGGGTGGCACCCTCACCGCACGCTACCGCGATGCCGAAAACAACCGCCCGGGCGTGCCCTATGAGCGCGTGGCGACCATCACCCACGCCGCCTACGCCCCGCCGGTGATCCGCCTCGCCCATGCCCGGGTGAGCGCGATCGACCCGAAGAACGCGCCGCCGCCGCAAAAGCTCGTCAAGGGTTTCGAGCGCATGGATTCCGAATCGCTCCAGCGCGCCGCGGCTATCCCCGAAGTGGTGACTCCCCGCTGGCAGATCGACTGCAGCTTGCTCGACAGCAAGTCCGCGCCGGAGGGTGGCTTCGCCACGGTCCATGGCCACCCGATGTTCCTTGAGGTGGTCGCGCCGCACCTCGCCATCAGTGTGAATTCCTCCGTCACCGTGTTCGCCCAGACCGAAAACGGTCGCCGCCTGAAGGCCCCGGCTGCCGGTGTTGGCTTCGATCTCAATGTGCCCGGCACGTTGGAGCTGGGCGCGGGATTGGCTCGCGCCTACCAGCCCGGCGGAGGGGGCATTGCCAGTTACACCAGCGGCATGGTTTTGCCGAGCAAGGAAACGCCGCCCGATGACCGCTTCCGGCTCAACATCCCGCTGATCGCCGGGGTGATCCCGCCGATGGGCGTGATCAGCGCCGAGGAACGCAATGAAATGAGTAAGAGTCTCACCGATGTACTCCGCGGCGCCCGCACGGATGCCCTCGTCGTGGGCCCGGGCGACACCGTTCATTTAGGCTTCCGTTTCCGCGATGCAGCCGGTGCCGAGCAATGGTCCACCGCCTCCGCCAAGGTGATCACCCACCCGGTCTTCGACATCATGACGGAAGATTTCCGCACGCAAATCACCAGCGCCTATGTCGGCGAAGCCCTCAACCTGCGGGTGGTGGACCTCGGCGGGGACACCAGCGACACGAGCGACACATTAAGCGTTTTGGTGCAGGCGAAGTCCGGCGCGAAAGCGCGCGCCGATCTGCGCGAAACCGGCCCCCACACCGGCATCTTCAAGGGCGGCTGCACGCTCGCCTACGCCACCCCGGCCGCGCCCGCCAAGCCCGCGCCTGTCGCGCCGGATTCACCCGATGGCACCCGCGCGACGGACGCCGAAGAGGAGGAGGCCCCACAGCCGCTGGGTGCCGTGGTCCAGGTCGTTTACGGCGATACCGTGGCGGCCCGCTACACCGATGCCAACGGCATCAAGACCGAAACCGCGCTCGTCACCGTCAGCAAGGGCGCCGACGGTGGAATCCGGCCGTTCTCCAAGATCTATCAGGATTCGGAGATTGCCATGCGCAGCCAGTTCTCCCTGGCCGAGGCCAACCTCGAAATGGCCAAACGCCACCGCCTGCTCGGCAATGCGGAGGCCGCCTTGCTGGAATACACCAATGCCAAACAATTGCTGGCCAGCGCGATGAACCAGTTCACCGACCCGGAAACCCGCTCCCACGCCGAGTTTCTGCTGGGGAACCTGACCTTCGAGGAAGCGGACACCACCGCGGACGCGGCCTTGAAGCAGGTGCGCTACCGTGCGGCGCTCGCGCGTTTCATGAATGTGACCGGGAGCTACCCCGACACGCTCCACGCCTCCAAGGCGCAATATCGCATCGCCCTCGTTTACGAGGCGCTCAAGGAACCGGACATCGCGGCACAGGAGTATGTCAAACTCGCTTACAAATATCCTGATTCCGAATACATCGCCACCTCGATGGCACGACTCGGCAGCTATTTCCTCAAATCCGCCACCGCCTACGAGGAAAAGGCCAAGCCGCTGCTCGCCAAAGGTGTCGACGAGACTGGCAAAGTGATCGACAAGGACGCGGCCTTCGAGGGTCAGGCCATGCAGAAAATGGCATTCAACGAATTCATCAAGACCGCCCGCATCTTCGGCCGCCTCCAGGAACGTTTCCCCGACGACGAACTCGCCGGCCAGGCCGGGTTGCGCGCCGGCCACGCCTACTTCCGCGCCACCCGCCAGCAGGATGCCCTGACCGCCTTCCTGCGCGTCATCGGCGAGGAAGGTTACGACGGCCCCAACGTCCGCTCCCAGGCGATGTATTGGGCTGGCATGTGTTACCAGCAGTTGCAACAGCCGATGGCCGCCTACTCGATCTTCAAGCGCCTCACCTACGATTTCCCGGAAAGCCAGTGGGCCGCCTACGCCCGCGCCCAGTTGTCCCAGGAAAACATGCTCAATCTCGAAACCGACCTCGAAATCAAACGACTGGAGGAGGGACCATGAAATCGATGAAACCATTTGCCAAATCACCTTCAGACATTGAACAGGGGGATCTAACGGGTTCCGCGAGCCCAACGGTCGGCTCCACCAGTCCAACGGCCCAGCCTGCGAGCCCAACGGGCGCTGCCGCGGGCCTAACAGCCACCCCTCCCGAGCCCGTTGGGCTCATGAAGGCAAGCGGTTGCACCATGGCACGCCCCGGTGGGCTGCTTTCGGTGATTGTCGGGCTCATCCCCTTTCTTGCTTTCACTCCCGCTTCCGCCTCTCCCCTCGACGACCAAATCGCCGCCTACAAAACCGCTCCGACCCAAACCGAGGGCGCGGTTTCTAACATCCTCCAGGCGGGCCTGACGGAAAGCCGGTCGGCACAGGCGTTCACCACCGTCAAACCGTGGCTCGACGCCCAACCGTCGCCCTCGCCCGCCGTCTTGTGGCAGGCCGGTCAGACCGCCGAACGCGCCGGCGATTGGCAGCCGGCGGTTAGCTTCTATCGGAAACTGCTCAAGAACCCGGCGGTGGACGCCCAAGTTGCCGCCGCCGCCACGCCGGCCGTCTATCGTCTCCTGCTCAACCATCTCGGCGACATCGACGCCGCCTACCTCTTCATGCGTGAGGACGGCGACCGGCTGCGGACTTTCGGCCGCGCCCGCCAGTTCGATGCCTGGTTCATTTCCCAGGCCAAGACCCGTGCCGATCTCCCGGCGCTTTGCAACCGACTCGCGGCGATCATCGGCGCCGATGCGGCCAGTGTCGGTCCGCATACCGCGGACCTCGAATGGACCTGCGGGCAGTTGGAGTCGTTCGCGATTGTGGATGAAGCATGGCTGGAGGCCGCGCGCAAGCTGGCGGCGGTGGCGAACCTGCCTGCTCCCTACAAGGCGCGCATCAACTGGGCGATGGAAGTTGTGCCGTTTAGCAAGCAGGCGACTGAGCTATTCCGGGCGAACAAGCCGCTACCGGATTCGTTGTTCGAGAAACCCTTGCAGGCCGCCGAAGCGCTGGTGACCGCTTTGCCCTACGAGGGATCGATCCTTGCCGCCAAAGGCTGGATGAATATCCGCGAAGGAGACAGTGGGGTTATGAGGAACTACCTGGCTCCGAAGCGCGAGGCCAAGGTCGCTCCGATCCTGAAAGCACTGGCGAGCCTGCCGCCGCAACAGGCGCAGGCCGTGCTTGCCGCAGGGGTTTCATTTTGGTTGTGTTCCCCGGCCGAGCTGAGGGCGCTGGCATTGAAGGTGCCGGCCGTCTTCAACTCGCTGGCCGCACCTGAGGTGGGGTTGTTCGACGCCACCCTGACCGTGGACGAGGCGAAGGCGCTGGCACCCAGCCTGGCGCGCAATCCGAGCGGAGATGCCGCGCTAATCCGGGCCTATGCCGTGGCTGGAACGAATACCTTCATTGCGGTAGTGCCGGACCTTATGAAGTCTGAGCTGTGGCGGTTCAACTCCGCCAAGGCCGCCATTGACCTGGCGTGGAACAGCGGATTGAAGCACGAGGCGGCAGACCTGGCACAACATGCCGCGTTCTGCAAACAATACGAGAATCTCGGTGCCAGTAACGATCAAGTCAGGAAGCAGGTGGCGAAAGAGGCAAGCGCGCAGGATCGAACAGCCGCCTTCAACACGCTGCTGAGCGATCTCCTGGCGGCCAGCCCGACCATTCCTGACGCGCTTTTGTTGTGGAACGAGTTGTTCAAAAGTGCGCCGCCGGCGGAGGCCTTAACCCTGCTCAAGACTCAGCTTGGAAATCTCGATGGCGACCGCGAGTTTCTTTTCCGCCGGGCGGTGGCGGCCGTCCCGGGGGTGGGTGGTCACGCCATTTACGTCGGGCCGCAATGGGATGGGTTCATGCATAACGGCGGGCAAAACGCCGGCTACAAGGCGGCGATTGCCCCGCTCGTTCCCGAACTCCAGCGCATCCTCACCGCGCAGATCCCGACCGGCATCATCTCGGAGTATGTCTTTGCTATCTGGCTGCACGCGGCGAATCCGAAGGATGAATCCGCCCTTGCGTTGATGAAGTCGCTGCTCGCCTCGCCAGCCTACGCGAAACTCAATCCCGCCTATCACATCACGGCGGCGGACGCGGCGCATTTCGGCCCGCTCGCGATGACACCCGCCATGGCGGCGGTCGATGTGGGTTCAGTCAACCGAGAGTTGTTAGCCCTGCCGCCGGACGCCGCACCCGCCGCCGTCGAGGCGGCCCTCAAGACCGTGGTGGAGCGCGCGGCCGCAGCACCCGATGTTGTTCCGGTCACAGGCCTGCAGCCGGTTGCGGCTTTGCCCAAGTGGTCCGACCCGACCCGCCAACTCGTGTTTTCCCTCTACGCGGAGAACGCGCCGCTCGGTGTCGTTGCGGGGGGCGGGACGGGTGGCGAGCTGCTGGTGCCGCGCGTGCTCAAGGAATTGCAGGAGAAAAAAGAATGGTCCGCCGCCGAACCCATCGCAGCAGGATTGTGGCACGCATCGATCGCTTACAACCAGAATATTGAAGCGCTGGCGCTCTTTGCCGAAGCCGCGTTCGCCGCAGGCCAGCCGTCGGTGGCCATGACCGTCGCCCGCGGAGGTATGAAAAGCCAGATCTCTGGCCGACTTCGTCTGGTGATAGGCAAGGCCGCCGCCGCGATCGGCTCGGTCGAGATCCCGGTGGATGAAACCGATCCGGCGTTCCCGATTTACAAGTCTCACGCCGAATTCGTGCAGGGCAACACCGACAGCGCCTGGAATCTCTACCTTGCCCATGCCGATCAACTCCAACCGGTGCTGCGCAAACTGACGCTGGAATACGCGTTCTGGCTGCTGCAACGCAATGTCGAGGCCGACCGCGGCGCCCAAGCCGAGGGATTGGTCAAGGAACTGACGATCTGGTCGCGCGAAGCGCCCGGCACCCTCAACCCCGAGCAGGAGGCACGGCTCAAGATTGCCTACGCCTCGCTCGCGTTCCGCAAAGGTGCGCTGCCCACCGCCCGCGCCTGGTTCCGCAAGGTCGCCGATGCCGCCGAATACAGTGGCTCGGAAATGCAGCTCGAGGCCACCCTCGGATCCGTCAATGTGGATCGCGTCAGCAAGAACTTCACCTCCGCCTTGACCGAACTCGACAAGCTGATGCGTCTGCGCCAGCCGGAGTTCCGGCTGCGTGTCCATTACGCCCGCGCCGAGGTGCTGATGGACCAGGAGAGCTACAAGGAGGCCCTCAGCGAGGTCGAGGCCGTTCTCCGCCAACAACCGAAACATCCCGACGCCATGATCCTGCGCGGAAAGATCCAGTTCCAGATGCGCAAGCTGGTCGAGGCCAGCGAAATCGAGCTCGGCCCGTCGCAGGAAAATGCCAGCATTGTCCCGGGCATGGCGCTCAAGATCAACCTGCGCGACCCTACCCTCAATGTTTCCGGCCTCGGGGCCGACATCGAAGTGGAAGTCCGCGCCAAGTCCGGCGACACCGAGCGTGTGCTGCTCTCGCCGCTGGGTGACAGCAAGGACAAGTTCCGTGCCGAGTTGCCCACCGCCCTCGGGCCGCCGACCCCCAACGACAAAATCCTGCAGGTTCTCGGCGATGACGAAATTCGCTTCGGCTACTCCAAGGAATTCCGCGCCAAGATGACCAACCTGCCGCCCGATCCCAACACCGTGATCGGCGTGGCTTCCGATGCCTCGCTCGACCTAACAGCAGGCGCCTTCCCGCCCCGCGAGGGCGAGCGGCAACTCGACATCGAGGAACTCGGCCTGTCCAGCGCCCAAGCCGCACTCGGCTCCCGCGCGGTGCGCCCGGGCAACAAGATTTACCTCCGCCTCACCGATATGGATCAAAGCAAGACCGCCGCTCCCGATCGCGTGACCGTCAACCTCCAGGCATCGAGCGGCGACGAAATCCGGCGCCTCGAACTCACCGAGACCGGCCCCTACACCGGCGAGTTCCAAGCGGTGGTGCCGACCGCCGGAGCCCAGGCTTTGGCCTTCGCCTCGGAGAGCGCTCCCGGTCGCGATCCCAACATGGTGATCAGTTCCAAGGACTATCCCGGCTGGCAAGGAGTCGTCGGAGACAAGAAGAAAACCCGCACCTTCGGCATCGACCTCAACGACAGCGTGGCCCTCGGCCGCATGACCCTCGACACCGGCGGCACCGGCCAGGCGCTGACCCACTTCGTGCTGCAGACCTCAATGAACGGCAAGGACTGGAACACCCGCTCGCGTTTCCCAGACGATCCGGTGCCGTGGGACGGCCAGCCGCACGTTTCCTCATTCTTTGTTAACGGCCATTCGGCCATTGCCGTCAGCAAACCGAAAGACCGCGAACTCCCCGCCGATTGGCTGGAGAGCATGGATTACACCTCGAACCGCGGCTCCATCCTCTCCGCCACCGTAAAATCACTCTCTGCGGAACCACTCCCTATCATGCCCCCACCACACTTCGCAAGCACCGTGGTGCTCATCCGCTACCGCGCTCTTTTCTACCAACCCGCCGCCGCCATCCGCCGCTTCCAACTCACCGGCTTGCCCCTTGCCGCTGACGAAAACACCCTCAGGAGTTTCCTGATCGACGGAAAACCCGCCGAAATGACCTCTCAGGACCCGTTCACCATCGAGCGCGAATTCGCACCCGGCCTCCACGAAATCGAGGTTTGGTGCCTTGAAGGGCGTGATGCATTCCTCAAACACAAACCCGTCCTCCTCTGCGATGTTCCCGGCAAACCGGACCTCGTGCCTTGCCCTGACGCGATGTTTGATCCATCCACTTTCCCGGAGGCCGTCCGCGCCAACATCCCGAAGCCGGCCGCCATTAAAAAGACCGCCGATGGCAGCTTGGAGGTTACCTTCGGCGAGAACACCCGCGCTCGCGTCGTTCGTCTGGTGATTCTCGGCTACGAGGGCGTGGCACCCTCGATCCGCAAGATCACCATCAATGACCGCGAGGGCAAACCCCTCCTGCCGGTGGCGCAGGACTACCTCACCTTGCGGGAAAACCAACAGCTCGAAGTAGTGCCCGGCGACCGCATCACCGTCCGCTATCAGGATCCCACAGCCGCCACCCCCGGCCGCGACCGCCACGAAAAACAACTGTCCGTCGCCTTCAACAACGGCACGGTCAGCGCCTCGTTCCTCAACTACACCAACACCCCGGATGGCCAGCGCGTTTTGCTGTTGGAACCCGTCCGCCGCTTCCGCTTCGACGACCCGGTGGCCATCGTCATCAACGACGCCGACCTCGACAGCAGCCCGGAGAAGGACACGGCCGACTTCACTGTCACTTCCAGCGACGGAGCGAAGGTCACCCTCAAGGCGGTCGAGACCGAGGAACACAGCGGGCAATTCATCGGTCGTGTTTTCCCGGTCGAAGGCGAACCCTCGCGCCCGTCGGAGATCCGGATGACCAAGGGCGGCACGCTCACCGCCACCTACCGCGATACCGAAAACCTTGACCCGGGAATTCCCACCGACCGCACCGTCATCATCGGCCACGCGCAATATGCCCTGCCGTTGCTCAGCGCCTACAACCAGACCAGTAAACCGCTGCCGCCGGTGGAACCCAAGGCTGCGGTCAAACAAACGCCAGTCAAAACGGTCGGCCCGGAAATCATCCTGCCGCGCCGCACACTGGAATACAGCCATCTCAGCGGCGAGGAATTGTCCGCCGCCAAGCTCGACGCGGTGATTGGCTCCGACATCCGTTTCGACGTGGTCGTCCCCCACCTCGCCCTTGCCGGCAGCAGCACCATCAACGCCTATGTCCAGACCGAGGCAGCGCGCACCGCCGCCGATGCCTCCGGCAAGCCGTTCGATGTCAAAACACCCGGCACCCTCAAACTCAAAGGAACCCTGACCGGCAGCACGCCCACAACTCCCACTGGCTATCAGGTCACCCGGCCGCCGGTCGCCCCCACGCAACAACCGCATCTTGAGGAAGGCCGCTTCTCCTTTGCCGTGCCGCTGATCCTCGGCGATCCGCCGCTCCGCAGCTTCGCTACCAAGGATGCCGCGGAACTGTCCGGCTCCGCCCTTCCGGCCGGCCTCGCGGTCAAGGCCGGTGACATCGTGCACCTCGCCTATCCATGGCAGGACGAACAGGAAAAGGTCCACTGGGTATCCACAAGTTTCACCGTCGGCAGCCACGCCGTCCTCGATGTCATGTCGGATGGCTACGCCGATACCCTCGATCGCGCGTATGTGGGCGAGAAAGTCCACCTCCGCCTGCTCGCCCCCGGCCTCGACCGCGGACCGGAACGCGATGTTGCCGAAATTCCGCTCAAGGGAACCGGCGGAGCCAGCACTTCGTTCCGCGTGCGAGAGACCGAGGCGCATTCCGGTATCTTCAAAGGCGTCTTCACCCTCGGCTATGCCGACAAGGAACCGCCCGCAGTGCTGCCCGCGGTCGAACTCAACGGCTTCCCCGTCCGCTACGGCGATGATCTAACCGTCTCCTACGAGGAACAGTCCTTCAAAGTCGCCGTCAACAAGGGCGCCGACGGAATCATCGAGCCGTTCAGCAAACGCTTCAATGACAACGAAATGGCCGTGCGCACCAGTTTCACCCTTTCCGAGTGCTATTTCGAACTCGCCAAGAAACACCGGGAAATGGACCAGGAAAGCCTCGCCCGCCGCGAGATCGGCCAAGCCCGCAAGCTGCTCGCCGAAACCCTCGCCACCCACCACGACGAGGAACTGAAGGCGCATGCGGAATATCTGTTAGGCAACCTGTCGCAGGAGTTCGCCGACATCTCCAAGAACGAGGAAAGCAAGCTGCCGATGTATCAGGACGCGCTCGCCCGCTTCGTCAGGATCCCGCTCGATTACCCGAAGTCTGATTTTGCCTCCAAGTCCCAATTCAAGGTGGGTCTCGTCTATGAGAAGATGGGCCAAGCCGACAATGCGATCGAGGAATACATCAAACTCTCCTACAAGTATCCCGACAACGAATTGATCCCCGCCACCATTTCCCGGCTCGGCGGATACTTCCAGAAAAAGGGCCTCGCCTTCAAGAAACAGGCCGACGAGTTGCGCGATAAAAAGGATGAGAAATCGCAGGCCGAGGTATTGCGCCTTGACGCATTGAGCTACCCGGAGTTTCTCAACGCCGCGATGGTATACTCGAAACTTCACGAGCGCTTCCCCGACGATCCGCTCGCCGGTCTCGCCGCGCTCGGCGCCGCCCAAAACTACATGCGCGCCGCCCAATACAACCGCGCCATCGCCTCCTTCCAGCGCGTCATCGACAACGAGCAATACGATGGCCCCGAAATCCGCGCCCAAGCCATGTATTGGAGCGGGCTCAGCCACGAGCGCAGTCAAGGAGGTGATATGGGAACCGCTTACCAACTCTACCGCCGCGTCACCTTCGACTTCCCGGACTGCATCTGGGCCAAATACGCCCGTGGCCGCCTCGCCGATCCCGCGTTCGAGAGAATCATCTTCATCGACCAGGAGCAGCGCGGACTGATGATAGAAGCCCTCAAGGAGGAAAAGAAAAAACGTTAGATACATTTCCATTTCAGTGAATCCCTTGGAACAACAACTCCTGCAAAGTGAAACCGGCGCCGCCGAGCCGCGGCTGTGCGTCCGCACCGGCACCCGCGTCGATACCGGACGCTGGTGGCGCCGCAGCCCGCTCTGGCTATGTGTCACCGACGACGAGTTGATCCTGCTCGCCGTTGCCCGCCGCCGCTTTTTCGCCCGCATCCCGCTGCGCGATGCCCATGCCAGCCGCTACCACCACGCCACCGGCGAACTGGTCATCGAACCCGGCGAGGAGCTGCCGCTCAATCGTTTCAAGCTCCCGCCTGAAGACGCTCTCCGCATCCTCCATCTCATCCACACCTCAACCGAAGCACCAAACAACCAACCACAACCCACATCATGTTAGATACAATATTCAAAGGCGGACCCGTCATGGTCCCCATCATGGCCTGCAGCTTCGTCAGTCTCGCCGTAGTCTACGACCGCTGGTGCGCCTTCCGCGAAAACCGCAAGATCGACACCCGGGCACTGCGCTCCAAGGTGCAGGCCCACCTGCGGGCCGGCAACATCGACGCCGCCATCTCGGAATGCGCCGCCACCGGCGGCCCGGTCGCCTCGGTCATGCTCGCCGGCCTCCGCTCCTATCAACAACTCAGGGAGAAAAACGAAAGCCCCGACACCATGCGCGCCGTCATCACCCAGGTGATGGAAGAATACAGCGTCCAGGCGCTCAGCCTGGTCAACAAGCGCCTCGATGTGCTCACCGTCGTCGGCACCGCCGCGCCCCTGCTCGGCATGACCGGCACGGTCACAGGCATGATCGGTTCCTTCGGCGGCATGGCCGAGGCCGGTGCCTCCGGTGGCGGTGGCGCGGTGGCGGCCGGCATCGCCGAGGCCCTGATCACCACCGCCGCCGGCCTGCTCATCGCCCTTTCTGCGGTCATCCCCCAGAGCATGTACAACCGCTGGAGCGACGAAATCGAACTGGAAATGCAGGAGGCGAACAGCGAAATCATCGAGTTCATCCTGACCCACCACTGATCCCGGATGAGCAAGCCCCGCAAAAAGAAGTATCGCGATATGGCGATCCCCACGGATTCGTTCTCCGACATCGCGTTTCTTCTGATCATCTATTTCCTGGTGGCGACATCCTTGGTCAAAATCAAGTCAATCACCGCCGACCTCCCGGCCGGCGAGAAATCGACCAACGCGCAATCGGACAAGACCCCTACCATCAACCTGCGCGGCAGCGAGATATTCTTTAATGACAAGCCGCTCGATCTGGAGGCCCTCAGCGCCCGCCTTGCCGCGCTCGATCTCGCCAAACTGGAACCCGACAAGCGCGTTGTCCTGCTCGAGTCCGCCGCCGGCACTCCTTATCAGAACTATTTTCAGGCGCTCGCCGCCATCAGCGCCAACGGCGGCGTTGTCGCCCTCGTCGATGAGGAGAAGAAACCATGAAACGTCCGCCCCAAAGCAAGAAGCGACGCTCGGTGCCCATCCCCACCGCCAGCATGGGCGATATCGCGTTCCTGCTGATCATTTTCTTTCTCGTCTGCAGCGAGGCTTCCAAGGATCGCTCCGATCTCGAAGTCACTCCGCCGGTCTCCGAGCATGTCCGCAAGAACAAGTTGCCTGTGGTCGCCCGCGTGACCATCGACAAGACCGGCACCATCTACTTCGATGGAGATCGCATCGACAATGCCAAGGATGTCGAATGGGGCGTGCGTTCCCTGCTTACCCGCACGGTCTCGGACGACCAACGCCATGTGCAGTTCAACTGCGACGCCACCCTGCCCAAGGAATCTTTCGAACCCGTCCTCCAAGCCATCGCCACCGCCGGCGGCATCATCGAAGCCGTCGGCAACGAAACGGAGTAATCTCAAATTCCCAATCTCAAATCTCAAATCTCAAATTTTAAATTTTAAATTTCAAATCCTCAACTCCCACCACCATGAACCAATCCCCATCCAACGAAACCACCCCGGGCGAACTGCTCGTAAATTTCAACGGCCGCAGCCTCAAGTCGATGATCATTTTCACCATCGTCGCCCATGCCGTGCTGCTAATCCCGACCAGCGGGACCTACATCTGGAAAGCGGTGTCAGGCGGTGACAGCTCGAAGCTGAGCGAGAGCGAACGCACCGAACTGGCGGTCAAGGAGGCCCAGTCGGCCATGCGCCGCATCGCCGAAGAACACGGCCTCAAACCCCAGGACCTTGGCAGCCACTTCGCCGCCCCGGCCGCCGCTCCCAAAGCCGAGCCCAAAGCCGAGCCCAAAGCCGAGCCCAAGACGGATCCGGAAGCCAAGCCCACAACCGATCCCAAAACTTCGCCGCCCGCGCCGGAGGAACCGAAGTCCACCATCGAAAAGGATCTCAAGAAGGCCGAACCCGGACCGGTCGTGCCCGCTGACGAGGATCTTTTCAAATAAGACGGCCTGGTTTCGTTGCCGCACATCGCACCCTGGTCCGCCATCATGAGCCGAGCTAAGCTATCAATCCCCGCTGAACGGATCGGAGAGATTCCGACGAATCCCTCCGTCTTCAAGGCGCGCGTGACCACCGTCGCGGTGCTCATGCTGGCGGGACTCGGGCTCGCGGCGTGGTCGTGGGGACCGCCCGCCCTCGATGCCTTTTTGTCCCGCAATTTTGCAGTAAGCACCCTGTTTGCAGGCAATGGTTCCACCTGGCTGCTCAAACTCTGCCTCCAGCTTTTTGGCGCGGCCGGTGGCCTGTGCCTGCTCGCCGGCATGGCCGGACTGTTCCGCAACCGTCCGTCCTATCACGCGCTGCGCTTCGCACTTGTCATCACCTGCCTCGCGGTGGCCGCCTATCTCTTTGCCGCCTGGCAGGGTGCTTTCGCCATCCTCCGCGCGGGCCTCGAAATCAACGGCAACAAGCAGGACAACGCCACCATCCTGATGTTCATCTGGGATGTCGCGTGGCCGGCGCTCGCGGTGGCGCTCTACGCCATCTGGCTGCTTGTCGTGCTGCGCAGCCGCTCGGTGAGCGCGGCTTTTACCGGCGAAACGGGCGGCCCGCTGCGAGGCGACCACCTGCTGGAAGACCTGCGCACCCACGGTCGCGATCCCCGCCAGCGCCGCAGCGTTTACGCCAGCGTGATGACCCACTTCGTTGTCATCATCCTCATCCCCTGGCTGCTGAGCATGCGCGGCTGCGTCGAACCCTACCGCGTGCCCAAGGGCAGCGGCAACCCGGTCGTCGCCATGGTCAAAATGGTCAAACCCAAGAAAAAGAAGAAACAAAAGACCCTCAGCCTGCGCCCCAACTCGGCGATCCTCTTTGACATGCCCGACCTCGACCGCACCGCCGTGGATGAGATGCTCGAGAAACAAACCGAGTTGACCTACGACGCGACCACCAATGCCAAGAGCGGCAAGATGGGCAAGGGCGGCGGCTCCAAGGGCGGCTGGCCGGAGGGCATGGATGATTACAAGATCCGCTTCATCCGCCTCGATCACGGCGGCGATGGCTGGGACGACGGCATGAACGAATCGGCCGCCGACCTCAATTTCCTCCGCTACTTCGCCACCGCCACCGGTTTCAAGAAGATCGCCGACAAGGGCGAGAGCCACTCGATTTCGCTGCTCGCCAAATACCCGGAAGACGGTATCCCGCCCTTCGTTTATCTAACGGGCAACGGTGCCATGGGCCGCGTGACCACGGATGACATCCGGATCCTGCGCGAATACTGCCTCGGCGGCGGCATGCTCATCGGCGATGCCGGAAGTCCCGACTTCCACCAGTCGTTCACCCGCCTCATGGCCCAGGTTTTCCCTGACAAGCCGCTGTTGGACATCGCCGATGACGACATGATCTATCAGGTACCATTCGGCTTTCCCAATGGCGCGCCCGCGTTCTGGCACCATGGCGGCCGGCGCGCGCTGGGCGTCAAACACGAGGGCCGCTGGGTCGTCTTCTATCACCCCGGCGACATGAACGACGCCTGGAAAAGCCAGGGATTCACCGATGTGTCCCCGGAAATGCGCGACGCCGCCATGAACCTCGGCGTCAACCTGATTAATTACGCGTTCAACCAATGGGACGAGCAGGTCGCCAAGAAACGCAAGTGAACCGCAATCCCGTCTCCACACCGCAATGAATTGGCAGTATTTCAGTATTTTGGGTTATTTCGGAGTGGCACTCTGGCTGGCTGCCGCGTTGCTGTGGCTGGTCTATTGGTATCGGCAGCAACCTCGGCTCCGTTACATCGCCACTGCGATGACGCTTGCGGCTTTCGTCTGCGCCAAGGTCAACTCGGCCACCCATGTCAATCGCATCGAGGCGATCCCCACCAGCGTTCTGACCCAACGCGCGTCCCGCGAGGAGGAAATTCGCAAGGCCGCCCTCGAAGTCCGCGGTTCGGAAGTCGCGCAGATCACCTTCGCCGAAGATGCCTCGGGCGAGTTCCTCGACAAGGCCGGCATGAACGAGGCGGACCTGAAATACCTCGGTGGCGACGATCCATCCGGCACTCCGGAATGGAAGCGGCAGAAACAAGGCCGCTCCAACGATGCCGGAGAAGACGCCTCCCCGGAAGACAAACTCAGCTCGGAAATCAGCGGCCCGGACACGTCGAAGGGCATGGATGCTGGCATCGTGGGGGAATCCGCAAAACGCCCGCCGATTACGATGAGCGAGGCGGATGTCGCCAAGGCCCATCGTCTCGACCGCTGGAACCTCGGAGCCACCCGCTTCCTGATCCTGGCCGCCGTGCTGCTTCTCACGGTCGATTACCTGCGGCGTGCCAATAAGTATGCTCTCGCCTCCTTCCCGCTGCCGCTGTCCAGCGCCTGGCTCAACTCGTTCACCCCGATACCCCCGGTGGTGGTCAGGCCCAAAACACCTCGCCGGTCCATGCCCTCCGAACTCGGGTGGCTTACCAAGCGCGGCGATTCGTTTGTTTATCTAGCCGACAATCCGGCCGCTGCCGACGCCGCCCTGGCAGCCCTGCCGAAGCGCCGACGCCCGCAAGTCCTGCGCGTTACCGATGCGATCAGCGACGAATTCGTGTTCGAGAGCCTGTGGTTCGGACGAGGCTCATTTGTCGTCGATTCCGCCGCGCGCGCGGTGAGTTTGTTAGCCAGTTTCAACGAACGGTTTGAACAGCGCCGGTCCACCCGTGCCAGAGTCGGCCAGACCGCCCACATCGTTTGGGATGTAAGCACGCCGATCCCGGAGGCCACAGGTGAAACCCTAGTCAAACTCGCCCATGCCACCGGGTTTTCGCTCTTCACCTGCCATGATTTCCGGTCGACATCCTGACTCCTACCCCACCCGCTTTCGCCCATGAAATTCCACACATTCCCCACCGCCGCCGCCCTGGCAATCCTCTCCGCGTTCGGCCCACTCGCTACGGCCGAGGAACGCACGCTCACCCTCGAGCAAATGGAAGCGCTGGCCAAACAGGGTGATCTCGCCGACGAGGGTCAACCCGCCCGCCCCGCGAAACTGCCCGACCTAACGAAGGGCGAGGAGATCTCGTCGGGCAAAGTGGCACCGCAATTGTGGTATCTCGGACCCACCGGCATCACCGGTTTCATGGTCGGAGGTTTACCCGGCGACCAAATCCAGGTGCAGGGCACCTTCAAAGGCTCGCCGGCCGATGGCAAATTCCTTTCGGGCGATGTGATCATCGGCATGAACGGGAAAAAATTCACCGCCGGCGGACACCTCGGCCAGTTGATCGGCTATGCGATCATCGAAGCCGAAAAGGCGGACAACAATGGCAAAATCTCATTCCTCGTCTGGCGTGATAAAAACTTCAACGCCCGCCACGGCAAGAAGGATGTCAACAGCGTCGATGTGGACAAACTCTTCGCACAGGTTCTGAGCGACAACTCGCTCTTCGATTGGAAACCGGAACAGGAACGCAAAGCGGAGGTCAAGAAAATGGCCTTCGACGAGTTTCCGATCATCCCGACCACGCTTGAAATCGGGCTCACGCTGCGGGTGATGCCCGCCTACAGCGACACCGCGCCCTACGATTGCCCGAAGACGAAACAAATCCTCGAGGACGCGTGGAAGGTGCTCGAGGCACGCTTCGCTCCCAATCCCAAAACCGGCAAACCCGGCGGTGGCGGCAGCCTCGAGGCGCTCGCGCTGGTCGCATCCGGCAAGCCCGAACACCGCAAACTGGTGCATGACTGGGTGCGCAGCGAAAGCGGATGGCAGCCACCCAAGGAGAAGGGGCCGATCACTCTCGTAGGGCGTGGCTACGCGTCCTGGCATGCGGGCTTCAACGGCCTGAACTGCGCGCTTTATTACGATGCCACCGGTGATGATTACGTCGTGCCGGCTTTGCGGAAGTATGCGGTCGAAACGGCAATGGGCCAGAGCGGCGGCGGCTCATGGGGCCACACCTTCGCCTTCCCATCCTTCAATGGTGGCAAACTCCACGGCATGAACCCGGGCTACGGCGCTCTCAATGCCGCCGGCAACCGCTGTTTCATGCTGGTCACCCTGGCCAAAAAACTCGGCATCGACGATCCGGAAATCGATGCCGCCATCGTCCGCGCCCGCCGTTTCTTCGGCTCCTATGTCGATCAGGGAGGCATCCCCTACGGTGACCACCCCGCGGCCGACACCGACGACAGCAACGGCAAAAACACCGGCGTCGCCTTCTCGATGAAATTGTTAGGCGACAACTATTCGGCCAAATACTTCGCCATGATGTCCACCCACGCCTCGTTCACCGCCCGCGCCGGCCACGGCCACGATTACCAAGGCAATTGGTCAGCCTGGGCCGCGAGCCTCTGCGGACCGGAAGTGCGCGCGCTGGCCGAACGCAACATGCGCTGGCGGCGCACCCTCTGCCGCATGCACGACGGCAGTTTTGTTTACATCTCGCCTACCGGCAAATACCCCACACTGCACGACCCCACCGCCACCGAGGTCCTCCACCAGTCCGCGCCCTTCAAACAGACGCTCATTTCCGGCAAGGATACCGACGAGTCCCTCTGGCCCACCAAGCGGGAAATCGGTCACTTGCTCGCCAGTGCTCAACTGCAGTTCAATGATCCGTGGCTCGACGCCAAGGTCGGCACCCCGTGGCAAAAACGCAGCACCGACGAACTCTTCGATCTGCTCGACATTTTCAAACCGAAGATGCGCCGCTTGGTCGCCGAGGAACTCGGCAAGCGCTTCCAAGCCGGCGAAAAGGACATCGCCCCGCGCCTGGTGAAATTGTTGGAAAATGAAGAACCGAGGTTCCGCGACGGCGGCCTGCGCGGCCTGCTCGCCTGCGGCAAGGACACCGTGCTCGAAAACCTGTCCAAGGTCACCAAGCTGCTCGAGGACCCCAAGGACTTCGTGCGGATCACCGCGGTCAATGTCATTGCCCAGTCCACCGAAACCGAGGAAACCCAACTCGCAATGCTCAAGGCGACCGTGGCGGATCCCCGGGCCGCTCCGCCTAACAGCATTCGTAATGCGGCCCAAGTTCCGCTGTTCGCCAAGGACAGCAAACTTGCAAACTCACCGTTCGAAGCCGGCTTCGACGAAAAACTGGTGCAGGATGCCTTGGAAAAACTCATCACCCTCGACCCGGTGGGAAACGGCCGAGGATTTGTCAGTTCAAGGAAGGCGGTCTGGTCCAAGGACACGGTCATCCGCCTCGCCGGACCGCTCACCTTCGCGGCCGAAGAGGAACAGATCATGGACCAGATGTTCGCCAACCGATCCGCCCCGGCCCGCGCCTTGTTGGAGAAATTCGGCTACCGTGAGGCGCTCCTGTCCAGCGCCCATCAGTTGCGCCTGAAAGCCGCGTTGCCTCGTGATGTCCGTCCCACCGCCGGTTTCAAGCGCGCGATTATCGATCCGGAAGCGGTTAGAAAGCAACCGGCGGCCTTCCGCGAGCTCATTGAGGCGATGCAGATCGTCCTCACCGATGACCCGCTGACCGCCAACCTTGACGAATTGCTCGCCCTGGTCGAGGCCGACAAGTCGCAGATCAAGCTGCCGAGCATCGCCGACGACGCACGCGCCATGTTCCAGCAGAAACTCGACGCCAGCGACGGCTCCAGCGCCAAGCTCAAACTCTGCCGCGCCGAACTCAAGGACCCCGCACGCAAGAACTACTTCACCATGATGGCGGCGATGGATTTCCTCGCCACCACCCTCGGGCCGGAAGCGCTCGAGGATCTGGCACCCTACCTCAGTCACGAGCATTGGCGACTGCGCGATCACAGCCGCAAGCTCGCCGCCGAACTCGCCGCCGGCGGCGGCGACACCCTGCTCGCCGACCTCTTCGGCCGCACCAGCTCGCCCGCCGCCGCGGCCGGCATCCTCGATCTCTTCGCCGCCGCCAAGGCCAAAACCGGCCTCACCGTCGCCAGGAAGGCGATGAAGCACGAGGATCCCCTGGTCCGCCAGGCCGCCGTGAAAGCCACTTTCGCCCTCGGTGGCGATGCCTCTCTAACGGAAGTGCTCGCCCACCTCAAACAGGCCACCACACCCGAAGACCTCCGTGGCTGCGAGGATGCGCTGCTCGCACGCCGCGCCGACCCGGCCCACGCCGCGCGGCTGCGCGATGCGGTCATCGCCATGCTTCCGGATGCCTCCGCTCCGGTGCTTCCCACGCTTCACTGGCTGCTCGCCCAGATTGGCGACCCGACAAGCCTCGCGGCGCTGGCCAAGCTCGCCCGGACCGACAACCCGGCGATGCTCACCGAGAAAGTGCTCACCGAGATCGTGTTCGCCGTGTCCTACTCGCCGAGCCGCGAGGCCGACAAATTGCTGCTGGACATCGCCGCCTCCGGCAATACCGCCGCCGGCATCGCCGGCGCGCAAGCCATCCGCCGCATGGTGATCGGCCCGAAGGGCTACGGCGGTGTCCCTCTCGCCGCGCGCATGGACTTTGCCGAGGCCATGCTCAACCACGTGCTCGAGGGGAATTTGATCAGCTACCTCGGCCGCATCCATGAGCCCCGCGCCTTGGCCATTCTCGTCTCCTGCCTTCGCAAAGGTGCGGATAGCGCAGCAGGAAGCCTCATCAGTTCGGCGGAAGGCATGCAAAAACTCCCGCCCGCCGATGCCGAGATCGCCGCCAAGGCGTTACAGGATGTGATCGAATACATCGAGGTCACGCGCCTTCGTGGCGGGCCGCAAGCTCACATGGACAGGGAAGACAATTACGTGGGGTGGAAAGCCCTGCAAGCCCGCGCCGGCAAGACCCTGCTCAAAATCCATAAACCCGGCGCCGCCCCCATACCCGGCTTCGATCCCTTGGAACTCGATCGCTAACAAAAAGTGAGCTGAATTGCTGGAACTGGCTGGTAGGAATTTGCTTTCGCGGGAGGCCCCTGAAAGAGCCAATGCGTCGGCCCGGCCTGCCTGTCGTCTTGTCCGCCGTCTTGTCCGCCATAGCCTCCGGCGACGGTGGAAGCTTTAGCGAAGGAGGAAGCCTTCTTGGCCTTCGTAGCCTCGGCGACGGAGGTGGATGTAGACTGGAGGGCTGGGAAATGGGGGTTGTCTCAAGAAGAGAAGAACAGACTGCGACCGCAGGTTCGGATTGAATAGCGGGGTTCGGTCGAAGGGGAAGATTTCCTTGTATTCTGGAAAAAAAATACAAGAGGCTGTTTAGA
>CAMDLP010000031.1 GCA_945901795.1 Akkermansia muciniphila | reverse complement strand
CAATCGACGGCCACGGTCTTTTCCTTCGATTCATCGGCGAGTTTGTTCACGTCGATGATCTCCACGGTCTGGCCGGAGAACATCGAACGCATGCTGGTGCCGTCCTTGTCGAACAATTCGGCATCGATCCCCGAGTCGGCGAATTCCTTGAGGTGTTGGAGGCTGAGGCCCTCCTTGGGTGTGAGTAGGATGATCTTGTTCAGCTCGTGCCGTCGTCCCGCCTGTTCGAGGTGGTGGAGATATTGCAGGATGTTGACGTGCATCTGCAAGGTCTTGCCGCTGCCGGTCGCCTGCCAGAAACAGAGCTTTTTGAGATCGACGGCTTGGAAGGGCGGAAGTTGGTCCGGCGCTTCGACTTGCGCGTTGAAGGAGTCGAGGTGCCGGTTGAGCGATTCCAACAAGTCCGCCGGGCGCTTGAAATACCAGTGCAGGTAGATCTCGGTGAACAGCAGCGCCGTGTATTGATAGTATTTCCAGCGGATCGGCTCCGACCTGCGGCCGTTGATCGCCATGGTGTGCCGGACGATGTTTTCGTCGAAAGCCCTCAACAGGGCGTTGGGAAGATGCTGGCGTTCAATCGTCCGCTGGGTGAGGAGGCGGTGATACTCGGTGACATTCTCCGTATCCCATTTTTCGGCGTCCGGATGGCGGAATTCCTCATCGCAGAGGCCGTAAATGTCCTGCGCCTCCAGCAGGGAGAAGATCCATTGCTGGAGGACCAGCTTCTGATCAAAGGGAAGCAGCGGTTTATCGGCTTTACGGCGTGCGGGCATAAATTGGGTTACTCACAGATTCAGCAAATCCCTGAGCGCGGCTTTGATATCTTCCATTTGGGCGAGACTGAGCTCACCCAGTCTTCGTGTCAGTTTGCGATGATCCAAGCTGGCAAGCCCTTGCACGTTCACTGCGGAGTGCTTGGGAAGCCAACGCGGTTTACCGAGATCCACCTCGCCTCTCATGCCTCGGATTTGGGAGGTAAGCGGTGC
Source organism: Akkermansia muciniphila (assembly GCA_945901795.1). Classification (GTDB taxonomy): domain Bacteria; phylum Verrucomicrobiota; class Verrucomicrobiia; order Verrucomicrobiales; family Akkermansiaceae; genus Luteolibacter; species Luteolibacter muciniphilus_B. The sequence goes on along the minus strand of CAMDLP010000031.1, from coordinate 35,678 downwards.
CACCACGGCAAGCGCACGGGCATCCTCGTTGTCGGGAAACGCCAGAACCAGAACCGGTCGGCTTTTCTCCACCATCCCCAGTTCGGCGAACCATACTTCGCCCGGCTTCGGTTCAGTAGGCACCGAACGCCTCCTGCCATTCGGCGGCTTGGGTTTCTGGCGCGATCAATCCCGGTGGCCGGGTGGTCACCTCGAAGGGCAGGCCTTCCCGGAGTTCGATCTGAGCCAGCAACATGTTGAAGGCATCACCAGGCTTCATTCCAAGCCTGGCGAGAATTTGCTCCGCATTGTGCAAACGTTCTGCGGGAACGCGCACTCGGAAAAGAGAGGTAGTTTCAGTAGCCATGCTCAAAAGTGCTCGAATATGCGCAAATTGTCAAGATTGGTGCTCATTTGCAGCCCTCCCACATCAGCTTGGGGAACTCCTCGTCGGTGAGGCGGACTTTCCAGGTCTGGTCGTCCTTGCGGAGGTTTTCCAAATGGTGGTCGCCGTTGACGTAGATCACGGCGAACTCGCCATCGAGCACGCTGATCTTCTGTTTTTTGCACCAGGCATTCAGCGCCTCGGCATCGACGGCCGTGGTGTTGCGCCAGAGGACGAGGACTTTTTCGCCTTCGGGATTCGTGCCTTCCACCCAGGTGACACCGCCACCCCGGCCTTGGGCGAGGACGATGAGGCCGAGCAGCCAGTTGAAGGTTTCGACGAGATCGACCTGGGTGGGCTTGGTCTCACCGGCGGTGCCGGTGGCGATTTGCAGGGTGTAGTCGAATGGATCGGTAAAAGCGGAAACGTTGAGCAGGCTCTGGCTGCCGCTTGCTTCCAGATCGAGCATGTAGCCGAGCTGATAGTCCTCGCGGGCTTCCGGCGAAAATTTCTCCAACGCCAGCTCCTGCTCGCGGGTGCGGTGCAGGCGGAGGTTGTTCAGCGTGTCCTCGTAGCTTTCGAGACGCAGGATTTTGAAGCAGTGGGAAATCCCGGTGTTCCGGCTCTGCGGTTTGCCGTCCTTCCAATCCTTCGAGTAGATCACCTTCTTCAAACGGGGGACGAGCACCGTGTCGAAATGCTCGCCCATCTCGATGAGGATGTATTTGCGGTCACCGCCGTCCTCGCGGTTGAGATTGATGACGGCGTGACCGGTGGTGCCGGAGCCGGCGAAGAAGTCGAGGACGGTAGCATTTGGCATCCATGCACCACCTACAAAAATGGAGTCCTTTACCGCATGAATTGACTTTGGATAATCGAAAGGATTCTTGTTAAATAGTCGTTTTAGCAACGCTGAGCCATGTTCAGTTGCAGAATACTTCGCATCCATCCACGATGAAATACAAACTACACCGGCTTCGTTTGGGCGACGCTTGTAATACACATAGTTTTTTCCTGATCGATCAGGCCTAACACGCAACGTAGTGAGTGATTCCGTAACGGTCTCGTGACCCCATCGCCAGGTCTTTTCTTCGCCATTCTCATTTGTTGGCCAAACAACTTCTTCTGTTGACTTCGGTTTATCCATTACCGTCCAAGTATGTTTGGATCGATCCCACACCATTGCCGGCACACGAATGGCATCACCGTTTAGATAAATTGGGTAATATAGAAATGGGCGAGCAGTTCTATCTGAATTAGAACCTTCTCTTCTTAGATTACGCCATTCAAAATTCCCCACATCATCCTGCTGGTTAAATCGCGCTATTTGCTCAACAGTTGGTGGCATCCGTGCAATGGTTGCCTTGGAGGATCCACCGGTAAAAATCACATATTCATGCGAAATAGAGTATCCTGTCTGCATTGGCCGTCCAGATGGATTTGCTCGAACAATAATGGTGCCCAACTCCACCCCCAGAAACACATCTCGAATTAGAAATCCGAGTTCTTTTTGTTGCTCATCATCGATAGCAACAGCAAGTGTTCCGAGTTCCGAGAGAAGTGGCTTTGCAGCAACGAGGCGATCAGCCATTAATGATTGCCAAGATGACTTTTTGTATCCGTTCTTATATATAATAGGAGACGCATCGGTGTTGTATGGAGGGTCAATGTAAATGCAACTCATCCGTCCAGCACCCCAATTGCTGAGGTGCTTTATCCCGTGAAAATTGTCCGCCCAGAGCAGTAGATTCTGCGCTGAAGGTTCAGGTTTACGCCTCAAACATTCGCAGATGGAGATTCTAACTTTTTGATTCATCAATCTAGTATCGACAACAAGCCCTTGATTCTCTTTCAAAAAATCCACCTTGAGGGGGACCGAGTATCCCGCCCTCCCAAGATCGCCCTTGATCTCATCAATTGCAAACAACCTCACCCACTCTTCCCGCTGCGCATCACACGCGGCGATTTCCGGATAGAGTTCTTCCGGGATGCGGTCGAGGGTGACGACGTAGTCGCAGGCAGTGACGAACTTCTTCTTGAGCCAGAGTTTCTTCTGGAAGTTTTCGATCTGGGCAAGGAAGCGGATGACTTTTGCGGAGATGGTGCGGAGGGCTTTGATCTTGGCGCGGGTTTCCTTCCAGTTGGATTCCGGCGCGTCATCGAGGTCGTCGAGATGGACGACTTCGTTCTTGATGAAAAAATCCAGTTCGCGGCGGAGGAAGCCGCCGAGGTCCTTGTGGATGAAGTAGTCGAAGGAGTTCTTGCCGGTGTATTCACCGAGGTGCTTGGCGAGGATGCTGCGGCCGCCCTTTTGCTTGCCGGTGTAGGTGGGATCGTTGGCGGCCAGGCCGGTGAACGAGCCTTTTGCATGTTCCGCTAGAATCGTGGCGGCGGCGGATTCGTTGAGGACGCTTTGTTTTTCGGCTTTGCCGATGGGGAGGTGGGCGAAGTTGAGGATGAGGCGGGAGGAATTTGTTGCGGCTGAGACAGCCGGAACACATTTCATCACCTTTCGTAAACCACAACATGTCGGCCAACAGCATCATTCCGAAGATCGCCGCGCTCGTCATCGGATCGGCCGCGCTGCCATGCTTCGCGTAGGACATCGAGCCGCGCCGCTGGAGCGCCTACCCCTATTCCTTCGGCGAGATTTCCCTCAACCCGGTGCTGAAGATCGAGGACGGCGAATTCGATCGCCGCCGCCAAATACACCCACTCCTTCGAAGTCCTGGGAAAGTCCGCCCGCTTCGATTTTCTCCAGCTCTATCAAAGCGGCACCTGGAGCGGCTTGCTGAATGGCGTTCCCGCCAGCACCGATCGCGATGGCTGGGCGGATAGTGTGCGGCGTTTCGCAGTGAACCTCTTCGGTGCGCCGCCGCTCGCGGGACAGGAGTTTCTCGACTACCGGAAAAACGTCGCCACCTGCGAAACCATCGTCGGCGCGGGTCTGGTCATACAACTTCCCACCGGCGAATACCTCGAAGACAAGCTCATCAATCTCGGCTCGAACCGCTACACCTTCACCCTCAGTTCAGCGTGGCCTTCTCCGTGATGTGGTGAAATCACAGTCACTCCGAGTAACGACTCACGCGTGCGGACGCGTCAGGGTGGATGTCGGACACTCGCCGAAAAGGGTTCGGTAATTTTCCGAAAAATGGCCCATGTGCCAGAATCCCCACTGGAGGGCCAGCTCCTTCACCACTCCCGCTTCCGGCTCTGCCGCCAGCAGCGCCCGGCGGACTCCATGCAGTCGCTGGTGCCGGATGAAGGCGTTCGGACCAATACCCAGCGAGCTACGGAACAAAACCTCCACTCCCCGCGCCGACATTCCGAGAACATCACCCACATCCCCTAACTGGATCGACTCGTGAGCGGACTCCTTGATGAAGTCCCGCGCCTGCCGCAGATGTTTCAGCCTGCCCGCGATTCGACATTTGGGAACCGGCACCGGATGACCGCAGCGCAACGCACCTAAAAATACTTCCAACAGCGACCGCTCCACTTCCCGGCGCGCCGGTGATCCAAGGAACGGACCGCTCGGGTCCGAAATCCCATCCATCACCGCAGCGAGCAGAATCCGCAGCCGGGCCTGCTCCGCCGCACCGATCCGCATGCCCGATCCGTGTTTCAGAATGCGGTCTGGAATTTCCGGAAACCACTGCTCAAGTGCCCGCTGAAACTCACCTGCCGGCACGGTCAGCGTCGCATTCGAATAACCCTCCGGCGTGTAGGCATCCAGCTCGCCGCCTGGCGGGAAAAAGCCCATGTAGCCGTCGCTGTGCTCGGTCGCGAAGTTGAACGAACGGCCGGTCTCCGGACACCTCGTCACAAAAACCAGCGTGTAACAATCCATCGGCATCATCCCGGTGAACAACATCGCCGGACCGAGCTCCGCGAAATCCAGACAGACCGACGGGCACATCAACCGCGCGAGCCGACTGGGAGACGGACCTCGACTCAACTGGCAGGGTTCCAAATTCGCACTGCGGATCGCAGCGGCGAGCTCCTCCGGGTTCATTACCTCGAGCGAGCCGAATGGAATTTCCAAATTCACCCCCATTTCATAATCTTGAATCCCCCTGCCCAACAAGCCATTTCAGTGCGGAAATAGGATACGGATTTACCTCGAACAATTTGAGCCCGGCTCTCATGTTTAAATCCTGTGTTTGAGTGGTCGACACCTCGCGCCCCCCACCCCCCGACTGACAGGATTCAAAATCCTTCGCCCCGCTCTCCCTGATACTTTGATTTTTGCAATGAAATCCAACAAGCAGATTATCACGTCCATGAGAAGCAAACGCCATCCACTGACCTTGTTCCTAACCACCCTCCTTCTCTCAATTGCGCCCTCGGTCCATGCCGAGCAGTCCAGCAGCGGCAAGCAAGGAATCATCCAACAAGCACCCACGCCCGCAGGTGACGACGAGTGGCGCTTCTCCTTCACTCCCTACCTCTGGCTACCCTCAGCGGACCTGGAGGTCTCGGTGCCGGACATCACGCTCGGCAATCGCACCTTCGGCGGCGACTTCTCCATCGATCAACCGTGGTGGGACACGCTCAGCGATTTCAGCAGCGATTTCTACGTCCTCTCGCTCAGTGGTCGCTTCGAGGCATGGAAGGGAAATTGGGGCGGATTCGTGGACGGCTATTGGATTTTCGGCAAATCCACAGTCGATGACGGCAATTCAAAAATGGTGTTGCGAGACAACGTCGCAGTCACGACCTCCTCCAGCATCACCAACCGGTTCAATGTGGGACAGGTCAATTTCGGTCCACAATATATGCTTGGCACCGCAGCATTGAACGCCACCTCCGACGTCGATTTCATCCTCTACGGCGGCGGGCGGGTGAACTGGATCGGTAACGATCTGGACGGCTCACTCAGCGTCGCCGCATCGGCGGCCCCCGGAGCGGCGACCTCGCAGTTGGACTTCAGCAACAGCGCCAGCCGGGTCTTCATCGAGCCGATGATCGGACTGAAAACCATCTGGAAATTGGGCGACACTTGCATCGCCACCCTGCGCGGCGATGTCGGCGGCTTCGGCTGGGTGGAAAACGACAACTGGGACTGCGACCTGGAAGCCTCAGTCGGCTGGGAAGTCGGCACCGGCGTCTTGCTAAGTCTCGGCTACCGCGCCCGCGGGCAATGGGAGGAAGCCAGTGGCACCAACGGTGACACCAACTTGGAAGGCTGGTTCCATGGTCCGGAATTCGGCATGACTTGGCGCTTCTGATCTAGCCCCCCAAACCAACCTTGATTGTTTCTCCCTCAACTGATCCATCCCATGAAAAATCCCCCATCCCATCCGCCTGCCGTTCTCATCCTCGCATCATTGTGCTTGATCGGATTTTCTAATGCCGCCGAAGCACTCGACCGCACGTCACTGCCCATTCCCGAGCCGGACTACCCGCGCAGCACGGTGCTCGACGCCCGCGATGCCAAGGCTCCACCGCGCTTCGAGATCAAGGCACCCGCGGGAGCTCCGAACGTGCTCATCGTTCTGGTAGATGACATGGGCTTCGGCATGCCGAGTGCCTTCGGCGGACCGGTGCGCATGCCTTCGGCGGACCGGCTCGCCAATCAAGGCCTGCGTTTCAACCAATTCCACACCACCGCGCTCTGCTCGCCGACACGGACAGCCCTGCTCTCGGGTCGCAACCACCACATGAACAACATGGGCAGCATCACCGAGACGGCCACGGGCTTTCCGGGCAATACCGGGCAACGCCCCAACAGTGTCGCCCCCCTGGCGGAGATGCTGCGCCTGAACGGTTACAGCACCTCATTCTTCGGCAAGAACCACGAGACGGCACCCTGGGAGGTCAGCGTCTCCGGCCCGACCGACCGCTGGCCGACGCGCTCAGGCTTCGATAAGTTCTACGGCTTCTTCGGCGGCGAGACCGACCAGTGGAATCCCACGCTCTACGACGGCATGGCCCGCATCCCAACGCCGCATTACCCCGGATACAACTTCATGACCGACATGACCGACCAGGCCATCTCCTGGATGAAGTTCCAGAAGGCGCTCACGCCGGACAAGCCGTTCTTCATGTATTTCGCCCCAGGTGCGACCCATGCGCCGCACCATGTGCCGAAGGAATGGATAGCGAAGAACAAGGGTCGCTTCGATGGCGGCTGGGACAAGCTGCGCGAGGAAACGCTGGCACGACAGATCGCGCTGGGCGTTGTTCCGAAAGGCACGAAACTCGCCGACAAGCCCAAGGATATCAAAGATTGGGACAAACTAACAACCGACGAGCAGAAACTCTTCGCCCGGCAGATGGAAGTCTATTCCGCCTTCGGGGAATACGCGGACAACGAGATCGGCCGCCTCTTCGATGCCGTTAGCGCGACTGGCGAACTGGAGAACACCCTCATTTTCTACATCCTCGGCGACAACGGCACCAGCGCCGAGGGCGGCATGAGCGGGATGTTCAGCGAGATGACCTATTTCAACAACGTGGAGGAAACCGTGCAGGAAATGCTCAAACACTACGACGAATGGGGCGGCCCGACGACTTACCCGCACATGGCCGCCGGCTGGGCCGTCGCGGGCGATACGCCGTTCATGTGGACCAAACAAATGCCCTCCAACTACGGCGGCACCCGCAATGGAATGATCGTCTCGTGGCCCAAGGGCATCAAAGCAAACAATCAGGTGCGCTCGCAGTGGCATCATGTCATCGACGTTGCTCCCACGGTGCTTGAAGCCGCCAGCCTGCCCGAACCCAAGAGCGTCAACGGCACCGTGCAATCGCCCATCGAAGGCGTGAGCATGGTTTACTCCTTTGACAAGCCCGACGCGAAGAGCACGCACACGACCCAGTATTTCGAAATCTTCGGCAACCGAGCCATCTATCACGAAGGTTGGTTTGCGGGTACCGTCCACCGCGCACCATGGGAGAAAGTGCCCCGGCAAAAACTGCAGGAGGACCCGTGGGAACTCTACGACACGACCAAGGACTTCAGCCTGGCGAACGATTTGGCCAAGTCCAATCCCGCGAAGCTCAAGGAACTGCAGGACATCTTCATGAGGGACGCAAGCAAGTATCGCGTGCTGCCCATTGATGACCGCCTGATGGAACGCATGATCGCGGTAACAGCGGGACGGCCTGACGTGATGGGACAACGCACCTCGCTCACTCTATCAGAAGGCATGGGCGGCATGAGCGAAAACGTCTTCCTCAATCTGAAGAACCGCTCGCACTCCATCACCGCCGACGTGGAGATCCCCGCCGACGGCGCGAATGGCGTCGTTATCGCCCAGGCCGGGCGCTTCGGCGGCTGGAGCCTCTATCTGAAGGACGGCAAGCCGACCTATTGTTATAACTTCCTCGGACTTCAGGAATACAAAGTCGCGGCCCCCACGGCACTCGCCGCAGGCAAGGCGACCATCCGCATGAACTTCGATTACGACGGCGGCGGGGCTGGCAAGGGCGGCATGGCCAACATCCTTGTCAACGGCGAGAAGGTCGCCAGCGGCCGCATCGAACGCACGCAGATGGCCATCTTCTCGGCCGATGAGACGGCGGGTGTCGGGGTGGATGACGCAACACCGGTCACGACGGATTACCCGGAACGCGACAACGCTTTCACTGGCAAAATCCTCAAGGTCACCCTGGACGTGAAACCCATCGGTGCCGCGGCCAAGGCGGAGGCGGATGCGACCAAGCAGGAGACCGATATGAAAAAGGCCCTGTCCAACTAACCAATTGTGACACACTCGGACTGCCCCGAGCAGACAGCCCGTGACGTCACTGCCGAACCAACCAAAGAAAGAACATTGTCATGAAAACAACGCCACGCCCGCTGCTATGAAAACCACGATACCAACACTCCTCTGCGCCCTCACTGCGTCAACCGCGTTTGCCCAAAACACCGCTTCCTCCGGTGGCGTGGCGGCGAACGATGAGAATGAAAAAGCCGCTGAATTGGCCAAGGCGACACTGAATCCGATTGCCAGCCTCATCAGCCTGCCCTTGCAGAACAACTTCGACTGGGGAGGCGGGCCTAACGACGACGGATTCCAATATAGACTCAATGTGCAGCCGGTGATCCCGTTTTCCCTCAACGAAGACTGGAATCTCATTTCCCGCACCATTGTGCCCTACATCGAGCAGAACGACATCATCGGCACATCTAGCCAGTCGGGTCTCGGCGACATCCTCCAAAGCGCGTTCTTTTCTCCCGTGAAACCCACCGAGAGTGGCTGGATATGGGGTACTGGTCCCGTGCTGCAAATTCCGTCCGCGACCGACGATCTGCTGGGCGAGGAGAAGTGGGGCGCCGGCCCGACCGCCGTGGTGCTGAAGCAGCAAGGCCCATGGACCTACGGAGCTCTCGCCAACCACGTCTGGTCCTTTGCCGGTAAGGATGGCAGGGAGGATGTGAACCGGACCTTCCTTCAGCCTTTCGTGTCCTACACCACGAAGACCTTCACGACTTTCGGCATCAACACGGAGTCCACCTATGACTGGGTGCAATCGCAATGGAACGTGCCGATCAATGTGTTTGTCCAAAAGTTGGTGAAAGTGGACGGACAACCCATCTCCCTGCAGTTGGGTGGACGTTATAATGTCGAGGGACCGGATAATAAACCGGAGTGGGGCCTCCGCTTTCAAGTCCAGTTCCTCTTCCCGAAAAGCTGAATAGATTCCTACTATTCATTTCATCAACATCATGAAAAACAAACACCATATCCTATCCATACTCGCCATCGCCACCGCACTACTGGTTTCCAGTTGTGCCTCCCGTTACACCAGTTCGCCACCGGACGCCGGTGCATCGCCCAACCCGGATGCCCTGTTGAAATCCATGTCCACCCGGCTGGCGTCCACCAAACAATACCGCTTCACCGCCCACCGCACGATTGCAGCGGATCAGGCGAAGGCACAAAACCAAGACCCCACGGCCCATGTCGAAGTCGTCGTCGCAAGACCCGACAAGCTGGTGGTGAAAATCAGCGAAGGAAAAGCCAACCGGGAAATGCTCTTCGATGGCAGCACTTTCGTCGTGGTGGACGGAGCGAACAACTTCTACTCGAAGGCCCCGCTCAGTGGCTCCTTGGACAAGGTGCCAACTCACCTGGCCAAAGTTTATGGCTTCCAACCACCGCTCGCCGAGTTCATCATCAGTGATCCGTATCGCGATCTTAAACGCCGCGTGACAGGCGTTTCCTATCTTGGCAAAGGCATCGTCCGCGAAAGTGGCGGCGTGGTCCAGTGCCACCGCATCGGCATGCACGGCACCCACGCCGATGCCGAACTCTGGCTCGGTGTCGCCGACTCGCTGCCACGCCGGCTCAAGGCCACCAAGACCGGCTCGGCTGGCAAGGATCTGCTCATGGATGTCGATTTCCTGACCTGGGAGATGAACCATCAGGCGGGCGCTTCCGCATTCCGTTACCAACCTGCATCCGGTGCCACGGAAATCCCCATAGTCACCCTCGAAGAAGCCAACCAGCCGCGCCGCTAACAAAAAACAAACCAATCCTATTCTTATGAAAACCAATCTCTTTTTATCCCATTCATCACCAGTCGGCCCCTTGCTCGCACTCATTCTCGGCCTAACCACTGGAGTCGCCCTTGCGAGGGGTCCCGGCGGGGCCGGAGCGGGTGGAGGAAGGGCTGGAGTTGGCGCGGGCGGCGCTGGTAGACCCGGAGTCGGCGCTGGCGGAGTCGGTCATGTCGGAGGGGCGGGCCCCGCCGGAGTGGGAGGGCCTGTCGCAGGCGTCGGTGCAGGAGCTCGTGGCGTGGGAGTCGCACCTGGTGTCGGAGTCGGCGCCCCCGGTGTCGGTGCCTTGCCCTACGGTTACCACGCGGCCGTGCCCGCCGGTTACGCCACGGTGGCCTACCGCGGCTATACATGCCGTTATGCAGCTGGCGTCTATTATCGCGCCGCAACCTATCAAGGCCAAACCGTGTGGGTGGTCGTCGAATGAATTAGCCCATGAAATCTCACCACGTCCGCAAACTTGGAACAACAACCGCCGTCATCCGGGTGTTCGGGTTTGCCCTCGCCGTGGCTCTCCTGACCCAGTGCAGCGCTCCGGTATCGGTGCGGATGGAGAAACCCGTCGCACCCATCGGTTCACCCGCGCCACGGGCGACCATCGATGTGCTGCTAGCCTCCATCCATCAATCCCATGACCGCATCGTCCGCGGTGACGACACGGCCATCCCTGCTTACAACTACTCCGTCGCCCGCCTCGTCGAGCAAATCGAACGCAGCGGCAGAGATCCATGGCACCAGACGCTGGCGTCCGGTTCCTTCAAAATCAAAGGTATTGCCCCGCCGGACAGCAATCCACTCGCAAGCCAACTCGTCCCCACCGACACCCTCGATTTCCGTGGCGAGTATGCCGGTTTCGAATCGAAAGTCGCAGGCTTGGGTGCGCCCATCGTCGAGGGGAATTCCTATGACAAACTCGGCCATGCCGAGTTCCGCAAGAACCTGCCGATCCGCAACCTGACCGCGCTTGTGCGCTTCGACGGAGGTTTGGCGAAACTTGAACTGATCGATCCCTATCAGGTCGAACTCGTCAGCCTCGGCGGACGCAGCCACCCACTCGCCGCCGATTATGGAGCAGCCATCATGCTCGCGATGACCAAGGCGCGCGTGGACAAACTCCGCCTCGTACGCCTGCTGCGCCCCACCCGCTACAACGACACGGCGAACCTCAATTTCCTCCAACCCTACGACGCCAAGCGCATCCCGGTGCTCTTCGTTCACGGGCTCGACAGCACGCCAGCCACCTTCGCGCCGATGTATTTCAAACTGCTGCAGGACCCCGAAATCCGTAAAAACTATCAGTTCTGGGTCTTCAGCTATCCCAGCGGTTATCCCTATCCCTACTCCGCCTTACTGCTCCGCCGCCAACTCGATCAGGTGAACCGCGAGTTCCCCAAGCACCGCGGCATGGTCATCGTCGGCCACAGCATGGGCAGCATGATCAGCCGCTTGATGGTCACCGATGCCGGTGACAAGCTGTGGATCAAAGCCTTCGGGCACAAACCTTCGGAAACCAAAATCAGCGGCCACAGCCGGGATCTATTGACGGAGGCGTTGATCTTTGAGGACCGCAAGGAAATCGATCGCGCCGTCTTCTACTCAGGCCCGCATCGCGGTGCCATGCTTGCCAACAACTGGGTCGGCAGCATCTTCTCCCGGCTCGTCAAAATGCCCGGTCTCATCGCCGATATTAGAAACTCCGTATCTCCATCGCCACTGCCGACACCGCCGGTCTCATGATGCAGCGCGCCCCGAACAGCATCGGCACGCTCTCACCGGACAATCCCTTCGTCCTGGCGGTCCACAAACTCCCCATCCCCCCCCGCGTTCCCTATCACACCATTGCCGGCGACCGCGGCAAAGGGGACACGCCCAGCTCCTCGGACGGAGTGGTCGCCTATTGGAGTTCCCACCTCGATTGAGCGGTTTCCGAATTCGATCTCCACCCCTCCGGCCACGGCTCCCACGAAAATCCCGAAGGCATGAAAGAAGCCCGCCGCATTCTCCACCTCCACCTCAAGAAAACCCCGTGATCCGCCTCTTCATCGATCAAGCAATCAGCTTCACCGATCTCATCCTCCTTGCCGGGCAATACAAACCTGCTCACGGGTGCGGGCTTTTGTCTTTGACATAAAAACATATTCACTTATTTATTGCTCTATGAAAACGACAGTCGATTTGCCTGAAAGTATTTTGGAGCGGACGAAAATCGCTGCTGCGCGCCGCCGAACCTCCATCAAGAATCTCATCATTGAGGGTTTGGAAACCGTTTTACGTGAAGAAATCCCCGCCGCGCCTCCTGCCGATGCGCTTGCCCGCCTCCGCCAAGGTTACCACCTCGGCGGGCAGCCTCTTACCCGAGATCAAGCTCATGCCCGCTGAACGGTTCTTGGATACGAATATCCTGCTTTACGGTTACGATCTCGATGCTCCGGAAAAGCGTCAAATCGCCCAGTCACTCATCGAGCAAGCGTGGCTTCAGCCTGGACGCACCGCCATCAGCGTGCAGGTGCTTCAGGAATTTCATGTCAATTTCGTCCGCAAAGGCCGTTCCGTCGAAGAAGCCTGCGCGCTCATCGCGGATTTTTCCCATTGGCCGGTCATCGACAATACGCTGGCCATTTTCCGGCTCGGACTTTCCCTCCAGGCCCGCTGGCAACTTTCGCTCTGGGACGCCATGATCCTTGCCGCTGCCCAAGCCAGCGGCGCTCGCGAACTACTCACTGAGGACCTGAGCCACGGCCAGGACTACGGCGGTGTCCGCGTGGTGAATCCCTTCAAGTAAATGAGGTCATTGCTCACAGATTCGCCCCGCGCGGCAACTTCATTACCATGCTCCATGGCACCAAATCATCCCATCCCCGCTCCCAATGATTGAAAATAATCTCCCTCCATGGGAAATTCCCACCGTGAAAGTCCAAACTATCGACACCAAGCGCCGTCTCGTGCTCGCCGGAGCCAAGCCCGGCGAATGCCACGCCGTGAGGGAAGCCGGACCCGGACACTACGAACTGGCCAAGGTCATCCCTGCTCCCAAAAAGAACAAACTCAAGCCTTCGGAAATCGATGCCTTGCTCGCCTCCGCCGCCCTCACCCCCAGAATGAACTGGGAACAACTTCGAGCCCTCACCCGCGAGCCGTGATTCTATCTGAAAAACCGCCGCAAGCAGAACACCCCCGAAGCGCCAAAATCCCCGCTCCCCGATTTCTTCATTGGTGCGCACGCTTCCTTCCTGAGCCTACCTCTAGCCACCGCCGACCTCAGCCGCTATCAGACCTATTTCCCGGAAATCAAACTCCTCGCCCCTCCCGCCACGGGTAAGTCATGATACCGTCCATTCACCACCGGCTCCTCGCTCATTTAAACCCCGTGAAACGCCTTTTCAAGAACCTCGCAGTCAGCGTCATCCTCGCCGCATCGCTAGTCACCCAGCTCGCCGCCCAGGACGCGTTGTCTGGCGACTTCTCGAAGCGCCCGGAGATTGAAAAACGCCTCGCCGCCGTCCGCGCCGAAACCAGTGGCCTTCCGACTGACGCGGATCCCGATCTCCGTGAGCGACTCCAACAGCTAGAAGCCATCTGCCAATTCCACCTGGCAGCGCTGGATGTCGTCGCCAAGGCCCAAGCCGGGCGAGAACCCGCCGCACAAGCCTTGACCGCGTGGCACGGCTTCCCACAGCCGCCACCCTACTCGATCCTCCTGCTGGACGATGTCCGCGAGACACTCGCCAACCTAGCCGCAGCGCAGCGCGCCGGCGAGGCGCAGCACCGCATCTTCACCGCAGAAATTGAAGGAGCGCGCGACAAACTCGACACCCACCAGCAGGACGAGCGCAAGCTCATGGACGCCGCAAGCAGCGCCGGGACACCCGAAGCCCGCCAAAGCGCCGAACGCTCGGTCAAAATCGAACGGGTTTCCTCCCGCATCGCCGCCGAGGCAGTGGCCCGCCTCAACCTGCGACTCCAATCCCAGCAGGCGGAGTTGGACATGATCCGTTCGCAAACCGAACTGGCCAGCGTCCAGGAAAAGGCGCTCCAAGGCAAAACCACGTTCCTCCAAAAGGACCTCGACGAAGTTCAGCAACGCATCGCCCGCAACAAGGCGGAAGCGCTCGCAGCTATGGCCGCGGCCAGTCGCCAATCGCAGTCACCGAATCCGCTGCTGGCGTGGAAAACCGAATTCCTCGATTTGGAAAAGGATTTCTGGAACACCCGTTTCGCCGCACACGGCAAGAAGAATCCCGCGACCGTGAAGAAGACTCTTGCGACTCTGGGAGAATCCAAAAAACGCATCGATGACTGGATCGAGATCGCCCAGCTCCGCCTCGCCGGCGGTGCCACCGGGGCCGCTGAGATCGATCCTAGAAAACTGCGGGAAAATCTCCAACAAGCCAGCCGCTTACAGCGCCGCATCGGCTTCGCCATCGCCGATCTCGAAGGCGGGCATTTGAAAACACCCGTGCTGGACCTGGTCAGCTCGCGGCTGCACGCGCTCTGGGATACGGAACTTTATCTTGCCGAGGAAACCGAGGTGGTCAACGGCAGCAAGATCTCCACCTTTCGCGCCGTCACCGTTGGGAAGCTGGTGAGGCTCGCCCTCATCCTAACCGTCGGCTGGCTGCTGCTGGGTTTTATCTCGCGAAAGGTCAAATCCATCGTCATCAGGAAGTCCGGGATTTCACAGACCACCTCCGACATCGCCGCCAAATTCGCCTTTGGTCTCGGCCTCGCCCTACTCGTCATCTACGGTCTCAACACCGCGCGCATCCCGTTCACCGCACTCGCCTTCCTCGGTGGTGCGCTGGCCATCGGCGTCGGCTTCGGCACCCAGACGCTGCTTAAGAACTTCATTAGTGGTATCATCCTCATCTTCGAACGCCCGTTCAAGGTCGGGGACACTGTGGAGGTCGATGGCGTGACCGGAACCATTCGCAGCATTGGCATGCGTGCCTCTATCATCAAACAACGCAACGGCATCGACACCATCATTCCCAACAGCACCTTGTTGGAAAACCAAGTGACGAACTGGACGCTAGGCGACACCCTGCTTCGCCACTCGCTCACCCTAGGCGTGGACTACTCATCGCCCACCCGTGATGTGTCACAAACGCTGCTGGCAGTCGCGGACGAACACGGGCTGGTCCTCAAGAATCCCGCTCCCGAGGTCCGCTTCGAAGACTTCGGTGACAAGGCGCTGGTCTTCCGCCTGCTCTTCTGGTTCGACACCCGCAAGACCTCGCGCGATACGCTCGCCAGCGACCTCCGTCACATGATCGAAAAAGCGTTCTCCGAATCCAACATCACCATCGCAGGCCAGCAGAACGATATTCGCCTCGATTCCGATCGACCTCTCCGGGTCAAGCTCTCCCGTCCGACAAAAAAGAAGCGGTCCGACTGATCATCCTCAAGGAAAACCCATTAACCTTGAAGCATCTCAGTCGAACCGCTTTGTCTTGCGACAATTTTTTAAGAATGGCCCGACTCTTCATCCCCCTGGGAAAACCCATTAACCCGTGAGAAGCTGAATCGAACCGCTCTGTCTTGCGACAGGTGAGAATTAGCACCCGCCGTGCCAAGTGTCTTGTCTAAACTTTCCACTTTATCAGATAATTCAGCCACCTTCCCGGCACTGACTAACCGGACTTCGCCCGCGAGTCACGGCGATAGATCGCCGGTGGCACGCCGACGGATTCCCGGAAATTGACCGTCAGTCGCTCGTTGCTCTGGAACCCGCAGCGCTCGGCGATGAGCCCCACCGCGAGATCGGTGGTGGTCAGCAGCGATTTCGCCCGCTCCACCCGCTCGTGCTGGATCATTGCATGAGGCGAACGGCCGAGCGAATCCTGGAAGCGCCGCTCCAACACCCGTCGCGACACCCCGACCTGCGCCGCCCATTCCTCCACCGAGGCGATTGTGGAAATTCGCGCGACAAGATGCTGCATCGCCCGCCGCACCACCAAATCGCCGACCGCCTCATAAGAACTCGATCCGCGGGCGACAATTTCCAGCGGCTTCACGAGAACCGGCGAATCCGGCGGCTTTCCCGCCCGGATCGCCTCGATCGTTTGCACGACCTCCGCCGCCAACCGCCGCCACGGCAGACGGATGCTCGACAAGGCCGGCCGCGCCATTTCACAGACGGTTTCGTCATCGTTGGCGGAAATCACTCCCACCGCGAAGGGCACTTCCAACCCCGCCTGCGCCGCGGCTTCCAGCACATGCCGCCCGGTCGGATCATGCGCCGTGAAAATCCCCACCGGCATCGCCTGCCCCGCCAGCCAGCCGACCATGTCCTCGTCCGGGTCCCGCCAGTATTCGTCATACTGCCGCCAGTCGCGGAATTCCTCCCAGTAAACAGGCACCTCGCCGACCACCGAGCGGAACCCCTCCAGCCGCTGCTTGGCGTAGTGGGCATCCCCCCGCCCGACGAACGCGAAATTCTTATAACCCCGCGCCACCAAATGCTCCGCCGCCAGCCGACCGATCGCCACATCGTCCACATCCACACTGAAAACTCCCGCCACCGGCTCGTCCGAAGGCACGATCACCACCGGACAGCCCAACTTCACTAACGATTCTGTCAGCCCCGGCAACCACTCCGTCACGATCGCGCTCGGCCGCCATTCCCGCAGGCTAGCCAGCAGCAAATCCGGCTGCCGGTAGAGGTCGATGATCCAGAAATCATAGCCCATCCCGGCAAACGGCGCGAAGCCCGGAGTGAGCCGCCGCACGTTCACGGACGACAGGACCACGGCGATCCGCTTGGTGGTTTCCGGGTTTAAATGTCGCATTTCATCAAGAAGCTACCGGAATTTGCGGTAGCGGCAACCGCAGAGTTTCCGGTAGTTTCCCTCCGATGTCGCCCGTCGCGCCATCACTCAAAACAACCCCAAACTACCGACTGACATGACTCAATTTCCCTGCGATGCCGTCACCTACGAAGGCCCCGGCTCGAAAAACCCGCTCTCTTTCAAACACTACAACGCCTCCCAAGTCGTCGAGGGCAAGACCATGGCCGAGTGGTTCCGCTTCGGCTGCGCCTATTGGCACACCATGCGCGGCACCGGGGCCGATCCGTTCGGCGCAGGCACCGCCGCCCACCCGTGGGATGACGGCTCGAACTCCGTCGCCAACGCCCAGAACCGCGCCCGTGTGTTCTTCAACTTCATGGAAAAAGTCGGCCTCGACTACTATTGCTTCCACGACCGCGACGTCGCCCCGGAAATGAACGACCTCGCCGCGTCCAACAAGGCGCTCGATGCCGTCGCCGACGTGCTCGAAGAAGAGCAGAAACGCACCGGCAAGAAACTCCTCTGGGGCACCGCCTGCCTCTTCGTCCATCCGCGCTATCAGCAAGGCGCCGCCACCAGCCCGAACGCGCAGGTTTACGCCTACGCCGCCGCCCAAGTCAAAAAAGCCATGGAAGTCACCCACCGTCTCGGCGGCGAGGGCTACACTTTCTGGGGTGGCCGCGAGGGTTACACCACGCTGCTCAACACCAACATGAAGCGCGAGCTCGACCACCTCGCCCGCTTCCTCCACATGGCCGTGGATTACAAAAAGGAAATCGGCTTCAAAGGCCAGTTCTACATCGAGCCAAAGCCGCAGGAGCCAACCACCCACCAATACGATTCGGACTCCGCCGCCTGCCTCAACTTCCTCCGCGAGTATGATCTGCTGGAGCACTTCAAGCTCAACATCGAGACCAACCACGCCACCCTCGCCGGCCACACGATGGAGCACGAACTCACCGTCGCCTACGAAGCCGGCGCGCTCGGCAGCATCGACGCGAACATGGGCACGCCCAACGTCGGCTGGGACACCGACCAGTTCCCGACCGATCTCTATCTGACCACCCACACGATGCTCGTCCTCATGAAAATGGGCGGTTTCACCACCGGCGGGCTCAATTTCGACGCCAAGCGCCGCCGCGAATCCTGGGAGCCCGTCGATCTCGTGCACGCCCACATCGTCGGCATGGACGCCTTCGCCCGCGGCCTCAAAACCGCCGCCGCCGTGCGTGCGGACGGCCGCCTCGATGGCTTCATCAAGGAGCGCTATAACACCTTCGACAGCGGCATCGGAGCCGACGCCGAAGCCGGCAGGACCACCCTCGCCGAGCTGGAGAAATACGTGCTCGCCCACGGCGAGCCCGTCATCGCCAGCGGTCGCCAGGAAATGCTCGAAGGCCTCCTCAACGAGTTCATTTAACTCCAGCTCCCCCCCCCAACGGGCGCGGAGGCAGCTAACGGTCTCGCGGAAACCATTCCGCGAGACCGGGACCTGCCTCCGCGTTTTCGCGTCCGGGCCTGACAGGACCACCGGGTCACGCCCCACCGCGCAGCCGCTGCCGGACCGCGTCCTCCTCGGCCTTCGAGACGGACTCCTCGTGCAGTGCGGCGAGCTCGGGATCCTTATCCACATACGGAGGAGCCATCGGCGAGCGGGGATCGGCGGATGCGGGACTGACCGGTTGGATAGCACTCACAGCCTCGCACCTTACGCGCGTTCCGGCCTCTTTAAAAATTCCGTCCACAACCCGCCCGGCCGTAAAAAAGCCAAATCATCAAATTCATTTCTCGCATTTGGAAATTCCGGCGGGCAAGATGCCCGCCAATATGGCCACCCCAAACTACGCATTCGAGAAACGCCGCCGTGAATTAGACAAAAAGGCGAAGAAAGAAGAGAAGCGCAAACACAAGCTGGAAGCCGCCGCGGCTCATCCTCCCGAGCACGACGGAGACGCCTCCGAGCCCGCCGCGACAGAAGCCGCGTCCCCGGACGCACCGACGGAGTCGGCATAACGAGTCGCGGCCTCGCTGCCATCCGGTCAGGCGGATCAAACTCCTTTCCCTCAGCCGCTGATCCTGCGATCGTGCTTACCCATGAGCTTGTCTCTTCCATTCGGTTTCTGCCTCTGCCTCGCGACCCGCCTGCAACAAGCGATGTGCAAGACATCCGCACGCAAGCCGCCATCGGCGACGCCGGCACCGGTCCCCTGCCCCGCCCGATCAACGCGCCGCCGAGCCGACCGACGGATGCGCCGGAGTGAATTTATTTCCGCAAATTTCCCGAGATTCCCGGTTGACACCCAGAAACCGGCTCCCTAGTTTGCCCCCCCCTTCGCGCACGCCACGTGTCCGAGGCCATTTTTATACAAGCACATGAATACGTTTTCCGCCAAGCCGCATGAAGTCGAGCGCAAGTGGTATGTGATCGACGCCAAGGGCAAGGTCCTCGGCCAAGTCGCTGTTGAGGCCGCGCGCCTCCTCCGTGGCAAGCACAAGCCAATTTTCACCTCCCACGTTGACACCGGCGATTTCGTCGTCGTGATCAATGCGGACCAAGTTGTCCTCACCGGCACCAAGGAAACCTCCAAGATCTACACCCGTTTCTCCGGCTATGTCGGCGGCCAGAAGGTTGAGACACCCCGCATCGTCCGCGAGCGTCGTCCGATCCTGCTCGTCGAGCGCGCGGTCTGGGGCATGATCCCGAAGACCCGCCTCGGCCGCGCCCAATTCGGCAAGCTCAAGGTGTATGCCGGCGAAACCCACCCGCACGAAGCCCAAGCGCCCGTCGCCCACGCCGTCAAATAATCCAAATTTTCTCCTCAAATGACCGCCACCACTACTCAAAGCGCCACCGGCCGCCGCAAAACCGCCGTCGCCCGCGTCTGGATGACCGAAGGCACCGGCCAGATCATCATCAACGCCCGCAGCTTCGAAGAATATCTTCCGACCATCGAGCTTCAAAACGCCGTGCTCGCGCCATTCCTGGCCCTCTCGCTCTCCAACAAGTTTGACCTCAACGTGGTGGTCAAAGGCGGCGGCAAGCAGTCCCAGGCCATCGCGATCCGCCATGCGGTTTCCCGCTCGCTCACCCTCGTGGACCCTGAGAACCGCAAGGTGATCAAGCCACTCGGATTCCTCACCCGTGACCCACGGATGAAGGAACGGAAAAAGCCAGGTCAGCCGGGTGCCCGCGCGCGCTTCCAGTTCTCCAAGCGTTAATCTTCCAAGATTTCTCAAAAACCGCACTCCTCACCGGGTGCGGTTTTTTTGTGTCAAAAGTAGTCCAGGACTTCATTCCGTTCTTTGGCGTTGATCGAAGAACGGACTGAAGTCCTGGACTACTTTTCAAACAATCTTCAGTCGCGCCAGATCCTGCGTATCGATCAAACCCACCGGCTTGCCGTCCCCATCCAGCACGACGATGTCATCGATCCTGTTTTCACCAAGAGTCCTGAGAACCTCCACCGCGAGCGCGTCCGCCCGGACCGTGATCGGCCGGCGCGTCATGAGCCCCGCCACCGGTTTTTCCCCCAACAGCGGATCATTCCGGAAACTGCGCGCGAAGTCGCCGTGAGTGAAAATTCCGGCCAACCCGCCGTCCGCGTCGAGAATCAGGCAGGCACCGGCACGGGCGCGGTTCATCGAATCGAGTGCGGCGAAAACATCGCCGTCTTCCGCCACCGTCGGCAGCGCCGCATCCGCGCGCATGATGTCCGAAACCCGCGTGAGCAAGGCCTTCCCGAGCGATCCGCCGGGATGGAAACGGGCGAAGTCCTCCTCGGTGAAGCCGCGGGATTCCAGCAACACCATCGCGAGCGCGTCGCCCATCACCAGCATCGCGGTGGAAGACGAGGTCGGCGCGAGATTGAGCGGGCAGGCCTCGCGCTCGACCGAGGTGTCTAACGTCACCTCGCTGAAGCGGGAAAGCGTGGAGTCGGAATTGCCGGTGAGCGCCACGAGCTTGACGTCGAAGCGCCTGATGAAGGGCAGCAAATCCATCAGCTCGCGGGTTTCGCCCGAGTAGGAAAGGGCGAGAACCGCATCGCCATCGGAAAGCAGCCCGAGGTCTCCGTGAAGCGCGTTTTGGGAATCCAGCACCACCGCGGTGGCACCTGTGGAATTGAGCGTCGCCGCGATCTTATGCCCGATGTTTCCGGATTTCCCGACGCCGATGACGACGATCTTCCCCCGGTGTTCGAGCGTGTGCTGGAGGATTTTGACGGCGTCGATCAATCCTTGGTCCAAGCGGAGCGACATCCGGCGCAAGCCGTCGATCTCGGTTTCAATCACGCAGCGGGCACGCGCCAAGTAGTCCATGGCCCATCACAAGCCGAGAACCGCTTGCTTGGCAAGCGCGGCGGAGAAATCCATCGGGAGCGGCGACCTCCGGGACCCAACCTTTCCTCTCGCAATCATCCGGCGCTTCGGCAACCTTGAGGCCATGAAAACTTGGCTTGCTTTCTGTTTGCTCGGCGGATTCCTCACATCCGCCACCTTCGCATCAACCATCATGGTGGTTCCGATTTTCGAGCCTCTGAGCCTGCACGGCACCGATGGCGACGAGGCAATTTCCGAAATCGGCGCGGCGTTGCAAGCCTCCGTGATGCCACGCCCGATGGCGCTCACCGGCGCGTTTCCCGAGGTCCTGGTGGACGCCATCCGCAGCCCGCATCTGATCCCGACGAACAACCCGAACTACAAAGTCCAGGAAACCAACCTCCTGGTGCTCTGCAACGTTGGCATCAGCGGGGAAATGATCGAGGGCGTCCTGACCGTGAGGCTCGATGTCGCCCAGCTCGCCATCCCGGCGGACGTGGATCTAACGACCCGTCAGATCCTCAACCTGGCGATCATCGCCCTGCGGAAAACGCTCGATGAATACCAGCGCCCGCAAACCCAGCCCTTGCAGGTGAGCGTGATCATCGACGGCACCGACGACGCCAAGGCCAGCCTGCGCGACCTCGGCACCAAGTTCACGATCAGCGCGGAGGCGGCGGCGAATTGATTCCGTGTTTTCCCTTTCCAACAGGGGTGGGATTCCGCTTTCATCCGTCAGCCCCAACCACGCATGAGCAAAGCCCCAACCGATCCCCGTCCTTTCAAACGCGCCATCCTCAAACTCAGCGGTGAAGCCCTCCGCGGACCGGGCTCCCGCGACAATATTTCCCCGGAAATCGTCGACCGCATCGCCCTGGAAATCCGCGAGGCGGTGGAAGGCGGGCTCCAGCTCGGCATCGTCGTCGGCGGCGGGAATTTCTGGCGCGGCGCGAGCGCCTCCGCCCGCGGGATGGACCGCGCGACCGCCGATTACGTCGGCATGCTCGCCACCGTCATGAACGCGCTCGCCCTCGAAGGCGCGCTCGAACACCACGGCGTCACCTGCGTGGTGCAGTCCGCTATCGAAATGAAAAACGTCGCGGAAACCTTCATCCGCCGCAAAGCCGAGAAGCAACTCGACGAGGGCAAAGTCGTTATTTTCGCCGCCGGCACCGGCAATCCGTTCTTCTCCACCGACACCACCGCCGCGCTGCGCGCCAGCGAGATGGGCGCGGATGTGATCCTCAAGGCGACGCAAGTGGACGGCGTTTACGACTCCGACCCGCGCCACAATCCGGATGCCGTGCGCTATGAAACGGTGACCTTCCAGAACTGCCTTTCCCAGCGCCTCAACGTGATGGACGCCACCGCGTTCAGTCTTTGCATGGACAACGACGTGCCGATCATCGTATTTGATCTCGCTCCCCACGGCAATCTTTCCCACGCCCTCCGCGGCCTGCCGATCGGCACGCTCGTGCACGGCGAATAATTTTAAATCCCAAATCTATCATGGACCCTGAAGAAGCAATTTTCGAAGTCGAGGACGCGATGACCAAGTGCGTCGATTACCTCATCCACGAGTTCGCCGGCGTGCGCACCGGCAAGGCCAGCCCGGCCTTGATCGAGAACCTCGACGTGCACGTCCAAGCCTACGGCGCCATCTCCAAGCTCAAGAGCATCGCCGTCATCAGCTCGCCCGAGCCGCGGATGCTGATGGTGCAACCCTTCGATCCGGCAACCACCCGCGACATCGAGCGCGCCATCCGCGAGTGCAAGTTAGGCCTCAATCCTTCCGCCGCCGACCGCTCGATCCGGGTGCCGATTCCCGAACTATCAGAAGAACGCCGGAAGGACATGGTCAAAATGATCAAGCAGCTCGCGGAAGAAGCGAAGGTCCGCCTCCGCGCCGCCCGCAAGGACGGCATGGACACCGCCAAGAAGATGAAGGCGGATAATTTCCTCACCGAAGACGGCCAGAAGACCTTTGAAAAAGAAGTCCAAGATCTAACCAACAAGTTCACCAAGAAGATCGAAGACCTCGCCGTGGCGAAGGAAGCGGACCTGATGAAAGTCTGAACCTGCCGGCGGCCACACTCTCAAAGAAAAAGGCTGCCGGGAAACTCCCGGCAGCCTTTTGAATTTCAGATGGATCGGATGCTTATTCGCCCGGCTGTGGTCCGCCCGGTCCGCCTTGTGGCATCGGGAACGGCATGCCGCCCGCAGGAGCTGCGGGAGCGTCCTGGATCTTGACGAGCTCCAGTTCGAAAATCAGCACGCTGTTCGGAGCGATTTCCGCGCTGCGGCGCTCTTCGCCGTAGGCGAGTTCGCTTGGCAGGAAGAGTTTCCACTTGGCGCCGACGGGCATCATGGTGAGGGCTTCCTTGAAGCCGGGAACGACTTGGAGGGTCATCGGGACAGGTTCACCTGGAGGCGACGCGTCGAATTCCTTGCCGTCAATGAGCGTGCCCTTGTAGTTCACCATGAACTGTTTCTTGTCCTCGGCACCTTCCTTGGGAGCGACGTATTTTTCGCTGCCGCCCTTGGTGATGACTTCGTATTGAAGACCGCTCTTGGTGGTGGTGATGCCTTCGCGCTTGGCGTTTTCGGCGAGGAATTTCTTACCGGCTTCGAGGTTGGCACCGGCTTTCTCCTTTTCGCGGCCCTGGAGCATCTCACCGAGAGCTTCCATGGCGGCCTGGAGTTTCGCTTCTTCGAGTTCCGGCTTGCCACCCTTGATGGCTGCCATGAATCCCTTGAGAAAGGTTTCCGGATCGAGGTCATCGGCTCCGACGCCGAACTTGCCGAACTGCTGGGCGAAACCACCGCCGGTGCGGAAACCGAGGGCGTAGGAGGAGTCCGACTTGATCACGGCGGGATCGAGCTTGGGCTTGGCAGGAGCTTCGATGGCAGGCGTGATAGCTTCTGACTTGGCAGGTGCTGCGTCGGCGGCTGGCTTCTTGTCTGCGGCGGCGGAAGTGGAGGCGATGAGGCCGAGGGCCAGTGCGCTAGGGATGAATTTACGGATCATAGTTTATTGGTGGAAGGGCGGGAAAACTAGGCAAGGGATGCGACCCTGTCCAGAACGGTTTTTGAGAGGGAAAATCGACTGGAATGTCACGAATCCTAGCAGCAGCCCGCCGTCGCGCAGGCCGGGCTGGCGGGGAGCGCGTGGTCGATGTGCGGGGCTTCCATCGAGGGTTTCGGTTCGAGGGTTTCGAGGCCGAGTTTGGCGAGCAGCTTGCGATCCGCCTCGGCGGTCGGGTTTTCTCCGGTGAGAAGTTTGTCGCCGTAGAAGATGGAGTTCGCGCCGGCGTAGAAGCAGAGCGCCTGGGTTTCGTCGGAGAGGCGGGTGCGGCCGGCGGAGAGGCGGACCTTGGCGGCTGGCACGGCGATGCGGGCGCAGGCGATCATGCGAACGAGGTCGAAGGGATCGACCTGCGGGTTGTTCGCCAGCGGGGTGCCTGGCATCGGCATGAGCGAGTTGATCGGCACGCTCTCGGGCTGCGGGTTGAAGGTGGAAATGATTTCCAACAGGCGGAGTCGGTCAGTGATGGTCTCGCTGATGCCCAGAATGCCGCCGCAGCAGACGGACATGCCAGCGTCCTGCACATTGCGGATGGTCCGCAGGCGGTCCTCGTAGGTGTGCGAGGTGACGATGTTAGGATAGTGCTCGGGCGAGGTGTCGAGGTTGTGGTTATAGGCGGTGACGCCGGCTTGCTTGAGCGTGACGGCTTCTTCCGAGCCGAGCTCGCCGAGGGTGACGCAGACTTCCATGCCGAGCGAGGAGACGTCCTTGATGATCTCTACGACCTGGTTGAAGCGCTCGGTGCCGCCCCTGACACCGCGCCAGGCGGCGCCCATGCAGAAGCGGGTGGAGCCGTTCTCACGGGCGGCGCGGGCGCTTTCCATGACGGTTTCCTTGGAGAGCAGACGTTCGTTTTTCAAATCCGTCTCGTAGCGGGCGGACTGGGTGCAATACGCGCAATCCTCGGAACAACCGCCGGTCTTGATCGAGAGCAGCGTGCAGAGCTGGATCTTCCCGTCCGGGAAATTTTTCTCATGCACCTCGTGCGAGCGCTTGAGGAGATCGAAAAACGGCAGGGAGTGAAGTTCTTGGAGTTCGGCGAGTTTCATAGGAGAGAGGGGTGGATCGGGGATTAGCGGTTGATGATTTGGACTGATCCGACAGGTCGGCCAGTGTAAAAGCGGGGACATGTCCCCGCAGTCCGAGAGGTTACCTCGCCCAACTGCCTTTGACGATGGGCAGGCGACCGGTGCTGAGGACGGTGTAGTCGGTGGGGCCTTTCGCGCCTTCCAGCGGGACGCCGGTGGCGCTTTTCCAGACGGCGCTCATGCTTTCGCCGGTGTGGCAGCCCCAGCTTTTGCAGTAGGCGCGGCGATCAAAGATGGATGCCTTGATGCGCGGCAGATCGCGTTCATGAAGCCAGTCGGTGGAAGCGGCCATGATGTCATTGCCGTAGTCGAACATGAAGGCGTAGCGGTTAGAATGGCCGAAGAAATCGAAGGTCTGAATCGAACCGCGGGGACGCGAGTTGAGGGCCTGTATGAAATTTCCGGAACCGTTGAACCAGATCAAAGTGACCCGGCGCTTGGCCGCCAGCTCGGCAATCCACGAGGTGTATGGCTTGCCATCCTCGCGGCCGCGCGTCTGATAGCCCGGTTGATAGACCATCCACACGATCGGCGCGTCCGAGCCGTAAGCCTTGCGGATTTCCGCCA
Organism: Akkermansia muciniphila; assembly: GCA_945901795.1. Taxonomy (GTDB): domain Bacteria; phylum Verrucomicrobiota; class Verrucomicrobiia; order Verrucomicrobiales; family Akkermansiaceae; genus Luteolibacter; species Luteolibacter muciniphilus_B. The sequence goes on along the minus strand of CAMDLP010000031.1, from coordinate 9,955 downwards.
TGCGGAGAGTCGAGGCCCGGACGAAATTCGCCCACCAGCGGTCGTGCTGGTCTTGTTTGACGCGCAGGTTTTCCCATTGCCGCAAGGCGGGCCCGCCGGTGACGATGACATGGTCCGCGTGGCTCCAAGCGCTGAGCAGAAGAAACGCGATGGCGATGATTCGGGCGTGGGCTGACATGGGATGAATGAATGCGAGGGACAAAAATGTCCCGCCTCCTTAGGCGGCGGAGCCGTTGCGGATGATTTCGTGGAAACTCTGGGGTTCGAGGGCCGCACCGCCGATGAGGGCACCGTCGATGTCCGGGCAGGCCATCAACTCGGCGGCGTTGTTGGGCTTCACGCTGCCGCCGTATTGGATGCGGATCTTGGCGGCCGCGTCCGCACCGTAGAGTTCGGCGATGACCGAACGGACGAAGGCGTGCGCGTCCTGGGCCTGCTGGGAGGTGGCGGTGACGCCGGTGCCGATGGCCCAGACGGGTTCGTAGGCGATGACGGTTTCACCGAGATCCTTTTCGGAAACGCCTTGAAGGCCGCCGGTGATCTGGGTGCGGAGGACGCTTTCGAGGTTGCCGGCCTCGCGCTCGGCGAGGGTCTCGCCGATGCAGAAGATCGGCTTTAAATTCGCCTCGCGGGCCTTCTTGATCTTGGCGTTGATGACCGCGTCGGTCTCGCCGAAAATCGCGCGGCGCTCGCTGTGGCCGAGGATGACGTAGTGGACGAAAAACTCGCGCAGCATGACCACGCTGATCTCGCCGGTGTAAGCGCCGGAGTCGAACTGCGAGCAGTTCTGCGCGGCGATCTGGATGGCGTGTGCGTTCTGGACGGCGGTGGCCGTATGGAGCAGGTCGGCGAGTTTCGGGAGTGAAACAAACGGCGGCGCGATGACGATTTCACAGGGGTAATCCTGCCCTTGGAGTTTCGACAGGAAGCTCTTGATGAAGTCTTCCGTTTCGGAAGCTCCCTTGTTCATTTTCCAGTTGGCGGCGAAGATTGGCTTGCGGTTCATTCGATTGGGGGTGGGTGTTAGCGGGTGAGGATCAGGCTTCGGTGAGAGCGGCCACGCCGGGGAGAACTTTGCCTTCGAGGAGTTCGAGGGAAGCGCCGCCGCCGGTGGAAATGAAGGTCATTTGATCATCGAGACCGAACTGGTTGACCGCGGTGACCGAGTCGCCGCCGCCGACGATGGTGACGGCGGCGCTCTTGGCCATGGCCTCGGCGATGGCGCGGGTGCCTTTGGCAAAACTTTCGATTTCGAAGACGCCCATCGGGCCGTTCCAGATGATGGTCTTGGCTTTCGCGACTTCCTGGCAGAACTCGTCGATGGCCACATCCCCGATGTCGATGCCTTCCCAGCCGTCCGGGGTTTCGCCGCCTTGTTCGTAGGGCGCGGTGACTTTCGTCTCGGCGCCTTCCTTGAACTCCTGGGTGATGCGGGTGTCGGCGGGCAGCAGGAAACGCACGCCCTTGGCCTCGGCCTTGGCCAGAATGTCGAGCGCGAGGTCCAGCTTATCGGCTTCGACGCGGCTGTTACCGACTTTGTAGCCTTGGGCCTTGCGGAAGGTGTTAGCCATCGCGCCGCCGATGAGGAATGCGTCGGCTTTTTCCATGAGCGCGGTAATGACTTGGATTTTATCGGAAACCTTGGCACCGCCCATGATGACGAGAAACGGCTTCGCGGGGTTTTGCAGCTTGCCGTCGAGGTATTCGAGCTCGCGCTCCATCAGCAGGCCCATGGCGCTTTGTTTCACGAAATGAGTGACGCCCTCGGTGGAGGCGTGGGCGCGGTGGGCGGTGCCGAACGCGTCGTTGACGTAAATTTCGGCGGAGCTGGCGAGTTGTTTGGCGAAGGCGGAATCGTTCGCCTCTTCTTCCGGATAGAAGCGGGTATTTTCGAGAATGAGCACCTCGCCCGGCTGGAGTGCGGCGCGCAGTGCGGCGACTTTGGCACCGATGCAATCCGGCGCGAGTTTCACCGGCTGGCCGAGGATTTCGGATAAGGCGGCGGCGACGGGCGCGAGCGAGAATTTCGCTTCAAATCCGCCCTTCGGACGACCGAGGTGGGAGCAAAGAACGAGCTTGGCCCCGCCGGAAATCAGCTGGCGGATCGATGGCACCGCTCCTTGGATGCGAGTGTCGTCGGTGATGACGCCGTCTTTGAGCGGGACGTTGAAGTCCACGCGCATGAGGACTTCTTTGGAGGATACATCAAGGTCACGAATCGAAAGTTTGGCCATGGGGCGCGAATCCCGCCTTAGACCGGCACCGGTGTCAAGTTTATCGCGGCAACGGAGCGCTGCGGAAACGTTCGTGCTGGCGGCGCAACATGACGTCCAGCGACATGAAATTCACCGCCCGCTGCGACCATTCGAGCGCCTTCTCGCGGTTGCCCCTGGCGAACTGAATCTCGGCCATGGTATCCAGATAGGCCGACTGCTCGGGATTGGCGGCGAGGGCTTTTTCAAGAAGCTTCTCGGCTTGGTCGAGATTCCGGCGGGCGCGCGAAGCGATCCAGGCCGCGGTGTTGCAGGTGTTGTCCGAGTCCGGAAATTGCCGGATGACGGCGCTCATCCGCTCCCAGGACTCCTCGAACCACTCGTCGTGCTCCTTGACAAGTCCCGCCTTGCGGAGGGCGGGAAAAAACTCGTCCGCCAGCGAACCGTCACAGGGAAACATCCGGAAGCAATTTCCGAGCATCGCGACCGAGCCCGCGCGGTCGGTCTTGAGCCTGACCAGCGCCCGGCCCAAATCCGACTGCAACCTCAGCCGGAGAGACAGCAGCGGCGGCACGAGGACCGACTCCGAATCGACCGAGGCCATCAGCTGTGCACGCATTTCGCTAATGGCGGCCACTTCCTGCCATTTCCCCTGCTCCACCAGCATTTCGGTGTGCAATTGCAGCGCGTCCGCGAAGTTCTCCGCCGCCGGATCGCTCTGCCGGACCGCCCGCGCCCGCCAATCCGCAGCCCGCTTGTAATCACCGCCATAGGCATAACCGTTAGCGATTTCGAGCGCGTCGGAGCCGAGCGCGAGTTTCTCGACCAGCGAGTCGTGCGCGGCGGCCTCGTCGGCCCGGCCCGCCTTGCGCAGGCACGCCGCGGCACACGCGTACAAGGACGGTTGGGGGGCGGACTTGGTCTTGGAAATCCGGTCGATTTGTTTCAGGAAAAACTCGGCGGCGTCATCCCATCGTTCCGCGGCCGATAGATCCAGGATGTGCGCGCGCCAGGAAATATCGTCCCGGCCGCTTTCATCGAGCTGGTCCCAAAGCTCCAGGCTGGTGCGGACATCCGGGCTTTGACCTGCCATGAAGACCATTTTATCGAGCGGGGGTTTCCGTTTTTCCGGCGCTGCCTGTTGGACCTCGGCCCGGGCCAGGGCCAGCCATTTCTCGCGGAGCCGCAGCGGATCGCGGCCCAGACCGCATAACGCTAACATCCCGTCGAAGCGCTCGGCGCGGCTGACTGCGGGCTGCAACTCCGCCAGCCAGTCCCACAAGGAGAGCGTCTCGTCCTGCCCGCCGAAGGCGACCTCGATGATTTCCTCCCACCGTTGCGCATCGTCGCCGGCCCACGCGAGCGCCGCTTGTTTGGCGACTTGCGGCGCACCGAGGGACTCACCTCCCAACGTCGCGGTCCCGCCGAAAAGCTGACCCAGGAAACTCGTCAGGAGATCCGGATTCTTCTCCGCCATCGCGGCCAAGGGCTTCAAAAACGCGGCCGCGGATTGCCGGCACAACCCCCGCCGCTCCATGAAACTCGCCAGCATGACCAGGTCTCTGGTACCCGAGGAATTATCGTCTTGATCCCCGGCATCTTTTTTTGAAAGACTCTCGATGCGCTTTTTCACCCACCCGGAATAATCCGGATTTTCAGGGTCCAGCCCGAGCGCCTTCAAGGCTTCGGGAATCCGCTCGAGCGACTCCAAGTAAGAAAACGCCGCGAGCGACGAGTTCGCGGCATAGGTCTTCTCGGCCAGGCGGGCCTCGCCCAGCAGAAATAACGCGCTCGCCGCGCTCGCGCGCTGGTTGCGGTTGCGGGAATTGGCCGCGTGCGCGAGCGGCTCCAGATCCGCCGGGCGGATCGCCTTTCCCTGCCAGCGCTTGATCGCAATTTCCGTGTAGGATTTCGCAGTCGATTCATCGGTCTGATGGTGTCGCAACCACGGCAACGGATCACCTAGCAGCGCCGACAGCGTGGCGGAAATGCCGGTTTCTCCGGCGGCGGAGGCGGCGTCTCGGGCCGCCTCGAGATTTCCCGCCGCGCGGTAAAGCGCGAGCTGCCAGGCATCCGACTGCACGCCCTTGAGAGTTTTCGCGCGCTTCAACTCCGCCTCCAAAGTGCCTTGGCTGCGGTGGAAATCCGCAAGCGCGAGCAAGCCGGGCGCATCGGCAGGCGCCATTTCGAGGAATTCGCGGGCACCGTCCGCATCGCCGTCCAACAGGCATTCGCGCGCGGCGACCACCGCCACTCCCTCCACCGAGCGTTGGAGCCGGGACTGGAGCCCGGGGTTGGTCTCGCTCGCGTAAAGCTTGAGAATCTGCCGCCACGCCCGCTTTTTATGCATCTGGTCGAACAGGGCCAGCTTCTCGTTAGGCGAGGCTTTCGCGTAGCGCTCGACCAGCGCCAGCACCGCGGGGTCCGTGGCCGGCGTGATGTGGAGCTGGATTTTCCGGATCAACTCGCGCGCCCGGTAGGCCTTCTCCGGGTCCTTCCCGGCCGCGATCTCCTGCAAGGCGGGAAGCGCGGACTCGCCGATTTCCCAAATTCCAAGAGACGCCTTTTCTCGGACCCGGAATTGCTCATCCGACAAATCCTGAATCAGCGCGGTGAGAGATTTACCGGAAGCTTTGAGGCCGGATTGCGCGGATGTGTCCGGAGCGGCCGCCGCGATCGCCATCCATCCGGCAAGACCTCCGACCATCGCGACGCTCTGAAATTTCATGTGGCTGGAAACGTCCGGGATTTGGCCAATAAATCAACCCTCTTCCTTTTCAAGCCGCAAAGCTCTCGCCGCACGAGCAGGTGACGACCGCGTTCGGGTTGCTCACCTTGAAGCCGCCCTGCTGCAAGTCGTCGGAGAAATCCAGCTCGCTGCCGCTGACGAACAACGCGCTTTTCGGGTCGATCACCACGTTCACCCCATTGCTCGGCACCAAGATGTCGCGGTCGCGCGGGCCGTCCACGAGGTCCATCTTGTATTGCAATCCCGAGCAACCGCCGCCGACCACCGCGATCCGCAACGCGCCGTCAGGCCGGCCTTGGCGGTCGAGCAGGCCGCGCAAATGCGACGACGCGCCTTCGAGCACTTTCACCAGCTTTTCATTGCCAATCTTGTAATTCACCGCCGCGTTCATCGGCGTAAGTTGCATCCCCCGCCGTGGCGCGTCAACCCCTCCGCCCATCCGCCCGTGCGAAAATCCGCCGCCCGCCGCAGTTTTTTTAAAAAAATGAATTCTTGCCATTCCGTCCCGGCCGGGCCTATTGACACGTCGATCGGATGACAAAAGTTTGTCTGCTCGCTCTTTGTTTGATCCGTGACGCCATGGTCGAAGGAATTGTTGAATCAGCATGGCGTCATTAGAATTGAATCAAATGGATATCTACGTGGGCAACTTGCCCTACACCGCTACTGAAGGAGACGTTTCTGGCCTCTTCGCCGCTTTTGGACCTGTCGAACGGGTCAAAATCATCACCGACCGTGAAACCGGGCAATCCAAGGGATTTGCTTTCGTGACCCTCGGTGATCAATCCCAGTTGAACGCAGCCATCGAGGCTCTCAACGACTACGACTATAACGGTCGCGCTCTCCGCGTGAACGCATCCGAACCGAAAGAATCCCGTCCAAGCGGCGGTGGTGGCGGCGGTTACGGCGGCGGCGGCGGCTACGGCGGCGGCGGCGGTGGCGGTGATCGTCGTGGCGGCGGTGGTGGCGGCGGCGGCTACAAAGGCGGCGGTGGCGGCGGCGGTGATCGCCGTGGCGGCGGCGGCGGTGGTGGCGGCGGTCGCTGGTAATCCGGCGTTTCCCAAATCATAATTTCAAAAGCGCCCGATCCTCTTCACAGGGGATCGGGCGTTTCTGTTTGAGGGCGGGCGGCTCACTCGCCGATTTGTTCGAGCGTGCTGTAGTAGTCACCGTAAAAGCCGGTGATTTTCCACGCGACGAATCCCAGAATGAGGAAATACAGCAGCTTGGGAACCATCACGGCCACCTGTTTCGCGCCGGATTCCGCGTCGTCCTGAAACAACTTGGACCAGCGGGCGAGATCCTTGTCCAAGGTGCCGGCCTCCTCGCCGGTCGAGTAGGATCTAGCGAATGCCTTGGGGAACGCGGCGTCCGCCATGAACTGCGGGCCGAGCGCGTTTCCCGCTTTCGCGGCTTTGACCAGCTTGACGCCCGCCTCCCGGATCACGCCGCTTTGGGACGCTTCGGACGCCAGTTGGGCGGTTTCGCTCATCGAGATCCCGGCGAGCACGCACGAGTGATAGACTTTGCAAAATCTCGCCATCGCCAGGTTGCGGCGCGCCTTGCCGATCCATGGAACGCGGTTGATCAGACGGTCGATCCCCGGATTTCCCGGCGCCCGATTCAGCAACGCGCGGATTCCCATGAAGATGCAAAAGGCCGCCGCGTAAACGATGAGCAGCGTCACCACCAGGCTTCCCAATATTTCGGCCATCGCCACGCCCTTCATCAAGGCGGCTGGCACGATGCCGATGAAAACGCCCAGATGGAGGACGATGACCGGATAGATCATGCCCTTCACCACCTCCCGGCGGGCGGACGCCAGCATTCCGAAATAGTCCGCGAGATGCTGGAACGCGGGGGCCAGTTTGCCGCCGCGCTCGCCCGCGCCGATGATGGCGCGCTCGATGTCGCTGATGGATTTGCCAAACGCCGTGGCGATCAATTCGCCCGCTTCCAAGCCCTTGTTCAAATGCTTGAGGAGACTTGCTTGCTGCACAGGAAGCTGCGTGTCCAACAACACCGCCGCCGCCTTACGGATGTCGAAACCCGCCTCCAGCAGTTTCGCCATTTCCGAGTAGAAGAGATGCTTGTGGGCGGCGTTCGCGGTCATGGTTTTTCCAATCCATAACCGCCCAACGTTCGTCCGGCTAGGGTTTCCTCGCGAGCATCCGCAATTTCGCCCGCCGGTAATTCCAAACGTGGAGCCACGGGTGCATGCCATGCTCGTCTGTGGCGAGATAGGCGGCGTAAGCGACCCCGGCGAACCACAATGCTGGAACCACGATTAACGACAACCCGAGCGTCGCGAAGCTCAACCACAGGGCGATGAACACCATCATGACATTCCCGGCGGTCATGATCCCGAACCCGGCGAGGTAATGATGTTTGTATAGGTGCCCCAGCCCGGGAACGACGCTCAGCAGGGCTGCGATTTTATTCCGGTCCACTTGCTTCCATGCATCGATGAGTTCTTTCATGGCATTTTGATAGCGGCTGATTGCGCCTACAAGATGCCTGAAGAGCTCCTCCGGCGCAAGTTGAGAATGGCTGTAACTGCAAATCCGCCGCAGGCCCTGGACTGCGTGCAGCCTGCTGCCGCTTTGCGTGAGACAGCCCTGCTGTCCACGCCCGCCGCGCTAACGTTTTTTCGCGAAGACCAAGCCGGAGCGCGAGGGGCTGTAGATTTTCATCACGCCGTCTTCCGCCACCGGATAGTCGAACGCGTGATCCACCCGGCCGTGGCCGCCGGTGTCGGCTCGGTCGGTATCCAGGACCAGCTCGCGGGTTTCGAGGCCGGGCACGTGAAAGGGGTAGCCGAACAGCGAGTTTCCGACTGAGAAATTGAACACGAAAATCAAATTCGCACGCTCGGCGACGAGGATTTTATGCCCTTGATCGAGGTGCAGCAATTGCGCGGGCGGCGTGGAGAGCAGCCCGGAATTGTTCGCGAATCCCATGAGCTGCCGGTCGAACTCCGCGAGCCAGCCGTATTTCAAATCCGGATTGTCCACCAGCGACCACTGGCGGCGGCAGTAGTGGTAGGACCAGCCGTTGCCCTCGCGCGGGAAATCCAGCCACTCCGGATGGCCGAACTCGTTGCCCATGAAATTGAGCCAACCCTCGCCGCCTAACACCAGCGTGACGAGGCGGATGAGCTTGTGCAGGGCGATCCCGCGCTCGATGGCCGGATGCGGGTCGTCCTTGCCCATGTGCCAATACATCTCCTTGTCCATCAGCCAGAAGGCGAGCGTCTTGTCGCCGACGAGTGCCTGGTCGTGGCTCTCCGCGTAGGCGATGGTGGCCTCGCCGTAACGGCGGTTCGCTAGAATCCCCCACAGCTCGCCGATGTCCCAGTCCTCGTCGCGGCTGTGCTTGAGCAGCTTGATCCAGTAGTCCGGGATGCCCATGGCGAGACGATAGGAAAATCCGAGCCCGCCGTCCTCGATCGGCCGGCAGAGGCCGGGCATGCCGGACATGTCCTCGGCGATGGCGATGGCTCCAGGCTTGAGGTCCTGGATGAGTTTGGAGGCGAGCTTCAGATAGAGGATGGCCATGTCATCGGCATCGCCGCCGAAGTAGTCGTCGTAATTTCCGAAGGCCTTGTTCCCGCGGGAATGGTAAAGCATCGAGGTCACGCCATCGAAGCGGAAGCCGTCGAAGCGGAACTCCTCCAGCCAGTAACGGACGTTTGATAGAAGGAACTGCCGCACTTCCGGACGGCCGTAGTCGAAGCATTTTGAGTCCCAGCCGGGGTGGTCGCCGAGCGGCCCGTCGTGGAAATACTGGTGGCCGGAGCCGTCGAAGTTGTTGAGCCCCTCGGCGATGTTTTTCACCGCGTGCGAGTGGACGACATCGAGCAAGACCGCCAGCCCGAGGCCGTGCGCGGTGTCGATGAGGTATTTCAAATCCTCCGGCGTGCCGAAGCGCGAGCATGGCGCGAAGAACGAGGAGACGTGATAACCGAACGAGCCATAATACGGATGCTCCTGCACCGCCATCAGCTGCACCGTGTTGTAGCCAGCCTTGATAATGCGGGGCAGAACAGAATCCGCGAACTCGCGGTAGGTGTGGACGCGCGGCTCCTCGCCCGCCATGCCGACGTGGGATTCATAGATCAGCGGCGATTTGATAGACGCCGGGTCGAATTCATGTTTCCAAACATACGGCTGCGGCGTGTTCCAGATTTGCCCGCAGTAATCATGCGTCGTCGGGTCCTGCACCGCGCGGCGGATGCACGCCGGAATCCGGTCGCGCCGCGAGCCGTCGGCACCGACGATGTGGAGCTTCACCTTCTGCCCGTGGGCGAGCGCGTCCGCCGGCAGATCGAGCGACCAGACACCGCTGTCCGACGAAGCGAGCGGATGGCTTTCGCGGTCCCAGTTGTTGAAATCGCCCAGCAGCGACACGGCTTGCGCGGCCGGTGCCCACTCGCGGATCTTCCATTGGTTGGAAGACGACTGGAAATGAATACCGACGGATTTATGACCGGTGGCGTAGGCGGCGAGCGTCTTCGAGCCCTGCTCGATTTCCGCCAGCGCCTCTGAAAACTGCCTCATCCGCCGCTCGATGGCGCCTTGGTGCGGTTCGAGCCATGGATCATCTTGAACAAGCTTCGGTTTCTCCGTCATTGCGTCGGAAGATGCAGGGTTTCGCTGGCAGGGAAAAGCCAAATTCCGCGCCGCGCGCGCGGAATCCGCCACTTTCATCAAGTGCTTGATTCCTGCTCCCATCGCGGGAATCATCCCGCCTCCCAGCCGCCGATGACGCCTCTTCAAATGAATTCTCACAAGATCACCCCGCATAAGGACGACATCGCCGAGCTCGAACCCTTCTCCGGACTCGAACTGGAACGCGTTTTCGTGGTCACCAGCGAGCGCCAAGCCGGACTCGGACCAGGTCGCGAGAGCGCGATCACCGCGCTGCAGGCCAACGGCTTGCGCGTGACCGCGGTCGAGGATCACACGGCGATTCCGTTCAACGGATGCCGTCC
>CAMDLP010000030.1 GCA_945901795.1 Akkermansia muciniphila | reverse complement strand
CCCGCCGGTTCGCCCGGTGGAGTTCACTCGTTCACCCTCCCCAAGGGAAAATCCCCGCCATCGCCTTGGCGGCAAACAGGAGGATGCAGACGAACCGCATCAACATCCTGGGCATCGCCTGCGCGGCGCTGGCTTTCTTCACGGCCGGGCCGTCCATGGCCGCTGATAATACCGGTTCCGGCGGAACGATCATGTACACGGACTCCAACGGGTTGAATCCCGTTGCCAATCCGCCTTATATCGGCGGCTATGTGGTCCACACGTTCACCAACGACGGCATCTATTCCAACTCCTCCGCGGTCAACGCCGACGTGCTGGTGGTGGCAGGCGGCGGCGCGGGCGGTGCACACTCCGGGGGGGGCGGCGGCGCAGGCGGCGTGATCTACAGTAATGCATTTCCCGTTGTGGCTGGTTCGCCTTACAGCGTGAGCGTGGGGACTGGCGCCGTAGGCAGTATGGCCGATAATCTCGTGAGAGGCGGCGACTCGAGCTTTGGTTTGTTGACGGCGACCGGAGGCGGCAGTGGAGCAAAACGTGACTCTGGTTCCGCTTCGACGGGTGGTTCCGGTGGCGGTGGCTCCAGTGACAGGCCGGCAGCAATCGGAACAAGCGGGCAGGGAAATGATGGAAATACCGGCTACAGCGGTGGTCCTTATCTCGGCGGCGGCGGCGGCGGCAAGGGAGGCGCGGGCGGTGCGGCAAGCTCTTCGGTGACCGGGGCCGGCGGCGCGGGTGCGGAATATACGGTGTTTGCCCCTGTGGCCGGGTCGCCGGCGGGCTGGTTTGGGGGCGGGGGTAGCGGCGGTTGGCTATCTGGTTATGGCAGCGCTACAGTGGGAAGCGCTGGGTTGGGTGGCGGGGGCGGCGGTTCGGGAGCGGACGTCGGGACGAACGGTGTCGCCAATACAGGCGGCGGCGGCGGCGGCGGTGGGATCAGCAAATCAGGCGGCTCCGGCGGCTCGGGCATCGTGATCGTCAAGTATCCCTACGCCCTCCTCGGTGCCCCGCCGACGCTGGTCAGTATCGTCGATAACAAGAGTGGCGGGCCCATTGTCCCGAACACCCTGGTGACCTATACGGTGACCTTCAACAAGGACATGGACGCGAGCACGGTTTCCGCCAGCGACTTCGGCAATGCGGGCAGTGCGACGATCAGCTTCGGCACGGTCACCGAGACCCTCCCCGGGGTCTTCACCGTGCCGGTCACCCCGACCACCGACGGATCCCTCATTCTCCAGGTCAATCAAAATGCCGTCCTGAACGACGCCGACAGCACCCCGCTGGACACCGCCTCGGCCCTTCCTGACAACACGACGATCACGGTCGATGGCACCGCACCGACGCTGGCCGGCAGCGGCATCGTTGATGACAAGAGCGGCGGTCCGGTCGAACGGAACACCTTGGTGACCTACACGGTGACCTTCAGCGAGGACATGGACGCGAGCACGGTTTCCGCCGCCTCCTTCGGCAATGCGGGCACTGCGGCCGTCACCATCGGCACGGTCACCGAGCCCTCCCCCGGGGTCTTCACCGTGCCGGTCACCCCGACCACCATCGGCACCCTCATTCTCCGGGTCAATCAAAATGCCGTCCTGAAGGACGTCGCGGGCAACGCCCTGGACACCACCTCGGCCATCCCGGATGATACGACGATCACGGTCAACGACACCATCCCGCCGACGCTGGTCAGCATCGTCGATAACAAGAGTGGCGGGCCCATCATTGCCGCGAACACCCTGGTGACCTACACGGTGACCTTCAGCGAGGACATGGACGCGAGCACGGTTGACGCCGGTGACTTCGGCAACGCGGGCGGCGCGGCCGTCACCATCGGCACGGTCAGCCAGATCTCTCCCGCGGTCTTCACCGTGGAGGCCACGCTGAGCGGCGGACTCCTCCAGCTCCAGGTCAATCAGAGTGCGGGCCTGACGGATCTCGCGACCAATCCCTTGGACACCACCTCGGCCATTCTTGACGACACGACGATCACGGTCGATGCCACCCCGCCGACGCTCACGAGCATCGTCGATGATAAGAGCGGCGGCACGGTCATGACACCCGCCCTGGTGACCTACACGGTGACCTTCAGCGAGGACATGGACGCGAGCACGGTTGACGCCACTGTCTTCGGCAACGCGGGCACTGCGGCCGTCACCATCGGCACGGTCACCGAGACCACGCCCACTTCGGGGGTCTTCACCGTGCCGGTCACGGCGACCGGCGACGGAACACTCCAGCTCATGGTCAATGTCGGCGCCGTGCTGAATGACACCATGGGCAATGCCCTGGCCACGACTCCGGCCATACTGGATGACACGACCATTACGGTAGTGGTCCCGCCCGGCAATTCCGGTTCCGGCGGAACGATCACGTATACGGACTCCAACGGGTTGAATCCCGTTGCCTTGACACCCTATATCGGCGGCTATGTGGTCCACACGTTCACCAACAGCGGCACGCTTAATATCCCGGTTCCCGCCAGCGCCGACGTGCTGGTGGTGGGTGGTGGCGGTGCGGGCGGTGCACACTCCGGGGGCGGCGGCGGTGCAGGCGGGATCGTCTATACGCCGTCGTATGCCGTGGCGGCCGGGAGCACGACAGTCACGGTGGGGACTGGCGGACTGGCCAAGGTCTACAACAGCTCATTTACGCCCAGCAGTGGCGGCAACTCGAGCTTTGGTTCGGTGTCGGTTCTCGGAGGCGGCGGTGGAGCGGCGCGTGACTACGGTCCGGTTGGCGCGACGGGTGGTTCCGGTGGCGGCGGCAGCAGTGACAAGGGACCTGGAAACGGAACGGCTGGGCAGGGATCCAACGGGGCTTCCGGTTACCAAATCGATCCTAATTATTGCGGCGGCGGCGGCGGCGGCAAGGGAGGCGCGGGCGGTGCGGCAAGCTCTTCGGTGACCGGGGCCGGCGGCGCGGGTGCGGAATATACGGTGTTTGCCCCTGTGGCCGGGTCGCCGGCGGGCTGGTTTGGGGGCGGGGGTAGCGGCGGTAGGCTATCTCGTTATGGCAGCGCTACAGTGGGAAGCGCTGGGTTGGGTGGCGGGGGCGGCGGTTCGGGAGCGGACGTCGGGACGAACGGTGTCGCCAATACAGGCGGTGGCGGCGGTGGCGGTGGGGCGAGCAGATCAGGCGGCAACGGCGGCTCGGGCATCGTGATCGTCAGGTATCCCTACGCCGACTCGGGCTCACCCTACTCCACCTGGGCCAATGGCTACCTTCCCACAGATGTCAGCAACCCGGCTGGCAACAACGACGGCGACAGCTTGAACAACCTCCAGGAATACGCCTTCGGCACCCAGCCGACGGTGTCAACCGGTGAAATCGTCTATTCGGGCGGAACACTCACCACACCGGGCGCTCCCAAGATCGTCGCGGCGGCTGGCACTTATTCCATGGTGTTCGGTCGGCGCGCCGACTACGTGGCTGCCGGTCTGACCTACACGGTGCAGTTCAGCGCGGGCCTGGATGCCTGGGTGGATAACAACGACGGAACCAATCCACCCGTGCAGGTCGCCACGGACGGCACGATCAACGCCATGAGCGTGCCCTTCGTGGATTTCATCCTGACTCCAAGCGGTTCGCAGAAACCCACCTTCGCCCGCGTGAAAGTGGTGCAGGCTCCCTGAGCCGATTCTGAAACCGGTGACCGGTCACACATGACCGGTCACCGGTAATCAGTAATCAGTGCATCCCACCCAAGCAAAACGCCTCCTTCGTAGCGGCGATGGAAGACGTGCTGGAGGTCTATTCCAGAGCGCCGCGACAGGATCGTCCGTTAGTTTGTCTGGATGAATTCGCCACACAACTCCTGTCTGAAACACGCGCCCCTGTTGCAGCGATCCCTGGGCACCTCGCCCGGGAGGACTACGAATACGTCCGCGAGGGCAGCGTGAGTGGATTCATGATCGCCATGCCGCATTTGGGAAGACGTGATGTCTTCGTGGGTGGCGACGGACGCCGCACTGCGTTGGATTTCGCCGCCTGTCTGGATCGAAGGATCGGCTCGGTCGGGGAATTCACCAACGAAGTGAAAGCCTATCTCGCCCGGAAGAATGAGGAATCCAATTCGATCAACTGGCAGTTCATCAACGAAAAAGCCCGCATCAAACTCAAATCACTCTATCCAACAATTTGAATTTTACGCGACACTAGAAACCGCGAATGAACGCGGACGAACACGAATAAGACTCTAAGAGTGAGACGGTTGTGAAACTTCTGTCATACATCAACACGGTGAAGCTGTTGATAGTTGCAACTCATTGAAAATTAGCGTCCATTAGCGTCCATTCGCGGTTACAGTTTCCCGTTTAGGATAAATTGCTTGTGGAGTGAAGGCCGCTGAGAGAGCCAGTGGCCGGACCGTCCTTTTCCACCGCACCCGCCCATTTCCCCGCCCAGCGTTTGGGTAGAGCAGCAATGCGGAAAACTGAAGTGCTGAAGGGGGTGTGGACTTAGGATCTTATCTTTATTCCGCGCTCGCCATTCCGCGCTCCACACTTCTTCCTGATGGGGTGGACGCGATCCGAATCCGTGGGGCACGGCAGCATAATTTGAAGAATATCGATGTGGACATCCCGCGGGGGAAGCTTGTGGTGATCACGGGGCCCAGTGGCTCGGGGAAATCGTCGCTGGCATTTCACACGCTGTATGCGGAGGGGCAGCGGCGGTATGTGGAATCGCTGTCGGTCTATGCGCGGCAGTTTTTGGATCAATTGGAGAAGCCGGATGTGGATTCGATCGAGGGGCTGAGCCCGGCGATCGCGATCGAGCAGCGGGGCGGCGGGCTGAACCCGCGCTCGACGGTGGCGACGGCGACGGAGATTTACGATTACCTGCGGGTGCTGTGGGCGGCGGCGGGGATTCCGCACGATCCGGAGACGGGCGAGCGGTTGGAGCGGATGAGCGCGGCGGACATCGTGAACGTGCTGGCGGCGATGGCGGAGGGGACGAAGGTGGTTTTGTTAGCACCGCTGCCGAAGGAGGAGCTGGGCGAGCCAGCGAGGTTGTTAGGTGACTTGCGGCGGCAGGGATACATCCGGGTGCGGGTGGACGGGGAGGTGTTGGAAATCGAGGAAGCGGCGGCGAAATGGCCGGAGTTTCCGGCGGCGGTGGAGATCGTGGTGGACCGGTTTGTGATCCGGCCGGGGGTGGAATCGCGGCTGGCGGATTCGGTGGAAACGGCGTTGCGGCTTTGCGGGGCGGAGGCGCGGGCGGCGGTGCAGGAACCGGGCGGGGATGCGTGGCGGGATCTGGCGTTTCAGACGAGTTATCGGAATCCACGGACGGGGTTTGTGGTGGTAGAGCTTTCGCCGAAGCATTTTTCGTTCAACTCGCACCTCGGGGCGTGTGAGGCGTGCGAAGGGCTGGGGACGGAAATGTTTTGCGACCCGGCGCTGCTAGGCGAGGGGGAGGATGCGGAGAAGACTTTGAGGCGGTATCGCGAGGCGAAGTCGGAGATCACGCGGCGGAAGCTGGCGAGGTTCATGGCGCACCGGCCGTGTGGGGTTTGTGGAGGGAAGAGGTTGAAGCCGGAGTGGCTGGCGGTGAAAATTCAGGGAGGGAACATCGAACATCGAACGCTCAACATCGAACGTCGAAGGGAAGAGAGGGAAGAGAGGGAAGAGAGGGAAGATGCAGGAGGGTGGTTGGGGATTCAGGATTTTTGCGAGCTGGGGGTGGCGGATGCGATGCGGTGGATGGACGGGATTGAGTTTGAGGCGGGCAAGGCGGAGGTTTGCAAGCGGCTGGCAAGCGATGTGCGGGCGCGGTTGGCGTTCCTGGTGGAGGTGGGGCTGGATTACCTGACGCTGCAACGGACGAGCGGGACGCTTTCCGGCGGCGAGGCGCAGCGGATCCGGCTGGCGACGCAGCTGGGCGCGGGGCTTTCCGGGGTGATTTACGTGCTGGACGAGCCGAGCATCGGGCTGCACGCGGCGGACACGGCGCGGTTGATCGGGGCGCTGACGCGGTTGCGGGATTTGGGAAATACGGTGGTGGTGGTGGAGCACGACGAGGAGATCATCCGTGCGGCGGATTGGCTGATTGATATCGGGCCGGGTGCGGGTGCGGCGGGTGGGGAGTTGCTGGCGGCGGGGGTGCCGGGGGAGATTGATTCGCCGACGGGGGAGTGGTTGAGGAATAAGTGCCGAGTGATCAGTGAGCAGTGGACAGAGAAGAGAGAAGAATGCGGGCAGTTGGTCATCCGAGGGGCGCGGGAGCATAATTTGCGGAACCTGGATGTTGTGATTCCGCTGGGGCGGTTGGTGTGCTTGAGCGGGCCGAGCGGCAGCGGGAAATCCACGCTGGCGGATGACATTTTGCGGCGGGCGCTGGGGCGGTATTTCAATGGCTCGGGTGAGGCTCCGGGGAGGCATGACGCCATTGATGGGCTGGAGTTGATCGAGAAATGCGTGGTGGCGGACCAGTCGCCGATCGGGAGAAGTCCGCGGTCGAATCCGGCGACGTTCACCGGGGTGTTCGATCTGGTGCGGGATCTTTTCACCAAGCTGAATTTGTCGAAACAACGCGGCTATGGGCCGGGGCGCTTCAGTTTCAACGCGGCGGGCGGGCGCTGCGAGCGGTGCCAAGGGAACGGGCGGTTGAAAATCGAGATGCATTTCCTGCCGGACGCGTGGGTGCCGTGTCCGGCTTGCAACGGGCGGCGGTTCAATCGCGAGACGCTGGAGGTGACTTATAAAGGGAAATCCATCGCCGAGGTGCTTGCGCTTTCCGTGAGCGAGGCGCGGGCTTTTTTCCGGCCGATTCCGAAAATTCACCGGATTTTGGAAACGCTGGAGGATCTTGGGCTCGGTTATTTGCAGCTTGGCCAGCCAGCGAACACGCTTTCCGGCGGCGAGGCGCAACGCCTGAAGCTGGCGGTGGAACTGGCGAAACCGCAGGCGCCGCACACGTTGTATCTCTTCGACGAGCCGACAACCGGGCTGCATTTCGGCGACGTCGAAAAATTATTGACCGCGTTTCTCAAACTGCGCGACGCGGGCCACAGCGTGCTGGTGGTGGAGCACCATCTGGACGTGATCGCCGCTTCCGACTGGGTGATCGAGCTCGGGCCGGGCGGGGGAATCCACGGTGGAACCCTTGTCGCGGAAGGCCCGCCATCGGTGATTCGGAAGAATGAAAAGTCGCCCACCGGTCGGGCTCTGGCCGCGCGCCATTGACTGCGGATGATTTTTCAAATTTCCGGTGGACAATTCTCGCCATGACCGTTACCGACCTCGCCTCCTGACGGGGCATCCGCCTCTGGAGAACCTGGGCAGCGTAGCTCAGCGGTAGAGTAGGGGACTCATAAGCCCTTGGTCGGCGGTTCGAATCCGCCCGCTGCCACCAGGTTTTTCAAACAATCGCCGCTTCTGATCTAAAATTAGAAGAAAATTTCAAAATAGGGCTTGTCAGGTCGGGTTCGGCTCCTAGAGTCGCCCCCCCCACAGCGAGGGCCGCTGACGATTGGATTCGAAGCGGCTCAAATTACAGGGAAAATTTATCGGGTCCAGCTCCGGAAAAAAGCTACTACAAGGTCGCCTTGTCGTCGCTCCGGTTTGTCCCCATGGGAAAATCAGAACCACCGCAAGGAAATCATGCCGACCATCAATCAGCTCGTTCGCAAGGGACGCCTCACTCCGGCCGAAAAGTCGAAGTCACCCGCTCTTGTCAACTGCCCACAGCGCCGCGGAGTATGTCTTCAAGTCATGACTCGCACGCCCAAGAAGCCTAACTCGGCTCTCCGTAAAGTCGCCAAGGTGCGCCTCACCAACGGATTCGAAGTCATCGCCTACATCGGCGGTGAAGGCCACAACCTTCAGGAACACTCCATCGTCCTCGTTCGCGGTGGACGGGTGAAGGACCTTCCGGGTGTGCGCTACCACATCGTCCGCGGTTCGCTCGATACCCTCGGTGTCGATAAGCGCCGTCAGAGCCGCTCCAAATATGGTGCGAAGCGTCCGAAACCCGGTGCCGTCGCCGCTCCTGCCAAAAAAGGCGGGAAGAAGTAATTTTTCAATCTAACTAACACACCATCCCAACGCCATGCCACGCCGCAAGCGCATCTTCACCAAGCCAGACCGTCGCGATCCTCGCTACGACAGCGCTCTCGTTGGTCACCTTATTACCAAGGTGATGGAATCCGGAAAGCGTTCACTCGCCCAGCGTATCGTCTACGCCGCGATTGACCGTGCTAACGAAGGAATCGATACCATCGATCCCCTCGAAGTCATCACCCGCGCCGTTGAGAACACCAAGCCACGCGTGGAAGTGAAATCCCGCCGCGTTGGTGGTGCCACTTATCAAGTGCCGCTCGAAGTGGCTCCGGACCGTTCCGAGTCGCTCTCCATGCGCTGGCTTGTCAACTACGCCCGCAACCGCAAAGGCACTCCGATGCATGTCGCTCTCGCCAACGAGATCAAAGACGCTGCAAACAACCAAGGCAGTGCCGTTCGCAAACGCGACGATGTGCACAAGATGGCGCAAGCCAACCGCGCCTTCGCTCACTTCCGTTTCTAATTATATAGATAGCGCTCTAGCCATTTCCGTCCGTGAATCCGAACAGTCCAAACCGCCAATACGTGCTCGAGCGCACCCGAAATATCGGGATCGCTGCGCATATTGATGCGGGTAAGACGACGCTCACCGAGCGGATCCTGTTCTACACAGGCATGATTCACAAAATCGGCGAAGTCCACGATGGTGGTGCGACGACCGATTGGATGGAGCAAGAGCGCGAGCGCGGCATCACCATCACTTCCGCCGCCGTCACCACCGAGTGGTGGCAGCATGAGGAAGAGGGGATGACCAAGCTTTTCCCAGGCGAAAAGAATCGCATCAACATCATCGATACTCCGGGACACGTTGACTTCACTGCTGAAGTTGAGCGGTCCCTTCGCGTGCTTGATGGTTGCATCGTGGTTTTCTGCGGGGTCGCCGGCGTCCAACCGCAAACTGAAACTGTTTGGCGGCAAGCTTCGAAATACAACGTTCCGCGGATCGTGTTCGTCAACAAGATGGACCGCACCGGCGCGAACTTCCAGAGCGTCTTCGAGGAAGTTAAAGATAAGTTAGGCGCGAACGCTGTCCGCATCCTGATCCCGATCGGTGCGGAAGACCAGTTGATCGGTCAGATCGACGTGGTGAACCAAAAGGCCATTTATTACTCCGACGACGACAAGTTCGGCTCCACCTACACGGTGAAGGAACTTGAAGGAAATCTCATCGAACTCTGCAAACAGGCCCACGACGAACTGGTGAACGCCGTTGCCGACGTGGATGACGCCGTGGGCGAAAAATTCCTCAACGAGCAGCCGATCACTCTCGAAGAGCTCAAGCAAGGCATCCGCCGCGCGACGATCAATAACCTGCTGGTGCCCGTCGCCGGTGGTTCCGCTTTCAAAAACAAAGGTGTCCAGTATCTGCTTGATGCTGTTATCGACTACCTCCCAAGCCCGCTCGACATTCCGGCAGCGATTGGCATGGACCCCGACGATCACGAGAAGCATATCGAAGTCGTCACATCGGATAACGAAAAGTTCGTTTCTCTCGCCTTCAAACTCTGGGCCGACAAGTTCGTTGGCAAACTCGTTTTCTTCCGCGTGTATTCCGGTGTCATCCGCAAGGGCGACACAGTCTATAATCCCCGCACCCGCCGCTCCGAGCGCGTTGGCCGCTTGATTCAAATCCAAGCGAACGAGCACAAGGACATCGACGCCTGTTACTCCGGTGACATCGCCGCCATGGTCGGCATCAAGAATGTCACCACCGGCGACACCCTCGCCGCCGACAACCACGACGTGGTTCTCGAGCCCCCGACTTTCCCGGAGCCAGTCATCTCGATGGCTGTTGAGCCTCGCACCAAAGCCGACCAAGAAAAACTGGGCATGGCACTCGGCCGTCTCTCCGAAGAGGATCCGACCTTCATGGTCAAAACCGACGAGGAAACCGGCCAAACGATCATTTCCGGAATGGGTGAACTTCACTTGGAGATCATCATCGATCGCATCCGCCGCGAGTTTAAAGTCGAGGCGAACACCGGCGCTCCGCAAATTGCTTATCGCGAAACTATCACCCAAGCAGCCGGTGGCGAGGGCAAGTTGATCAAACAATCCGGCGGCCGCGGCCAATACGGACACGTGATTATCGCCATCAAGCCTAACGAAAAGGGTAAGGGGCTCACCATCGAAAACAAAGTCATCGGTGGGACCATTCCTAAAGAATACATCAACGCGGTATATAAAGGCATCAACGAGTCGATGACCAACGGCATCATCGCCGGTTATCCCGTGATCGATGTGCATGTTGAAATCCTCGATGGTTCCTACCACGACGTTGATTCTAACGAAAATGCTTTCACCATGGCAGCCATCTTCGCCATGAAGGACGGCTTCAAGAAAGCAAAGTCCATTTTACTCGAGCCCATCATGGCGGTCGAAGTCTCCACTCCTGACGATTACCAAGGTGACGTCATGGGCGATCTCAGCCGCCGCCGCGGGCAGATCCAAAACACCGAGTCCAAAGGCAAGCTCTCCATCGTGCATGCCAATGTGCCTCTCAAAGAAATGTTCGGCTATTCCACCGCCGTCCGCACCCTCTCCTCGGGACGCGCCTCGTATGCGATGACTCCATCGCACTTCGAGCAAGTCCCAACCAATATCGTCGAAGAAATCGTCAGTGACCGCATCGGCTAACTGAATCTGATTACTCGCCCTGTAGCCCAACCACGTAAACCGTAAAACAACTTCTCCACCATGGAAAATCAGAAAATACGCATCCGCCTGCGCGCCTTCGATCACCGCGCGATCGACCGCTCCGCCCAAGAAATCGTGGAGACCGCGAAGCGCACCGGCGCCCGTGTCGCCGGCCCGATCCCGCTTCCGACCCGCATTGAAAAGTTCACGGTCAACCGTTCGGTTCACGTGAACAAGAAGTCGATGGAGCAGTTCGAAATCCGGACCCACAAGCGCCTTCTCGACATCGTCGATCCTACCGCCCGCACCGTGGATGAGCTCAAGAAGCTCAACCTCCCAGCCGGTGTCGATATCACCATCCGCATCTGAGTTTCACTTCCTCTGACTCTCAAATCTCAAATTTCAAATCTTAAATTTCTATCGCCATGTCACTCGGCCTCCTCGGCAAAAAAATCGGTATGACCCGCCTGTTCGACCAACAGGCCGGCATCATGATCCCTGTTACTGTTATCGATGTTTCCGGTAACACGATTCTCCAATCGAAGACTCCTGAAACCGATGGTTACACCGCGGTCCAAGTTGGCTATGGCGATCAAAAGGAACAACGTGCCACCAAGCCCGCTCTCGGCATCGCCAAGAAGGCCGGTTGCGCTCCCAAGCGTTTCATTCAGGAATTTCGCGTCGAAAACGGCGTTGAGCTTCCAGCAGTTCATCCCGGTCTTGAAACCTTCACCGTCGGCCAGTGGGTTGACGTCTTCGGCGATTCCAAGGGCCGCGGTTTCCAAGGGGTTTACAAACGCTACAACTTCGGTGGTCTCAAGCAGACTCACGGTTCCATGATGCACCGCAGAACGGGAGCCATCGGTTGCCGCTCCACTCCAGGCCGTGTTTGGAAAAACCAAAAGATGCCCGGTCACATGGGCACCACCCGCACCACTGTGCAAAATCTCAAGATTGTTGCCGTCCGTCCAGAAGACGGCGTCATCCTCGTCTCTGGTGCAGTTCCCGGTGCTAACGGAAACTACGTCACCGTCCGTCCCGCCAAAAAAAAGTCCGCCTGATCCGGTGGCATTTTTGAAACCTCTCACGATTCCCAGTCATGTCCGCTAAGACTTTCACCGCAGAAGACGCTCAAGCCGCTAACCTCGTGTTAGTAGGTGCCGAGAAAGGTCGCCAAGCCGTCCACGATCTCGTGGTCGCCTATCGCGCCAACCGCCGCACCGGCTCCGCTTGCACCAAGACCCGGGGCGAGGTTTCCGGTAGCAACCGCAAGATCTACAAACAGAAAGGCACCGGCGGCGCACGTCACGGTGACAAACGCGCTCCCATCTTCGTCGGTGGTGGTGTCGTCTTCGGCCCTCGCCCTCGCGACTATTCCAAGAAGGTGCCAAAGACTGTTCGTAAGCTCGCTCTCCGCCGCACATTGGGTGACTTGGTGAGTGCCGGCAAGGTTCTGACCGTTCCGTCATTCTCCGTCGCCGATGGTAAAACCAAGTCCTTCGTGGCTGCTCTGGATGCCATCGCTCCGATCGGTAAGATCCTCGTGGTTGGAAATTCCTTCGACGACTCCACCTACCTTGCCGGTCGCAACGTCGCTTACGCCCAACTCGTCACGGGTTCGGATGTCAACGTCGAGCAACTCCTCCTCGCCAACACCATCATCCTCGTGGGTGATGCCGTGCAAACCCTCGCGGCTCGCACCGCCTGAACCCCGGACCACACACCGAGATCATGAAAGACATTTACCAGGTCATTAAAAACGTCCGCCTCTCCGAGAAAGCCACCATGCTTCAGGAGAACAACAACGAGGTCACCCTCGAAGTGGACCGCAAGGCCAACAAGCTTGAAATCAAGCAGGCCGTGGAACAACTCTTCGGAAAAACCGTCCTGGCAGTCCGCACTGCCAACTACGACGGCAAACTCAAGCGCCAGCGTCGTGCCGACGCCGGTCGCACTAACCATTGGAAAAAAGCCATCGTACGCCTCAAGGAAGGCGAATCGCTTGATCTCGTCTAATCGATATACCGCAGCCCCAAACGTAACACTCTAACGTTCCGATTGTCATGCCCCTGAAAACTTTCAAGCCAATCACACCTTCCGCTCGCTATAAGAATCTACCGTCCTTCGACGAGATTACCAAGAGCAAGCCTGAGAAGAGTCTTCTCACACCCCTCAAGCGCAGCGGTGGCCGTAATAACACCGGTCGCATCACCACCCGTCACATCGGTGGTGGCCACAAGCGCCACTATCGTCTGATCGACTTCAAACGCGGCAAGCACGATGCACCAGCAACCGTCGTCGGTATCGAATACGATCCGAACCGCACTTGCCGCATCGCCCTCATCCAGTATGAAGACGGACAGAAGTCCTACATCCTCGCACCACTCGGCCTGGAAGTCGGAACCACCATCGTCGCCGGGGCCAACGTCGCTCCTAAGACGGGCAACGCCATGCCGCTCAGCGCTGTGCCGCTCGGCACCTCGATCCACAACATCGAGCTCATCCCAGGCAACGGTGGCAAAGTCGCCCGCGCCGCCGGCCAACTCGCCGTCCTATCTAACCGCGATGGCGGCTGGGCGCTTGTGAAAATGCCTTCCGGTGAAATCCGCCGCTTCAACGACCGCTGCTTCTGCACGATCGGCCAAGTCGGAAATCGCGATCACATGAATGAAACCTCTGGCAAAGCCGGCCGCACCCGCTGGCAGGGCGTTCGCCCGACCGTCCGCGGTATGACGATGAACCCCGTTGACCACCCGAACGGTGGTGGCGAAGGCAAGTCGAAGTCCGGTGGTGGTCGCCAGCACCTCACCAGCCCTTGGGGCCACGCGAAGGGCCAGAAGACCCGCAACAAGCGCAAGACCACCAGTGTCTTCATTGTTGAGTCCCGCCACAAAGCGAAGAAGAAGTAATCTAACGTAATCTTTACCTCACTCCTCTCATGCCACGCTCACTTAAAAAAGGCCCATACGTCGATCAAAAGCTTCTTGCGAAGATCGACGCCGTCGCCGAAGCCGGATCTGACCGCAAGCCCATCAAAACATGGAGCCGCAAGTCGATGATCACTCCGGATTTCGTCAGCCATAACTTCGCCGTCCACAACGGCAAGACCTTCGTTCCCGTTTACGTGACCGAAAACATGGTTGGCCACAAACTCGGCGAATTCTCACCGACCCGTCTGTTCAAGACTCACGGCGGTATCGGCAAGAAGTAATTTATCCTGATCATTCCCCACGTCCATGCGTTCCACATTCCATCTTCAAGCACTTGCCGCCGCCCTCGGGTCGCTGGCGTTTGCGGGGATGTGTGCGGGCCAAGCGCCAAACGCCGGGGAACTTCAGGAAATCATCGTCGATCTCCAAGAGCAGAATCGGACCCTCCAGCGCAGCCTCGCCGAGGCTAACCGCGGCGAGAAGCAAGCATCCGAGCAATTGGCTCAGGTCCGCGAGCGTCTCGAAGCACTCGGCAAGAACCTGCTCGACGGGGGAGACGACCGTCTCATCCAGGCCGCTGCGGACTTGCAACTCGCAAGCGAACGCACCACCAACCTTGAAAATTCCGTCACGCGCCTTTCCGCCGCGGTCACCGATTACCTCCGCTTGGCGGTGGTATCCGACCCGGATGCAAGACTTCGTGTAGAAACTTCACTAAGAGAGCTTGACGCTGTCCTCGGACTGCGCCAGAAGCCCCGCCCCGATATTCGGACCGGCTCATTGCAGCAGGCCCGGATTGTCAGTCTCGATCAAGAAAGTGGCATGATGGTTTTGAATCTTGGCGAAAGCCAAGGCGCTAAAATCGGCATGACCTTTCGTCTCACCCGCGGGCAACAGCCCTACGGTAAAGCCATTCTCGCTGACGTCCGCAAGGGCGTCAGTGGTGCCTTTGTCGAAAAACTCGACAACGTCGCCGAATCCCCACGCCCCGGCGATCTCGCCGTTCTCGAAACACAAGCATCCGCTCAGTAACCACTCACGTCCGACGTTCCATGGAAGTCAAAAGCACCACAAAATTCGTTCGCCTCTCGCCTAAAAAGGCGCGTGACGTCGCCCGCGAAATTCAAGGCCTCGCAGTGTCGAGCGCCCTTGATATTTTGACCTTCACTCCCAAGAAAGCTGCACAGCTGATTGGTAAGACGCTCAAGACCGCCATCGCGGATGCGGAAAACAATTTCTCGCTCGATGCAGGCACGCTCGTGATCAAGGAAGCTGTCATCGGCGCCGGTCCGACGCTTCGCCGCTTCAAGCCACGTGCCAAAGGCTCTGCCGGCCCGATCCTCAAGCGCACCAGCCATATCTCGATCACTCTCGTCGGCTCAGCCCCCGAGAAGAAAAGGAAGGTCGCCCGCAAGGCCGCTGCCAAAAAAACCGAAGAAGCTCCAGCCGCTGCCGCAGCGGTTGAAGAACAAGCCTGATACACCTCTTAATTTCATCCCTCACAGAATATGGGCCAAAAAGTAAATCCGATCGCATTCCGCCTTGCCGTCAATAAAGACTGGCGCTCCAAGTGGTATGCCAAAGGCAAAGATTATACCGACAAGCTCCACGAAGATCTCGCAATCCGTGGTTACCTGAAGAACAAGCTGATCAATGCCGGACTGGCCCGCGTGGTCATCGAGCGCGCTTGGAACAGTGTCCGCGTCACACTTCACACTTCCCGCCCTGGTCTGATCATCGGTCGCCAAGGCAAGGAAATCGAAGTGATGACCAAGGAGATCGGCGACATCTGTAAAGGTGCCCAGGTCAAGATCGACATCATCGAAATCCGCAAGCCCGAGCTCGATGCCCAACTTGTCGCCGAGCAAATCGCCGTGCAACTCGAGCGCCGGATTTCCTTCCGCCGCGCCATGAAGCGCGCGCTTCAAACCGCCATGGAATTCGGTGCCGAAGGCATTCGTCTCCGTTGCGCCGGCCGCCTCGGTGGTGCAGACATCGCCCGTGCTGAAGGCTACCGCGAAGGCAAAGTGCCTCTCCAAACTCTCCGCGTCCCTCTCGACTACGGCTTTGCCGAAGCCCGCACCTTGTATGGCATCATCGGCATCAAGTGCTGGGTCAACAAGAAGGAAGACGACGGCACCGGCAAGCAACCCCAAGGTCGCGGCGAACGCAACGATCGTGGTGACCGTGGCGGTGATCGCCGTGGCGGCGGCGGTGGCGGCGGCGGCGGTGATCGCGGAGGCGATCGTCGTCCGAATCCACGCAACTGATATTTCAATCTCCCAATTCCCAAATAACCATTTTCATAGAAGGACCGAGTTATGCCTTTGATGCCCAAACGAACCAAGTTCCGCAAAAGCCACCGCGGAAGCCGAGCTGGTAATGCCCAGCGCGGAACCACCGTCGCCTTCGGTGACTTCGGCCTGCAAACCCTCGACCGCGGATGGATGACCAACCGCCAGATCGAAGCTTGCCGGATCGCGATCAACCGCTCGCTCAAACGGAAGGGAAAAGTCTGGATCCGGATTTTCCCACACAAATCCATCACCTCGCGTCCTCCGGAAACCCGGATGGGTAAGGGTAAAGGCGCTGTCGAAGGTTGGGTGGCAGTCATCCGTCCGGGCAACATGCTTTTCGAAATCGGCGGTGTTCCTGAGTCTGCTGCGAAGGAGGCCATGCGTCTCGCTTCCTACAAGCTCGGTATCCGCACCCGCCTCGTCGCCCGCAATCCGCACGCTTGATCCGCTAGATCAATTCAATCTAATACCGTCTGAACCATGGCCAAAGCCAAAACTACCAGCGAACTTTCCTCCGCCGAGCTCGAAGTCCGTCTTCGGGAACTCAAACAGGAAGCTCTCAACCTTCGTCTCCAACGCGCTACCGGCACATTGGAAAATCCTGCCCGCATCCGCCAGGTGCGTCGCGAAACCGCGCAAGTGCTCACGGCGGTCACCGCCAAGTCGCTTGCCTAATCCAAGATCCTACCTATCCGTACCATGAGCGAGACTCCTTCGGACACTCAAGTCCACCTCCGTAAAACCCGCGTTGGCGTGGTCATTTCCAACAAAATGGACAAGACCCTCGTCGTCGAACACGTCGCCCGTGTTCCCCACCCGAAATTCAACAAGATCGTCAAGCGCTCCAAGAAATACTACGTGCATGACGAGAGCAACCAAGGCCAGATCGGCGACCGTGTCCGCATCGTCGAGACCCGTCCGCTTTCGAAACTGAAGTGCTGGACGCTCGCCGAGGTCATTTCGCACTAAAAAATAAACGCTGAAATGCTGAGAATCTGAAAAGCTGAAAGAGCTTCACTCACTTCCTCTTCATTTCAGAATCTCAGCTTTTCAAAATCTCAGCTTTTACTCACTATGATCCAGATGGAAACCATGCTTGTCGTCGCCGATAACACCGGCGCGCGCAGCGCAAAAATGATCGGCGTGCTCGGCAAGCGCAGTCGCACCGCGTCCATTGGTGACGTGATCACCTGCCACGTCCGCGACTCTATCCCTACCGCCGCTGTCAAGAAGGGCAGCGTCGTGAAGGCCGTGGTCGTCCGCACCGCCTATCCGATCCGCCGCGCCGACGGTTCGATCCTCCGCTTTGACTCCAACGCGGTCGTCATCATCGACAAGGATAACAATCCTCGCGGCACCCGGATCTTCGGCCCCGTCGCCCGTGAACTTCGTGAGCGTTCGTTCATGAAAATCGTTTCCCTCGCACCCGAAGTTCTCTGAAGAACTAACATCCACCATTTCATTCCCATGAGCCGCATCAAGACCCACGTCAAAAAGGGCGATCAAGTCGAAATCATCGCAGGCAATCACAAAGGCAAGCGCGGCATCGTGCTGCTGGTGAACGCCACCAAGGGTAAAGTCACCGTCGAAGGTGGCCGCCCGATCATCAAGGCGACCAAGCCAACCGAAGCCGAGCCGAACGGCGGTCTCAAGACCATCGACGGCCCCATCCATATCTCCAACGTCAAAAAAGTGGGCTGAGGCATCTCGCTTCGAAAGAAGCGATCGCACCTCCGCCCGCGCTTAAGCGCCCGAGAAATCGGCGCTGACCCGCAAAAAAATGAGCACTCCAGCACTACAACAACACTACAAGGACAAGGTCGTCCCCGCTCTCAAGAAGAGCCTGGGATACACCAACCTCCATCAGGTTCCACGTCTTGAAAAGATCGTGGTCACTTCTTGCATGGGCAAGGCACCGGACCGCAAGGTCGCCGTCGATGACGCGGTCAACGAGATCCAAAAGATCACGGGTCAACGCCCGTCGATCACCTTCTCCAAGAAGGCTGTCGCTAACTTCAAGCTTCGCGAAGGTGAAGCCCTCGGCGCCCGCGTCACCCTACGTGGCCCGCGCATGTGGGAATTCCTTCATCGATTCATCAACGTCACCGCTCCTAACATCCGCGACTTCCGCGGGATCTCCTCGAAGTCGTTCGACGGTCGCGGCAACTACGCCTGCGGCATCAGTGACCAATCCATCTTCCCGGAAATCGAAATCGACCAGATCAAGCGCACTATCGGCTTCGACCTGATCTTTGTCACCTCCGCACCGACCGACGCCGAAGGCCGCGCGCTCCTGATGGAGCTGGGCATGCCTTTCCGCGATATGAAAAAGGCCAACGAACTCGAGGCCGTCGCTGCCAACTAAAACACCGGACACACTCAAAAAAGGAATCCTATTATGGCAGTTCTCACCGATCCAATCTCCGACTTCCTCACGCGTTTCAAAAACGCCGCCCGCGCTGGCAATGAGGAATTCTCCGCTCCTTACTCCAAGATCAAGGCGGACATCGCCCGCATTCTTCAGGAAGAAGGCTACCTCTGGAAGTATGAAGTCGTCACTGGCGACCGCACGACCATCAAGGCCAAGCCGAAATTCATCGACGGCCGTTCCATCTTGACCGACCTCAAGCGCGTCTCCACTCCCGGTCGCCGCCACTACATCGGCGCGGGTGAAGTGCCACGCGTCATGTCCGGCCTCGGCATCTCGATCCTTTCCACTTCGAAAGGCGTCATGTCCGGCGGTTCCGCCAAGAAGCAAAACCTCGGCGGCGAACTTCTCGCCAACGTCTGGTAAACCCTAACTCGTAAAGGAAACTAACACCATGTCACGAGTCGGACTCAAACCAATCTCTGTCCCCGCGAAGGTCGCCGTCAAACTTGACGGCCGCACGGTGATCGTCGAAGGCCCGAAGGGCAAACTCGACTTCCCGCTTCCCGAAGGCATCACGCTCACCAGCGAAGACGGCACGGTCGTCGTATCCCGCGCCACCGAGCTTCGCCAACACAAAGCCCTCCACGGCACCGCCCGCAGCCTCGTTCAGAACATGATCGTCGGCGTTTCGGAAGGCTTCGTGAAGGATCTTGAAATCATCGGCGTCGGTCTCCGCGCCGCAGTCAAGGGCGCGGACCTCGACCTCTCGCTGGGTCGTTCGCATCCTCTGCTCCACCCCATTCCTTCCGGTCTCAGCGTCACTGTCGTTGAGAACACCAAGATCAAGGTCGAAGGAATCGACAAGCAGCTCGTCGGTCAGTTCGCTGCCGAAGTTCGCGGCTTCTATCCACCCGAGCCTTACAAGGGCAAAGGCGTTCGCTACGTCGGTGAGAAAGTTCGCCGCAAAGAAGGCAAGAGCGTCGGCAAATAATCCATTACCGTCGCCCACTACTTCAAATAAATTACGGCACCATGAGCACTATCAATCGCAAGTCGATCCGTCGCAAGATCCACAACCGCATCCGCCGGAAAGTTTCCGGCACTGCCGAACGTCCACGTCTGGCCGTTCACTACTCGAACCAACACATCTACGCCCAAGTCATCGACGACGCGGCCGGCAAGACCTTGGTCTCCGCCTCCACGCTCGACAAGTCTTTCGAAAACGCTTCCTCGAATGTAGAGAGTTCGCAGAAAGTCGGCCAGCTCCTCGCCGAGCGTGCCAAGGGTCTCAACATCAGCGCCGTCGTCTTCGATCGCGGCGGTCACCTCTACCACGGTAAAGTCAAAGCACTCGCTGACGCGGCGCGTGAAGCCGGCCTCCAATTCTAACGCCCTGACCAGACACATATCATGGTAACAATTCCTGAAAACGAAACGCCGGCAACTCCGGCAGCAGCAACACCAGCAGCATTGCCTCTCGGTCCTGTCGCCGGCTCCGGCTATCAAGGTAACCGCGGCCAAGGCGGCGGCTACCAAGGTGGTGGCGGCGGCGGTGGTGGCTACCAAGGCGGTGGCCAAGGTGGCGGTCGCGGCGGTCGCGGCGGTCCACGTCGTGAAGAGCGCGCCGCTCCGACCGATGCCGAAGGCAACGAGCTTTCCGAAAAGGTCGTCTTCATCAACCGATGCGCCAAGGTCGTCAAAGGCGGTCGTCGTTTCAGCTTCTCCGCTCTCGTCGTCACTGGCAACAAGGTCGGCAAGGTCGGACTCGGCTACGGCAAGGCCAACGAAGTGGCGGACGCCATCAAGAAAGCCAGTGAAGGTGCCCGCAAGGTGCTCGTCTCCATGAGCATTGTCGATGGCACCATCCCTCACGAAATCTACGCCGAATTCGGTGGTGGCAAGGTTCTCCTCAAGCCAGCTTCTCCGGGAACGGGCATCATCGCCGGTGGTGGTGTGCGCGCCGTTTGCGAAGCCGTCGGCATCCGCGACATCCTCGCGAAATCGATGGGTTCCTCCAACCACGCCAACGTGGTGAAAGCCACTCTCAAGGCGCTCTCCCAACTCCGCACCCGTGACCAGGTTCTCGGTGGACGCGGCAAGAAAAAGCGCGAAAAGGCGATCTGATCGGCCGTTTCCCACTTCATCACCAACGAAACATTTAGATTATGGAACTTCATTCATTCAGCCCGAATCCGGGATCCAAGCACCGCAACAAGCGTCTCGGTTGCGGCGAAAGCTCCGGCCGCGGTAAAACCGCCGGTAAGGGCAACAAGGGTCAAAAAGCCCGCTCCGGTTCCGGCACCCGTGTCGGTTTCGAAGGCGGCCAGATGCCTCTTCATCGCCGTCTTCCCAAGCGTGGTTTCAACAATTACGACTTCCGCGACAAGTTCTGCGTTTTCAACGTCGGCGAGCTCGACGATCTGTTTGACGCCGGTGCCACCATCGACGAAGCCGCCCTTAAGGGCCAAGGCCTCGTCAACGGCACTTACGACAAGATCAAGGTTCTTGGCATTGGCGAAGTCACCAAGGCGTTTCACCTCGTGGTGAATAATGCCAGTGCTTCCGCTCGTGAAAAGATCGAAAAAGCAGGTGGCACCGTCACCGAACCTACCGCTTGATCACTTCATTAGATCTCTGATTTCCGATGAGGAAGCGCACTCGCGCTTCCTCATCGTGTTTATAGCCCAAGCTTCACTCTTCCCACCACTCTGCCATGATTTCAGCGTTCACCAACACTTGGAAAATCCCCGAATTGCGGGACCGCATTCTTTTCACCCTCGCCTTGATCGTCATCATCCGCTTGGGCGTCCACATCACGCTTCCGGGTGTCGATGCCACAGTCATCAAGGCGTGGTTGGACAGCATGAAGAACCAAGACCCGACCACCGGCGGCGGGATTACCGCGCTCCTAACTGTTTTCTCCGGTGGTGGTCTCCAGCAGGCGGGTATCTTCGCGCTGGGAATCATGCCTTACATTTCCGCTTCGATCATGGTGCAGTTGATGACTGCGGTCGTGCCGAAGCTTTCGCGCCTCGCCCGTGAGGACGGCGGCCGCCAGAAAATCACGCAATACACCCGTTACATCACCATCGGTATCGCAGTCGTCCAAGGGTTCTTCGTCGCGAAATCCCTCACCAATCCCGAGAATATTCCCTACATGCAGGGGATTGAAAAATTCGGCACCCTGGTTCCGGACCCCTCCTATACCTGGATGGCTCTCACCGTTGTCACCATCGTGGCAGGCACAGTTCTCCTGATGTGGATCGGTGACCAGATCACTGAAAAAGGCATCGGCAACGGCACTTCCATCATCATCACGGTCAACATCATCTCCGCACTGCCGGGCGCCCTGATCCAGGCATGGAATTACTTTGTTCCCTCGCAAGGAACCGTGGAGCCATTCAAAGCCATGTGGATGGTGGTCATGATCGGGTTGTTGCTCGTCGTCATCGCCGCGACCATCGCGATCACCCAGGCCCAGCGGCGGATCGCCGTGCAATACGCCAAGCGCGTCGTCGGTCGCAAACAGTTCGGCGGCCAGACCCAGTATCTCCCGCTCAAGGTCAACTACGCCGGCGTCATGCCGATCATTTTCGCCTCCGCAGTGCTGTCGCTGCCTCCTCTGATGCTGCAATGGATTCCCGGGGTCTCCGGCCAGCCATGGGCGGTGAAACTTTACGGCCAATTCTCACAAGGCGGCATGTGGTTCTACATTTTCGGCGGAATCGGCATTTTCCTCTTCTCGTATTTCTGGGTGGCCATGATGTTCCAGCCCTCGCAGATCGCCGAGGATCTCAAGCGCAACGGCGGCTATATTCCCGGCATCCGTCCTGGCAAGCCAACGGCGGATTTCCTGGATTTCACTATGACGCGCCTCACCTTCGCCGGTGCCTTCTTCATGGTCGCGTTGTTCGTCCTCCCAGTGCTAACGGGCAAAGCCGTCGGCCTGCCTCCGGGTTCGCTCGTTCTTCAATTCTTCGGCGGCACCTCGCTGTTGATCATGGTTGGCGTGGTGCTCGATGTGATGCGCCAAGTCGAAACCCAGCTCCTTCAGAAGCACTATGATGGTTTCCTCCGCAAAGGAAAACTCAAGGGTCGCTATGACCGACTCAGTCAGACCAGTGGTGCTGCTCCCCGCACAGCAATTTTGTATCTCTGGATTGTGATCGGCATCTTGATCGTGATCGGCAGCGCGGCCTACATTTACAACAGCGCCCATTGATCGCTCCCGCCGCCAAACCGCTCCGCGTTGTCCTGCTAGGGCCTCCGGCTTCCGGTAAAGGCACCCAGGGACGACGGCTTGCGGCGAGTCTCGGTCTCGGCTACCTCAGCACCGGCGCGCTGCTCCGGGAGCAGATGGAGATGGGATCCGACTTGGGGAAACAAGCCGAGCCCATCCTCGCCCGGGGGGAATATCTGCCGGACGACTTGATGTGTCCGATCCTCGCCGACTGGCTCTCCCGCCAGTCCAGCGGCTGGGTGCTCGATGGCTTTCCCCGCAGCCTGCCACAGGCGGTTTTCCTCGACGACTGGCTGGCGCGGCACGGATTGAAACTCGACGCGGCGGTCTCCTTGGAAGTTCCGTTCGACCAGCTTCTCGCCCGCATTCAAAACCGCGTGGAGTGCCCGGAGTGTCGCTGGTCCGGCCAGCGCGGCCACCTAACAAGTGGCGGCGAGTGCCCGGTTTGCGGCAGTTCCGCCGGCTCGCGCGCCGACGACAGCGAGGAGAATTTCCGCAGTCGCCATGCCGAGTTTGTGAATCTTACTCAACCGGTGATCGGTTACTATCGGCAAGCGGATCTTCTTTCTTCTTGCGATGCGACGACCCCCGAGGGTGAAGTAGCGGCCCGGCTGCTTCAACTTTTCCCGGCTTGTCCCGCTTGAAAAACTCAATCCTCAATTTCTGTTATAACATCGTGTCCCGCAGAACCCGCATCCCGATCAAATCACCGCGTGAAATCGAGTTCATGCGCAAGGCTGGTGCCATCGCTTCCACCATTCTACAGGCGCTCGCCAAGGAGGTCGCGCCGGGCCGCACCACCGGCGAGATCGACCAGTTAGCCGCGGAGATGATGCGCGAGTTCGATTGCAAAAGCGCGTTTCTTGGCTACCGCGGCTTCCCCGGCTACACCTGTATTTCCGTCAACGAGGAAGTCGTCCACGGCATCGGCGGAGCCCGCAAGATCCTGCCCGGCGACATCGTGAAGATCGATGTCGGCATCGTCAAAAGCGGCTTCATCGGCGACAACGCGACCACCGTGGCGGCGGGAGATATTCCGCTAGAAACGAAGCGGCTTCTCGCAGTGACCGAGCAGTCCTTGTTCGAAGCTATCAAATACGCCCGCGCCGGCAGAAAGCTCGCCGATCTTTGTGGGTCGGTGGAAGCGTTCGCAAAACCCCATGGATTCAGCATCGTCCGCGAGTTCGTGGGCCACGGGGTGGGCCGCCGTCTCCACGAGGAACCGCAGGTTCCTAACTACCGCCCGCAAGGCAAGTCGCCTACACTGATGCCCGGCATGACCCTGGCCATCGAGCCGATGGTCAACGCCGGCGTGCCTTCCGTCCGCATTCTGGACGACGGCTGGACGGTCATCACCGATGACCGCAAGGCTTCTGCCCACTTCGAGCACACGGTTCTGATCACCTCCGGAGACCCTGAGATTCTAACCTGGCGGCCAAGAGAAGCCCTGCCGGAAATGCTGGGCCTGCCGCCTTGGTGACTGGCGGGGCGGATTTCGCCCGGCTGTCAGAAGGGGGGCTCTTCATCGAAGTCGTCGTCACCGCGGAGATCGGCGGCGGACGGTTCATTGCTGACCGGGGCCGCGCTCTCGCGGGCGGCGGGTTGCCTTGATGCCGAGGATGGAGCGGCCGATTCTCCGGCCGCTTGGATTTTCCAACAGGCTAGGTTGACGAAATATTTTCCGTTATATTCGTTGCCGCGGATGTCGAAGTTGACTTGTACGTCTTGGCCGAGTTCGAAGGGATCGAGCAGCGGGCACTTGTCCTTCACGACCTCGAACTTGAGATCCTGCGGGTATTTGTCGGCCGCCGTGGTGACCACGAACTCGCGTTTGGTAAAGCCACTCGCGAAACTCTGGGTGGTGCCGATCCATTTCAATTTGCCTGCGGTTTCGTACATGGCTGGAGTGTCCAAAACCGGGCGGCGATGTCAAACGCGCAGGGTCAGCTTTTGGATTGTCGTCTCGCCAGCGCCCAACCGGCGAACAGCGGGCTGAGGATCAAGGCGGCCGCGATTAGCAAGGTGCGCCAATCGACCGACTCGTTTTTCGGGGCGATCTTGGAAGCTGGGGTTGGATTCCCCGGTGAAATCAAGATTTCGGCAGCGTGTGTTTGGCGCAGCGACTTGCGGAAATCTTCGGTGGCCTGGCGGCGCTTGATGGCTTCGAGGGCGGCGATGATTTCGGGTTTCGCCTGCGCGAAACCGCGCGGCTCGGCGGGCTTGCGGGCGGTCACTTCGACGAGGTGCCAGCCGAGCTTGGTGCGGACGAGCGCGGGTCGGTTAGTTTTCAATGAAAAAACAGGCGCGGCGAAATCGGCGGGCAGGCGCTCGCGGGTCATCCAGGCGAGCGCGCCGCCGCTGTCCTTGGTGGCGGGATCTTTGCTGATTTCTTTTGCGAGAGTGTGGAAGTCATTCTTCTTTTCGGTGAGTTCGACGAGCGTGGCATCGAGTTTCTGCTTCGCCTCTTCCGGCGGGTGATCGAGCGTTGGGATGAAAATGTGGCGTGCCTCGACGCGCTCGGGTAGGGCGATGGATTGCTGGTTTGCTTCGAACCATTTGCGGGCGTCCTCGTCAGTGACCTTGATGGACTCGCCGACGCGCAGGGCGACGAGCTTTTCCCGCCGGATTCTAGCAGCGAGGCGGTCGCAGAGATCCCGCTCGTTGGGAATGCCTTGGGATTTCATCGCGGTTTCGAGCGCGCCCTTGCTCTCGAACCGGCCGACGAGTCGGCGCAGGCGCTCGTTGATCTCCTCGTCGCTCACGGTGAGCGGCGGGTCGAGTTCCTTGACTTGGAGGCGCAGCAACTCGTGGTCGATGAGTTCTTCCAGCGCGGCACCGCGGATGGTCGCGGGATCTGCGGCCGGATTTCCTTGGAGCCAGAGTTTCTCGCTTACCGCGCGATCGAGCTGGCTGCGGGTGATCGGGTGGCCGGCGACGCGGGCGACGATGTCCGGTTTCGGCTGCCTGATAGCAGCGATGGATTGGCGGAGCGGTCCGGTGAAAATGAAAAGGTCCGCAACCAGATAGGCGAGGACCGCGCCATAGATGGCGAGCTTGAGTGTGGATCTGCCGAGTGGGAACATGGAAGGTGAGACGGGATTCGGGCTACTTCGTGGTGAATACCCGTGAGGCGGAGAGGGCGAAATTTTCCGGGTCATACATCGACTCGACCTTGGCGGGCGGGGCGGTGGCTTGGCCGGCGACGGTGCAGCGGGCGAGGTAGGTGAGGGTGTAGGTGCCTTTCTGCCAGACCTCATCGAGGAAAAACGCGGCGCGGTCGCTGCGGAGTTCCGAGTGGCTGACGTTCCAATCGTTCTCACTGGTGCGGATGCCGACGGCGGCGCGCTGGGATTTGAAGTCGGTGTTGACGGTTTCAAAAAGCGATGGCAGCGGGTCCTCGATGACGAGGTAGCGCGTGTTGTCCTTGGGCAGGGTGACGCGGAGCGAGACGCGGATGAGGTCGCCGACCTGCGGTTCTGTCAGGATTTGCGCGGAGCCGTCGGCGTTGACCCGCTCGTAGATGCGGTCGATGGAAAGGCCGTTAGTTGCGACGGGCTGGATCGGCGCGATCTGCGGTTTGGCGGCGATTTTCAGCCGGACGAAGGCGCTTTGGTCGGCGGTGAGTGCGAGCTTGAGATCGGGCGTGAGCTTGAAGGAACGCGCGGCGGCGGGCTGATCCCGGGTGAGGGAAATCGTTTCCGTGCCGGTCGCGGTTTCGATCGTTAGATTGACGGGCTGGTCGCTGAGTTGCTGGTTTTCGGCGTATCCGGCCATGGCGAGGAGGCTCCAGCCGTTCGCCCAGGTCGTGCGCCAGTGGCCGTAGGGATTGCGCTCGTGGAGCATGCGGTCGAGGGCCTTGGTGGGTTCCGGTCCTTGGGGATCGACGGCCAGCCAGGCGATGAGGTTGTAGGCGTCATCGGCGGACCAGGGCATCCAATCGTCGTTCTTGAGCTTGAAGGCGACTTTGGAGGTGAGGACGGATTTCGCGATGGTGAGATTGGCTGGGTTGCCTTTCTCCTCGGCGGCGATGGCGGTGGCGAGCAGGCAGCGGGCAGCGGGTGTTAGCTCGGCGATGCGGTCGACGAGCGAGTTTCGATAGGCAGGCTGCGGCGTTCCGCCGAGCGCGAGGACGAGCAGGGCGCGGGCGTGGGTTTCGAGTGCTTGGGCGGATTTCTCGGCGGCGATGCCGCGCAGGCTTTCGATGAGGTTCTTCTTGAGCGACTCGATGGCGGAATCCGGGACATTGGCGCCTTTTTCCGCGGCTAACATCAGGCCCATGCCGGCGTAGGCGGTGGCCCATGGTGCGGGTGTGGTGCCGCCGGG
Organism: Akkermansia muciniphila; assembly: GCA_945901795.1. GTDB lineage: Bacteria > Verrucomicrobiota > Verrucomicrobiia > Verrucomicrobiales > Akkermansiaceae > Luteolibacter > Luteolibacter muciniphilus_B. Next base: position 9,981 of record CAMDLP010000030.1, on the reverse strand, counting down.
CCAGTAGCAGAACGAGCCGTCGGGCAGTTGCATCGAGAGTAAGCGGTCGGCTCCGGCCTGGATGGCGGTTTTGACTTTTTTCTCCGGAATTTTCGCGAAGCTCGGGATGACCGGTCTGAGTTCCTCCACGGTGAGCCACGGGATCAGCGAGGAGGTGGATTGCTCGATGCAGCCGTACGGATAGTGGAGGAGAAAATCGACGGATCCGCCGGCCTCGACGAGCGGGGAGCGTGAGAATTCGAGGTCGATCTCTCCGCTGCCGTCTAGCAATTTCGCGTCGAGGTGGCTGCGGAGGTCCTGCTTCACGCCCGGCTTGTCGAGATTGACGAGCTTCATCTGGCGGAGTAGCGGCATCGGGTATTGAACGGGGAAGCGGGCTTCGACGGCGTCGGACAGATTGCGTTTGAGGACGGGTGTTAGCTCGCCGCCGCTGAGGGAAACCGGAGTGGCTTGGAAAGTGAGAACGGCTTCCCCGGTGCTTTCGGCGCGGGTGGGGAAGATGACGGTGGTCGCCGCGCCGGGGGCAAGCGTGACCGTCTCGGTGGTGGAGCTGGTGGGAACGGCGCAGGGAGTTTCAGAGCCGCTGGCGGTGCTGAATTTGATCTCCCAGGTGCCGGTGAAGGTGGAGGCGTTCTGGACGAGGACCTGCGTGTTGAAGGTGTCCGACTGGTTGGCGAAGCGCGGGGTTTTAGGCTCCAGCATCAGGTCTTTTTTCACGACGATGGACGACTCGGCGTGACCGAATCTGGCGGCGTTCTGATGGGCGACGGCGATGAGGCGGTAGCGGGTGAGCGTGTCGGGAAGCTTGAAGGTGTGGCTGAATTTTCCGGCGGCATCGGTGACGAGCGCGGGCGCCCAGGTGGCGCAGGGATCGAAATTCTTCCGCAGGAGATCGGCGAGTTTGGCGAGGTCGCCACCGCCGCCGATGAAGAATCCCTTGTTGGAGAAATATTGCTTTTCCGGGTCTTCGGAGATGAAGGTCTGGAAGGAGGTGCCGGACTCCACGTCGAGGTTGCGGGGCGTGTAAAAGTAGTCCATGGGCTTCGGCGTCTCGTAGCCCATGACGGCGAGCGTGCCTTCGTCTTCGGCGTAAAAGGTGACCTCGGCGCCGGCGGCGGGCTTGCCGTCGGCGAGGCTGATGCTGCCCGTCAGCGTGACTTCGTCGCCGGGGCGGTAGGACGGCGCGGGTGTTTCGAGCTTCACGGCGAGCGTGTCGCGGAGGTTTTCCACGATGAGTTCGCAGTAGCCGAGGCGGAGCTGCGGCTCCTTGAGCTCGCGGGCGGATTCCTTGGCACCCTTGACGATGAGGACGGAGACGAATGCGTTAGGCGCGTCGTCGGCGGTGAGCGTAACTTCGATGACGGGCTTGTCGGCCTTGAGCTGGACGGAGAAGGTGCGGAGGACTTTTTCGCGCTCCACGGTGACGAGGGCGGTGCCTTCGATGGGCGTGAGGACGAGCAGGCGCGCGGTCTCGCCGGGCTTGTAGGATTTCTTCTCGGCGACCATTTTCACACGCAAGCCGTCTTCATAGAGCCACGGGAATTCGTGGGTTCCATAGACATGGAAATGGGTGACGGTGGCGAAGGCGCGGCCGTCCGGGTCGGTGCCGCGGAGGGTGAGGAAGTGGCGGCCGTTGGACTTGGGTGTGACGGTTAGGGCGGCGCCTTGTCCGGCGGAAGCGGCGGGGTCGAGGCTGAGTTCGGTGGTGGAGATGGTTTCCTCCTCGACGTTGTTTCGCGTGGTCGTCGCGCCGGAATCCATGCGGGATTTCACCGCGGAATTCACCTCGCGGGTGAGCGTGGCGGTGACTTTCACGGCACCGGGAAAGGGCTCGCCGTTAGGGTCGATGGCGACGATTTTCAGCGGCACTGCGTCGCCCGCGCGGACGAGGCTGTCGATTCTGGAAACGCCGACGTAAACACTCGCGGGATGCACCGTGGTGGTGGCGGCGGAGGTTAGTGTTTGGTGGTTCGCATCGGTGACCTCGGAGGAAATGACGACTTCGCGGGAGGTCGGGAATTCCGCCTGCGGGATGGCGACGGATAGAGAGGCCTTGCCGTCGGCGGAAAGCAGGGTCTCGCCTTGGTTCTGAGAGATTTGGGCTTCGGAGCCTTCCTCGTCGCGGTAGCCGAAGTAGTGATACCAGTAGGCCCAGTCATTGGTGCGGTGGTTTCCGAAGAGGAAATCCCGGAAGCGCTCGGGGTAGGGGTTTTGCGCGGTGACGCGGCTGAAATATTTTACCTGGCCGGCGGCGACGGGCTGGCCTTGGTAATATTTAGCGGTGAGATCCACGGAAATGTTAGCGGCGCCGGGCGCGGGCGTGGGGATGGTTTGCACGACCTCGAAGGCGTTGCGGCGGAACTCCTCGACGCGCAGCGGAATCTCGAAGCGGGCGCTGGCGAGGAGGGCTTCTTGTTTTTGCCACTGGTCCTCGAGCGCTGCGGCTTCGGCGAGTTCCTCGGGGTATTCGAGGCGGATCAGGTGGGTGCCGGTTTTTCCGGACGGCAGCGGGTAGGTGAAATCGAAGGAGCCATTTTCTGAGATCGTGACGGGACGGGTGTGGATTTCCTTCTCGGTGGGATCAATGATGACGACGCGCGCCGGGCCGGGTTTCGCGGGCTCGATGGCGTTGCCGCGCTGGGTGCGGACGATGCCTTTGACGCGGACGGTTTCGCCGGGGCGGTAAAGCGAGCGGTCGGTGAAGAGGAACGCTTTGCGCGGGGCTTCGGCGGGGTTGTTCCAAGTGTAGCGGACCGGGAAATGCCAGAGGCCGACGGTTTCGAGCGAGGAGTCGAACGCGGTTAGGTAGCTGTCTGCGCCGAGCGACGCGTGGAGGTGGCGGACGGCCTCGGAGCGGGGAATTGTGGCGAGCCCGGAGGCGTCGGTGCTGGCGGACTCGAGCGCGGCGGCGTCCTCGCCGTAAAGTTGGAGTTTCACGCCGGGAAGAGGCGCGCCGGTGTCGCAGGAAAACGCGTAGATCATGGCCTCCTGCGAGGTCAGCTTCCAGGCGAGGCCGATGTCGGTTAGTTGGAGGATCGCCTGAGTTGTCGGGCGGTTCTCGGTGTCGCAAGTCGCGTGGCATTTTCCCGAGGCATCGACGAAAAGCACGCCGTAGCGCGTGTCTTTGGGAAGGACTTCATCCCAATTCAAGGTGATGATTTTGGTGGTGTCGATCGGGTTGCCGAGGGGGATTTCCAGATCCGCGACGGGGGTGCCGACGATCAACGGATAGGGAACGAGGGCGGTGGGTCGGATCGATTCGCCGTTAGGCCCGTTGCCGGTGAAATGGCGGTAGCCTTGGAAGGCGCGGATGAGATCGGCGCCGGCGAGTTTCTTGATGCGGACGCGGGCGCTCTCCAGATTGAGGGTGAGCATCCGGTATTTGCGGTTTCCGTTAGCAAGTTGGCCGACGTCCTCGGATGGAAACGCGATGTGCGGCTTGAGGTGCTCGAAGGTGATTTTCTTGGCCAATGCGCCGGCGAGTTGGAGGCCGCCCCTGGAGGTGAAGGGGGGCTTGAGAGTGACCGTGTAGGTGTCGTCGTCGGAGAAATTTCCGGAAAGTTCGATCTCCCGTCCGTCGGCCTCGGCCCGGAGATTTTCCGGGCGCGGGGAGATCTCGATGCAGGTTTCCAGAAAGTCTGCCGGCAGTTTTTCCGGGGCGGATTGGTTGAGGTGGATGATCACCCGGCGGGGCTTATCGGCGGCGACTCGCGGTTTGATGTCGGCGATTTTGAAGGGCTCGATTTTGCCGATTTCATAGCCGCTGTCTTCGGCGAGGCGGGCGGTGGTGGATAGATTGGGCAGGTTCTTGAGCACGGAGACCTCCCAGCCGTTGCCGACGGGAAGTGGTGAGACGGGCGTGGCGACGATAATGTTAGGTGCCGGGCTCTCGGGCGTGGTTTCGGGAGTGACGTGGTTAGGAAATCTCGCCGCCCACGGCTTGTATTGGTTGGCATAATAACCGGCGCGCTCGACGGTGGCGGGCTCGAGGCGGGCGGCGACGCGCTGGCCGGAATTCGAGCTGAACGAGACAAACGCCGCGGCGGCCGCGGGATCGACGGCGTCGTTGAAAACGATCAGCCACGCGCCAGTTGAGGGCGAGTAGTCCGATGACCAGCGGTTAGGGGCGTTGGCGGTGATGACGCGGAACGGATCGCTGGTGAGCGTGGCGAATTTCCCGGCGGGGACGGCGGACTGGTCGAGATGGGTGTGGTTTTTCGGGATCGAAAACGTGTAAGTCGCGCCGATCGCCGGAGCTTGCGCGGGAATAAATTGCGCGATGTTCTGCGCCTTCCACCGCAGCTTGCCGGGCAACGCGGGCAGGATGTCGAGCCAGGTGTTGTCGGTGGTTTTTCCGAGTTCGGAAATGGCGATGGCGGGCGAGTCGATGACGAGGTCGATTTGCGATTCCGGGACCAGCGACGGAGTGGAAACGACCAGTCGGGGAGCGGCGGACGCGGCCAGCGGGATGGACAGGATCGCGGCGATGACGGGGAGGTGGCTTTTCATAAAAACAGGAGTTTGGACCGATCGCATGCATATACGAAATCCGGCTGATGGGAATTCAATTTATTGAAAGGGCGGCACGCATTTTCAGGGCGGGCATGCGGCATTGCGCTTTCGTTGATTTCTGCGAAATTTCCGGCGTGTCACGATTTACGGTTTCCAAAATCAGCAGGTTCGCCGCCTGCGTGGTGGCGCTTTTTGGGGTCGCGTGCGCTCCTCAATACACGCTGGTGAACCACCAGAAACCGCCGGGAGCCAAGTCCGCGCTCGAGGCGAAAGTCGATCGTTTCGGTTATCGCAAGTGGATTTCAGAAACCACCGAGCCTGACGTGGTGCTCATCGGGATTCACGGTTTCAGCGGTGCTTCCAGCGACTACGCCAACCTCGGCAACCATCTTCTCCAATACCAGCCTGCCACCGGGCTTTACGCTTACGAGGTCCGCGGCCAAGGCAGCGATCCGATCCGCGAACGACGCGGCGACATCGGCGATCCGAAGGACTGGTATCACGATTTGTTCGCCTTCACCCAACTGGTGCAGGAGCAGCATCCGGATGCGAAAATCGTGTGGTTTGGCGAAAGCATGGGCGCGCTCATCGCCGCGCATGCCTGGCGCGAGTCACCTGTCGGCGATCCGCCTTGCGACGGCCTGATCCTGTCCTCGCCGATCGTTCGATTCCGCGACGACATTCCCGCGTGGACGCCGGGCTTGGTGCAAATCGCGGCGACCACGCTCCCGCTCGCCCGGATTTCCCTGGAAACCCTCGCCGGTGGTCAGGACGTGCAAATGACCCAGACATCCCATCACGCGGAGCAGAGCAAAAAGAATCCCTACGCCATCGAGCAATACACCTTGCGGATGATCGGCGCGCTTGCCGGGCTGATTGAAAACATGAACGCCTGCGCGTCCACTTTCCGCTCGCCGAGCCTCGTCCTGCACGGCGGAAAGGACTATTTCAACAACGATTCCGACGTCCGCGGCTTCGTCGCCCGGATTCCGTCGGGGGTCTCGAAAACCTATCACAACTACCCGCAGGCCTACCACTTGCTGATGTATGACGAGAAAAAGGAGGTCATTTTCAAGGACATCGAGCGCTGGCTGAATTTGCTGCGGAAAAACCGGCTGAAGCAACTTTAAGCGGAAATTGGCAGAATTCGTCTTGACGGGTCGGGTCTCGTGGCCATTCTCCGCGTCCCGCAACTCCAACCAATTTTTTTATGGCACGTATCTGCAGTATTCGAGGAACCCGCGTCCGCTCCGGCGGCAAAATCCACCGTTCAGGTTTGGCCAAGAAAAAGGGCGGTATCGGCCGTCACGTCACCAAAGTGGTGAAGCGCACCATTTCCCCGAACCTTCAGAACAAGCGCATCTGGGTTCCCGAGCTTGGCAAGTTTGTCCGCATCAAGCTGAGCTGCCGCGCGCTGAAGACCATCAATAAGAATGGCGCTTTCGTGACGCTCAAGAAGGCCGGCATCATCTGATCGCCCGTTGAAATTTTCAAAAAGCCCGGTGGCAACACCGGGCTTTTTTTTGTGCGCGATTTTAGCCCATCACGCACGGCACCAGCGCCCCGTCGCTCATGCCGTGGATCTTCTTCTTGTCCGCCGGCACGATCGTCGCTAGGCAGCCGCCGAAATTCGTTTCGCCCGCCTCGTCGGTGAAAAAATAAGGGCAAAGCCGCACCCGCCCCTGGATCATCTCGACCGAGCCGTCGTCCCGGAAAACCGGGTGCTCGATCCGCCGGCCCTCGCGGAACTCCTGCAAAATCCACGGCTGCTCCGCCGACTCGTTCAGCGCCGTGTGGAGCCGCTGCGACCATTCCGGCCCCGGCATGTCGTGGCCGATGAACACCCCGCGCGAGCCCCAGGCCGTCTCGTGAAATCCGCTGATCTTGAGCACCAACTGGCGCTCCTTCTGGCTGAAATTCGCCACCTCCTCCCAGGAATGCGCGTTGATCCGCGGCAGCGCGGCGTGCGGCGGCAGCGGTGTGGGATCGAGCACCCAGCCGAAAGGGACCAGCTCGCGCAGGCGCTTTAAATGACTGCCGCGCAGGGTCTGCTCCCAGATTTTTTTCAACGCCGGCGACCACAGTAAAGCTAGCCACAGCTTGTCCTCCAGATGCGGCTTGAAGGGCGGCGTGATCTCGATTTCCCCGGCAGCCGCCTGCTCGGCGAGCCGCTTCACGGCGGGAATCGACTCCCAGTCGAAGAGTTCGAAAAACCGATAGAGCGACTGTCCGTTCGGTTCGTATTCTTCGGCGGATGCCACCTTCCACGCGGTGCCCAGCTCGCGGGTCAGCCACTCCATTTCCGGCCGGTAATCCCGCGATTCCTCCGAAACCAGCACCGTGCCGCCCTTCGGCATCAGCGATCGGAAGCCGTCGATCATCCCGTCCGGCCCGCCCAATACGTCGAAGCCGGCCTTGGCGTAAACCTGCGACAGCCACGCCGTCACCCCGATCCCGCCCGGCACGCTGTCCAGCTCGGTCATCGCGAAACCCGAATCCGTCAGAATTAAATCCGGCCGGATCACCCGTGGAAATCGCTCCGCGGTGGAAGGCTCGCGCTGAATTTTGACTAGCCAGTCCGGCTTTCCCTCGTCTAGCAGCTCCGCCAGCCACTCCGGCAGCTTCCCCGCCGCGCTGCGCCGGTAGAGCGCGTCGCACGCCTGTTGGAACCGCGCCAGCGGATGACCGAGCGCCATGATCTGGCGCGCCTCGGCCGGGCTCAATTTCAGCGGTTCCGGAGACCAACGCCACGCGCCGCCGCCGAACAACCCGCCCTCCGGCAACCCATCGCGCAATTCTGAAAGACTCAATCCCATGCCGCGCCGAACTTCCACGCCAGCCGCCGGATTGCCAAGCGATTCTTCCGGCTTGCAAGCGATCCGAAGCTCGTCCTCATTCCAGACAGCTCGTCATGCCCGAAACTCTCAGCTACATTTGCCCCTTCTGCGCCCGCGAAGTCCGCGTGGGCGCTCCGTGTCCCGGCTGTGAGAAAAAATCCCCCAAGCCCGGTAAAAAATCCTGGGAGCAGGACAAATCTGCCGACGGCCTCGACCTGCCCGACGAAGACTTCGATTACGACGCCTTCTGCGCCCGCGAGTTCGGCAAGTCGCCACACCGCGCGCTCGGCGTGAAATGGTATTGGTGGCTGCTCGGCGTCGCGGTCCTCGCCGGTATGATCATCGGCGTTTTCTGGCGGAGGTGAGCCGGGGGGCGGGCGTCCGGCTATGCCGACAGTGTTGCGTTCAGGCCCTTACCGCTTCTTCTATGCGGGTGACCGACACGAACCACCGCACGTCCATATCGAGCGCGCCTCTCCCACGGCACTGTTGCGGAGAGAGGAAATTTCAGGCTGATCGCGGGCGGAGAGGGGATTCATTGGCCCGATCTTGACGAGGACATCAGTATCGAGGGGATCGTTGCCGGACGCCCTTCGCGGGAGAGTCCGGGTTCTTTACAGAGATGGCTTGAATCTCGCGGTGCCCGCATCGACTGAAAAGTTCCCTGTCCCACAAGTGCCCCCGTCAAGAATCGAACTTGAATCTAGAGTTTAGGAAACCCTTGTTCTATCCATTGAACTACGGGGGCTTGGAGTGCCGGAGGGCGGGGAGGAAATAACCGGGTGGCGGGTGGCAGGCAAGTTACTTGTGAATTTCCTGCGGCAGGCGCTGGGCGGTGTAGATGCCTTGGCGGCCGCTGCAACGGTAGGCGACGAGGCAGGCGGCGGCGATGTAAAGGCCGTTGCCCGCGCCGAAGAGCTCCATGCCGAGGAAGGTGGAGGCGAGCGGGGTGTTGGTGGCTCCGGCGAAAATGGCGACGAAGCCGAGCGCGGCGAAGAGATCGACCGGCGCGCCGAGGGCGAGGGCTAGCGAGTTGCCGAGGGCGGCGCCGATGAAGAAGAGCGGGGTGACTTCGCCGCCTTTGAAGCCGGCGCTGAGGGTGATGACGGTGAACAAGAGTTTCCATGCCCAGGCGCTGGCGGGGATTTCCGTGGAGCTGAACATGGCGGGCAGGGTGATGGCGTCGGGCCGATTTCCCAGCACGCCGAGGCCGAGGTAGTCGCCCGTGCCGGCGAGGAAAAACAGGCCGATGACGAGCAGCCCGCCGACGACGGGGCGGAGTTCGGGGCGAGGGATGTAGGTTTTGAACGCATCGCCGAGGCGGTGGGAGAGGGTGGAAAAAAGCCTGCTGCCGAGGCCGAAGGCGACGGCGGCGAGGACGACTTTTCCCATCAGCAGGAAGTCGATGCCGGAAGCGGCGGCCGAGACGTCGACGTGATAATGGGTGTGGCCGATGCCCCAGGCGCGGCAGGTCCAGTCGGCGAGGACGGCTGCGAAAAAGCAGGGGATGAGGGCGTCGTACTGGACCCGGCCGACAACGAGAACTTCTAACGCAAAGACGGCTCCGGCGACGGGCGTGCCAAAAATGGAGCCGAACCCGGCGGCGACTCCGGCCATCAGCAGGATGCGGACATGGGTGGCGTCGAGCTTGAGAATGCGGGCGAAGGTGGCGGCGATGCTGCCGCCCATTTGCAGCGCGGTGCCTTCGCGCCCGGCTGAGCCGCCGAACAGGTGGGTGACGAGCGTGCCTAACAGGATCAACGGGGTCATCCGCTTTGGAACTCCCGCGCCGGGCTGGTGAATTTCGTCGATGAGCAGGTTGTTGCCGCCGCTGGCGGACTTGCCATAGATTTGGTAAATCGCGCCCACGAACAGGCCGCTGACGGGGAGGAGAAAGAGCAAGCCGGGATTGGCGAAGCGGATCCGGGTGACGGCATCAAGCGCCCACAGGAAAAACGCGGACGCGGAGCCGACGGCGACAGCCAGCGGGACGAGAATGGCGATCCACCGAAGGGTGGCGAGGAGCTGGGAGGGTAGCCGGGTCATGGGGCGGCGGGAATCTGGCAAAACGGCTGGGAAATGGCAGCATCAAATAACCAAGGTTCAACCGCGCAAAATGATTGGCGCATTTTTCAGCCGCAAAAAGCCAGGCTGCGGACAGCAAGACGCAACGCACGAAAGTTTCCGATGGAATAAAACCCATGGGAAACGCATCGCCGATCACGCCAAGGCTACTTCGCAAGCGCTTAAGACCCACCGTGGCGAAACCCCGCCTGGCGAGGACTGGACACAGCAGGCAGTCGATCGTTCGGATAGATCGTTAGGTCGGCTTCCCGCCCCGGGAACTGGCAGTGGGGCAGGACGATATAACGTGCGACTTCCGGATCAGCGCCCATATGGGCGTAGCGGGAAAAAAGCGAAAAGAGCATCGGGAACAAATGTCTCAATCTCTAAATACGCGGACTATTGGGTAAATTACTTATTCATAATCAGCGAGTTGCGCCGTTTTCGTAAAAACTTTCAAAAAACCCGACAAAATGGATTGACCCGCGTCGGCGGGTCGGAATAGGTTCCGCCCGTCGCCACGACGGAGGGTGACCGAGAGACAGGATGTCGATCGCGGTGCTTACCT
>CAMDLP010000029.1 GCA_945901795.1 Akkermansia muciniphila | reverse complement strand
AGAGCGCGGTGGAACCACCCGGTCCCATTCCGAACCCGGAAGTGAAACGCCGCAGCGCCAATGGTAGTGAGACGATAGGTCTTGTGAGAGTAGGTCGTCGCCAGGTATATGCCCGGCTCCAAGCAATTGGAGCCGGGCTCTTTTTTTGCCCGACAAACCCGCCGATTTTTTAAGCTGCATTTTTTTGACGATACGCCCGGTCGGGCGGGCGACAGCCAAATCACACCGCATCAAATTTTTCGGCGATGCGCTTCAAAGGACGCGCTGGAATTTTTCCATCAGGCGAAGCGTGCCTCGATCCGGCGCCGAAGGCCCCCGACATCCGTCAACCCTGGAATCACCCCCGCAGTCTTGAGCAACTAAGAAATCCTCGCTGCGAAACCGAACGGTTTGGGTGCACGAGCGCCACACCCCCAACGTGAGATCTGAAACGCAGGAATCGACAGCAGCGGAAGTTGCGCTAGGGTTTCCCCCGAATGAATTTGAAGGAACTCGGCTGGAACCTGGAATTGGAAACTGCCCACGCGGCCTATGCAGGAAAGGGCTGGGTGCCCGCACGCCTGATCCGCGAGACGGTGATCAACTACGGCGCATTCATCAAAGGCGGCGAGGAAATCGACGTCATCCTCTGCGGCCGCGTCTGGCATGAGGCGGCTTGCGACGCGGACCTGCCTGCCGTCGGCGACTGGGTGATGGTCGAGCTCGGGGATGAAAACCAGCCGTCCGTCATCCGCGCGATGCTGCCGCGGAGGACGTGTTTTTCCCGAAAAATGCCCGGCAACAGTTCGCAGGCCCAAGTCATCGGCGCGAACATCGACCTCGTCGCAGTGGTCACCGACGCGGGCCCGGATTTCAACATCCGCCGGATGGAGCGCTACTTCATGCTCATCGGCCGCAGCGGTGCGAAGGCGGTGGTGCTGGTGAATAAATCCGACCTTTTCCCTATCGAGCAAAGCCAGGCCGCTGCGGCGGAAATCGCAGCGCTGTGGGACGGCGCCAGCGTCCACGTCACCAGCGCAGTTAGTGGCCAAGGTCTCAAAGTGCTCAAGAAATACATCAAAAAAGGCGTCACCATGTGCATCGTGGGTTCTAGCGGCGTCGGTAAATCGACGCTGGTGAACCAGCTTTACGGTGAGGAATGGCAGTGGACCAGCGAGGTCAACGAGATCACCGGCAAAGGCCGCCACACCACCACTTCCCGCGAGCTCGTCCCGCTGCGCAACGGCGGCATGCTCATCGACAACCCCGGCATGCGCGAGATCCAGATGTGGACCGACGAGACCACCCTGCGCGACAGTTTCGCCGACGTGGATGCTCTAGCCGCAGAGTGCAAGTTCTCCGATTGCAGCCACCGCAAGGACGCCAAGTGCGCCATCCGCGCCGCCGTCGAAGCCGGCACGCTCGATCCGGCGCGTTACGAGAATTTTCTCAACCTCGAGAACGAGATCGCCGCGTTGAAAAAGCGCTCTGAAAAACGCCAGATGGCCGTCGAGCGCTGGGCCAAGCGCAACAGTCTGAAAGCCCGCAATCTTGCGGATCGCATCCAACTTGAAAAGGACCACCGCGGCGACGTCTGACATTATTCTCGCCAAATCCGGGGCAACCACCACCCTGACACGGAATTTCTTGTCACTTGATCCGACACCGGTTCCCGGCGATCGTGCCTCCCATGAAAACACTCGCCATCGCATTTGCCATAATCACGGGGTGCCTCAGCGCCGCGGAACCCGTATCCATGACACCCTCGGCCGCAGCCAGCTGGCGCGCCGCCAATCCCGCCACGCAGGTCCTCGACGTGCGGACCGAGGAGGAATTCGCCACCGGCCACCTGGCCAAGGCCGTGCTGATCCCTTGGATGGACAAGGATTTCGCCACCCGCGCGGCGAAAGAACTCGATCCGGGCAAGCCGGTGCTGGTTTACTGCCGCAGCGGCCGCCGCAGCGCGGAAGCCGCCGCCGCCCTCGTCAAACTCGGATTCGCCGGCGTCCGTAGTGTCGAAGGCGGCATCCTCGCCTGGGAAAAAGCCAAGCTGCCGATCGTCAAGCCCGAGTAATTTTAATCCTGCCCATGAAGTTTTCCTTTTTGAAATCCGGCGCGTTTCGTCGGATCCTCGTTGTTGGTATCCTCGGCACAACGGTTTTCCCGCACGCCGCCCACTGCCAGATCAGCGCTTTGAAAAAAGCGGTGGAAGCCACGGAACCCGCAAAATCTCCTGCTCCCGAAAAACCCGAAGCCATCCGTGCCAAGATCGACCAGTGGCATCTGGAGGCCAAGGACGCCTTGGCCAAGCTGGACAGCCCGTCTGCTAACACGGTCCTGCCGGAGGGCGTCAGCGCGGCGGAACTCGATGACCGCCGCCGCGGTCTGGACGTCATGGTTTTGATCTCCGCCCAGTGGATCAAGAACATCGATGCCGCTGCGGGCGTCCGCAAAGACAGCGAGGACGCGCGGGCGGAATACGCCTCGTGGACCGGGTTCAAGGAGCCCCCGCCTTATTCGATCCTGATGGTGGACGAGTTACTCAACGAGCGCGACGTCGTCCGGGCGAAGCTCACCGCCTACGAGTCGTCGCTGTCGAATTACGAACGGCTAATCGCGGGCGTTCTTGAGGAAACCAAAGTCGCGGAAGAGTCGGTTCGTGCGCTGATCGTCGAGGTGCAGAAATCCGGCGAAGGCAAGACCGAGGCCGCCAAATGGCGGCTTGAGGCGGCCCGCGCCAAGTCCCGGCTGCTGGCCGCCCGCTCCGGCATGTTGCAGAGAGATTGTAAAAGCCTGAAGGACCGCATCGCCGCCGCCAAGTCCGGCGTCATGCTGCTCGACAAGAAGGTGAAGGTCGCCTCCGCGAACTCCCGCTTCGATGATGAGGACATGGCGACGCTCCGGAAAATTTCGGAGGAACGGAAACAAGCCCTTCGCAAGGAGTCCGACGTCATCGCGAAACGACTCAAGGCGGCGAAAATCCCACGCACCCAGGCGCAGGACGCGCTGAACGCGCTGATCGCCTCGGCTCCCGCCGGCAAAGAACCGGAAGGTCTGGAAATGGCGAAATTCCGTCTGGAAGTGAGCGAGGGACGCATCGACGCCCTGCAGTCCATCGCCGAATGGCTGGAGGGGCTTCCTCAGTTAGAGAACATCAAACTGGAAGCCTATCAGGACCGCCGCGCGATCCTCGACGCCCGCAACGCGCAGGAGCGACTTGATGCGCTTGGCTCGCTCCGCCGGATCCTCGATCGCATCGGGGCGTGGGAAAATGTTCTGGTGAGCGAGATTTCCGACAGTGAGGCCGGGCTCGGGCAACTGGAATCGCGTGCCGTGTCTATCAGCACCGAGAATCCGCGCTTCAGCCTGCTCAACGAGCAGCGCGCCACCAAGAGCGAGAAGCTCACCATGATCCAGCGGGTTTCCAAAACGGTGGGCGCGCAGCGGAAGCTCGTCAAACGCTGGATCGAGGAATACTCCCCCAAGCCCGGGGACGCGGGAATGTTCCCGCGGGTGGCGTCGCTTGGCGCGACCTCATGGGAAACCGTGAAAAAAATCTGGTCCTTCGAAGTGATGAGCTTCGAGGACAAGATCGTGGTGGATGGCCAGACGATCACCGGAAACATCCCGGTCACGCTCGGCATGTTGTTGCGGGCCTTGCTGTTCTTCATCGTCGGCTATCAGATCGCCTCCAGGATCGTCGGCCGACTCCAGCGGACTGTCGTTTCCCGCGGCCACATCGCGGAAGCCCAGGCTAGGACATTGCGCAACTGGCTGATGATCGTGGTCGGGATCTTCCTCGCCATCGGCACGCTGTCGTTTTTGAGGATTCCTCTAACTGTCTTCGCCTTTTTCGGCGGCGCGCTCGCCATCGGCCTGGGTTTCGGCCTGCAGACACTCATCAAGAATTTCATCAGTGGCATCATCGTGCTCGCCGAGCGCAAGGTCAGGGTGGGTGACATCGTCGACGTGGACGGCATCGTCGGCACGGTCGTGGAGGTCAACACCCGCTCGTCGGTCATCCGCGGCGCGGACGATGTGGAGACGATGATCCCCAACTCGCTATTTCTCGAAAACCGCGTGACTAACTGGACTCTCTCGAGCTCGAAAGTGCGCCGCAGCCTCCGCGTCGGCGTGGCTTACGGCGCCGAGCCGCAAAAAGTGATGGTGGTTCTCACCGAGTCCGCCGCCCGCCACGGGTTGATCTGCAGGCATCCCGAGCCCTTCGCGGTTTTCGAGGACTTCGGCGACAACGCGCTTGTCTTCAGCCTCTATTTCTGGATCGAACTCGGTGGCAGTACCAGTCCCATGATCATCGGCAGCGACCTCAGGCTGATGATCGAAAAGCGTTTCACCGAAGCGGGAATCGGTATTCCGTTCCCGCAGCGCGACATGCACCTCACCACTGACAAGCCGATCCAAGTGCAAATCTCCAATCCGCCGGAATGAACGACGCCTACTGGATGAAGCTCGCGCTGGAGGAGGCGCGCAAGGGAGTCGGTAAAACCGCGCCGAATCCGCCCGTCGGCGCGGTGATCGTGAAAGACGGCGAGCTGCTAGGAAAAAGCTGGCACCGCGCCGCCGGGCAACCGCACGCCGAGCGCGAGGCGCTGGCGGATGCCGCTGGCAAGGATGTCCGTGGCTCGACCATTTATATCACGCTCGAACCCTGCTCGACCCGCGGCCGCACGCCGCCGTGCACGCAAGGTTTGATCGATGCCGGAATCGCCCGCGTGGTTTACGCCACCGTGGACCGGAATCCGGACCACGCCGGAAGGGCTGATAGTTTGTTGAAGGCCGCAGGAATTGAGGTGGTTTCCGGGGTCTGCCGCGATGAAGCGGAGAAGCTGCTGCGGCCGTTTTTCAAAGTCCGCGAAACCGGGCTGCCGTGGGTGATCTGGAAAACCGCGATGAGCCTCGACGGCCGCATCACCCGCCCGCCCGGCGAAGGACAGTGGCTAACGGGCGAACTCGCCCGCGCCGACGTCCAGAAACTCCGCGCCACCGTGGACGCCATTCTTACCAGCGGCGAGACCGTCCGCCGCGACAAACCCGCTCTAACGATCCGTGTGGCGGAGCTGCTGGAAGGCCGCCAACAACCGTGGCGCGTCGTTGTTTCAGATTTCCCGGAAACTTTGTCGCTGGATGAATCGATGGAACGCGTCCTCATCCGCCCGCGCGGCGACCTTGCGGAAATCCTGCGCAACCTCGCCCGCGAGCAAGGCGTGCTAACGGTGATGATCGAGGCCGGCGGCGTGTTTTCAGCCGCGATGTTCGAAGCCGGCTTGGTCGATGAAGTCGTCGTTTACTACGCGCCCATCCTCTGCGGCGGCCCCTCGCCGGGGCTGGCGGGCGGCGGTTTGAAGGAGTCGCTCCATTTGCAGGAGATCGATTTCCAACAGATCGGAAACGACATCCGCCTGCGGGGACTCATTGTCCGAGCGCCAGATCCAGCGCGTTGATCGCGTGGTCGATTTCCTCCAGTCGGGTGGAGAGCGGCGGCATGAGGACGATAGTGTCGAGGATCGGCCGGGTGAGCAGGCCGTGGGCGCGCGCGGCGAGGCAGACGGCCTCGCCGAAGCGCTCGCCGGGCGGGAATTTCTCGCCATCCGGGCGGCGGAGTTCGATGCCGGCGATGAAGCCGCACTGGCGGGTTTCATGGACGAGCGGGTGGCGGGATTTCAACGCGGCGAGGCCGCTGGCGAGACGGGCGATTTTTTCCGGCAGGTGAGCGAGGGTTTTTTCCGTTTCGAAAACATCGAGGCTGGCGAGGGCTGCAGCGCAGCCTAACGGGTTTGCAGTGTAACTGTGGCCGTAGTAGAACGCGCGGTCCGCGGCGCCGAGGAAGGCGTCGTAGATTTTCCCGGTGGTGAGCGTGGCGGCGAGCGGCAGGTAACCGCCGGTTAGGCCTTTCGCGAGGCAGAGGAAATCCGGGATCACATTTTCGCGCTGGCAGGCGAACATTTCCCCGGTGCGGCCGAAGCCGGTCATCACTTCATCGAGGATCAAATGGACGCCTGTGGCATCGCACCATTTCCGCAGGTCGGCGAGCATCCCGGCGGGCCAGGGGCGCATTTCGTTGACGCCTTGGATGAGCGGCTCGATGACGACGCCGGCGATGTTTTCGGTGGGCAAATTGCGGAGCTCATCCATCGAGCCGACGTGGTGGACGGGATAGCCCATGCCGCGGAAGTGCTCGAAAAACCGCCCGACGCCGCCGAGCGATGCCGCGCCGAGCGTATCGCCGTGGTAGCCGTTAGCAAAGGCGACGAAGCCGTTGCGCGTGGGCTGGCCGGTTTGCAGACGGAATTGTAAGGCCATTTTCAAGGCGCACTCGACGGCGGTCGAGCCGTCGTCGGAGAAGAACACCCGCTCCATGGTGGGCGCCGGGAAAAACCCGCAGAGCCGTTCTGCTAGTTCCGCGGCAAGCGGGTGGGTGAAGCCGAGAAACGACGTGTGGGCGACTTTTCCAAGCTGCTTCTGGATCGCCGCGTTGATCGCCGGATGCGCGTGACCGTGGATGTTCGTCCAGATCGAGGAGTTCCCATCCAGGTAGCGGCGGCCCTCGGAATCCCACAGCCACGAGCCCTCGCCGCGGACTAACACCAGCGGCTCGTGGCCGCGCCCGCACCACTCGGCCTGCCGGGTGAACGGATGCCAGCAACGGGCTTGATCGCCTTCGATCCATCGGCGGGTATCCTCTCGCATGTGGCGAGAATGAAGATCGCGCGGCCGACTTCAATCCGGAATCGGCCTATGACAAATTGATTACCAGAAATATCTTGAAATCATCCGCCACCAATGATGTATTACTAGCCCCTGCAAAACTCCACGTCACGGCGTGTGGGTGGAAACAGGGAAAGCAAAATCCCCTGATTCACGGTAAACGCAGCCCCCCAGTGCTTGCCGTGAGCGGGGGATTTCCTCCCCCGAAAAATCTCCCCTCAAAAAATCCCCCCGAAAACATCTCCCCCCAAAGAACAGTCGGCGGAGGTTGTGGGTTCCCCCCCCAACCTCCGCCGACTCGGCGGGTGGGGGCGGTGGGGGGGTGGATTTGCCGATGGAAAAGGATTCAATGCTACGCGATCACGTCATGGATTGCGGCCGGAAATGGGATACATCTTGTGTGTCGCCGCTGCCACATTCCCCCCAAAGTGACGCGGACCACGACACACACTCCCCCCCAAACAAGTCGGCGGATGTTGTAGGTTCCCCCTTCAACATCCGCCGATGACGTTTTAAGGCCAATCCTCAGTGGAAATCATGCGACTGCGCGGCGTGCTCCGGCTCGATCCCGGAGAGCGGCTCGATGTGGAAAACATAGACGGTGGGCTGGTCGCCCTCCGAGCGCTGGAGAATTCCTTCCACCCGGAGGAACGGCTCGCTGGTGATCACGCCGCGCAGGCGGTGAAACTTGGTTTTCGGGACGAAGAGGTTGGCGATGCCGGTCTCGTCCTCGAGCGAAATGAAGCAATGGCCGTTGGCGGTGCCGGGCCGCTGGCGGCAGATCGCCATGCCGGCGACGGTGACGGGAATGCCGTGGGGGAGATTTTGTAAATCCAAGGCGCGGAGGGTGTTAGGTGTGCCGGATTTTTCCCGCCAGAGAAACATCGGGTGCGGGCCGGTGCTGGCTCCTTGCGTGGCGAAGTCGGCGGTCAAGCGTTCCGCCGGTGACATCAGTTGGAGAACCCCTTGCCGGACCGGGTGCCGCGGCAGGAGCAGGTCGTCGTGCAAGGGCAGCTCGATTTGCCACAGGGCCTCGCGCCGGTGGCCGATTTCTGGCAGCCCGTTCAAAGCACCGGCTTGGGCGAGCGCGCGCTTTTCCTTCGTGCTGGGTCGCACTCGCGCTAGGAAATCTTCCACCGAGGAGAACGCGGATTTCTCCCTTTCGCCGGTGATGCGGCCCCTTGTCGCAGCGGACAGGCCTTTGACGCGGTGAAGGCCGAGGCGCAGGGTGACGGCGTTTTCCACCTCGGTTAGTTCGCCGCTCCGGATGCAGGAAACCGGCCGGATGCGGATGCCGTGGCGTTGCGCGTCCTGCAACAGCGTGTTGACCGAGTAGAAACCCATCGGCTGGTGATTGATGAGTCCGGCGTAGAATTCCGCCGGGTGGTGGACCTTGAGCCAGCAGCTCGCGTAGGCGATGAGCGCGAAGGAAATGGCGTGGCTCTCCGGAAACCCATAGAGCGCGAACGATCCGATAGACGCGACGATTTTCTCCTGCACCTCGGCCGCGACCCCGCGCTCGCCCATCCGCAGGCGGAGCTTGGCGGTGACGTTTTCCATGCGGTCGTCGCTGCGCTTGAAGGCCATCGCCCGCCGGAGTTCATCCGCCTCCGCGCCGCTGAATCCGGCCACGGCCATCGCCATCCGCAGCACTTGCTCCTGGAACAACGGAACGCCTAACGTGCGCGCCAGGATCTCCTCGCAGGCGGGATGGATGCAGTCGATTTTCTCACGGCCGTTGCGGCGGTTCAGATAGGGATGGACGAGGTCGCCGACGATCGGGCCGGGCCGGATGATGGCGACCTGGATGGCGAGATCGTAAAACGTCCGAGGCCGCATGATCGGCAATGTGGCCATCTGCGCGCGGCTTTCGACTTGGAAAGTGCCGATGGTGTCGGCGCGAGAAAGCATCTCGAAGACCGCTGGATCGTCCATCGGGATCGTCGCCAGATCGAGCGGCTGGCCGAGGCGGGAGCGGATTTCCAAGGCGTGTTCCAGCGCGGCTAACATGCCGAGTCCGAGCAGGTCGATTTTCACCATCCCCATGTCCTCGCAGTCGTCCTTGTCCCACTGGACGACGGTGCGCCCCGGCATGGTGGCGGGCTGCAAGGGCACCACCGCGTCGAGCCCGTGGTCGCAGACGATCATCCCGCCGGAGTGCTGGCCGAGGTGGCGCGGCATCCCGAGCACGGCATGATAGAGATGGCAGAGTGCCGGCAGTCGCGGGTGCGACGGCGGCAAAATGCCCGCAACGCGCTCCTCGAACGCCGCCCTTCCGCCTTCGGAAGAAGACGCGCTGCCGGAAAACCGCTCCGCCACCGAGGGTGGGAAGCCTAACACCTTGCTCATTTCCCGGAACGCGGATTTCGGCCGGTAGGTGATGACGTTGGCGGTCATCGCCGCGTTGCGCGCGCCGTATTTTTTGAAAACGTGCTGGATCACTTCCTCGCGCCGCTCGCCGGAGGGGAAGTCGATGTCGATGTCCGGCCAGATCTTGCGGTTTTCGGATAGAAATCGCTCGAACAACAGCCCGCTGCCGACCGGATCGACGGCGGTGATGCCGAGCGCGTAACAGACCACCGAGTTGGCCGCCGAGCCGCGGCCCTGGCAGAGGATGCCGCGCCCGCGGGCGAACTCGACGAGGTCGTGGACGATGAGGAAATAACCGGGAAATCCCAGCCGGTGGATCATCGCCAGCTCGTGCTCCAGCTGGTTTTTCACCTGCTCGCTGCAAATTCCGTAGCGACGCGAGGCGCCGGCGTAGGTGTGGCGGCGCAGCAGCGTCGTTTGCTCGGTGAGCGAAAGCGGATTGCCCCGGCCGTCCGGGAAATCCGGGAAGCGGTAGTCGAGGTTTTCCAGGGTGAAGCCGATCCGGTCCGCGAGTCGCAGCGTGTTTCCAACAGCTTCTGGCAGATCGGAAAACAGCGCGGCCATTTCACGCGGGGATTTCAAATGCCGCTCGCCGTTGGGCGCGAGCAAGCGGCCCGCCCGGTCGAGCGGCAGGTGGTGGCGGAGACAGGCGAAGGCGTCCGCCAGCCGGCGGTCGCCGCGGGTCGCGTGCAACGGCGCGTTGCTGGCTAACAACGGCAGCCGGAGATGGGCTGCCAGATCGACGAGCTGGCGGTTCAGCCGGCCGTCGTCCCGCAGGCCGTGGCGGTTGATTTCCACATAGACGTTGCCCCGGCCGAAAAGCCGGATCAACCGCTCGGCGGCGAGCAGCGCGCCTTGGCGGTCGTTCGCTAACAAGGGGCGGCAGAGCGGGCCGTCGCGGTCGCCGGTGAGGGCGATCAGATGGTTTCCTGTTGGAGAAAACCCGTGATCCTCGCCCGGCAGCAGGTGGCGGTCCGTGAGATGCCGCGACAGCGTCCGGTAGCCGTCGCGCGAGGCGCAGAGCACCGGGAAGCGCGTCCCGTCCGGCAGGTCGAGCACGCTGCCGACCACCGCGCGGACGCCGCATTCCTTGGCGGCGTGGTGGGCGCGGGCGGAGCCGTAAAAGCCCGCGCGGTCGGTGATGGCGATGGTTTCGTAGCCGAGCTCCGCGGCGCGCCGGACCAGGGTTTCCGGCTGGCTCGCGCCAAGCAGGAACGAGAAGGCGGAATGCGCGTGCAGCTCTGCGAACTCCGGTTTCATCGGTAAATCCCGTCGAGGGTCCAGCGGTCCGGGGTTTGGAAAACGAGCCGCAGCAGATGGCGGCTCGCCAGCTGGACGTCCCACTCCAGTCGCTGCCACGCGCCGGCGGGTTCCCACCACGCGCCGGACGCGGGGAAGGGGCCGCGGCGGTCGGTGATTTCGCCGGGATACGGGCCGTTGAGCAGCGCCATCGGCCACGGCTGGCGGCCGCGCGATTCGTAGGCCACCGCGATTTCGCGGGGCGGGCGGAACCGATGCAAAGGGACCGGGCAATTCGGATAGGTCGGCGGAGCGGAAACGGCCGCCGGGTGGAGCGTGAAGGCGTCCGGGCGAAACGACTCCGCCGGCACCGGGATGCCGACGCGTCCCGGGCCTAGCAGCGCTTCGAGTTTCGCCAGCGTTTCCGCCCAGCGTTCCGGCTGCGGCAGGTGGCGGCCGAACCATTCGCGCTGCGCCGCCGTGGCGAAAGTCGTCTCGGCATCGAGCTGCAACGCCGCCACCGGCGCGTCGGGCCGCAGCGATTCCAACAAGGTTTGCAACGGCGCTAACATCCCCTCGACCGCGGCCTGCGGCTCAGGCAGCCGGATCCGCCGCGCCAGCTCGCCGCCGGATTCCAGGATGAGCCGGAAATCCAGATTGCTCGCGGCCAGATGGCGCGACGCGAGCCGCCCAGCGAGGGTGTGAAGGAGCCGTTTGAGGGCGAAAACCACCGGCTCGAGGGAGACCGTGGCGTCCTCGAAATCGAACGACTGCGCGAAGGATTCCGGCGGGCGGTGAAGCCGCAACAGGCGGCAGGATTTGCCGTGGAGAAGGTCGTGCCATTTCCCCGGTTCCGGACCCAGCCGCTCGACCAGGGCTTGTCGCGGCAATTTCATGAAATCTCCCAGCGTCCGCAGCCCCCACAAATCCAGCAGTGCGAGCGAAGCGGGATCTTGCGAAAGCGAGCCGAGCACGCCGAGCGGCAACGGCGCGAGATCCGCCGGTGAGACGACGCGTCCCCGCGTCGTTTCGTGCCTAGCTGCTAGGTGGGCGAGATCGGGCGTGTCCGCGCGGGCGTGATGGATTTCCGCGCCGGCCAGCGACAACCGGTCCAAGGCCGCACGAACCGGCGCCGTCCGGCATGATAGATCGAGTGTCACGGAATCCGCCGTGGTGATCTCGACATCCGCCGTGAGGGACTCGCCGAGGAACACGAGCTCGTCGCGCAAGGCGGTTTCCGCCGCCAAATCGCGCGGGATTACCCGCAGGTCCGGGCAGCGGACGAGCGCCCGGTTGAGCGGCCAGCCGGGAGCAATGCCCGCCGTCCGCGCGGCGCGGTTGATAGAAAACAGCGGCAGTTTTTCCTGCGGGTCACGTGCCCCCCGCACGGCGAGGATGGCGCAGGGGAAATCCCGCGCTGCGGGCTGGCTCCGCAAGGCGGCGGCGACCGGGAAATCCGGCAGATGGAGCGCGGCGAACATGGCGGTCAGGTGGCGCGGCGGATTTTTTCCGGGATGGCCTGCAGGCGATCTAGCAGCTCGTCGCGCGGGCGGTCGAAATCGTCCAGCGAAAGCCCGGCTGAGAGCGACAGCCGCAGGCTCGCGCACGGCACCAGCGGGAAGGGAGCCAGCACGACCAGCCGCCCGCCGGTGCGCTCGACGGTTTGTTTCAGCCGCCACCAGGCCGCCGCGGGAAGCGAGTTGAGATCGCGGCGCGCCACGCCGGTCGCATCCAGCAGCACGAACGGCACGTTTCCATCATGGACGACCCAATCCGCCGCCTTGAGCATGTCCAGCGCCGAGCCGCAGCGGACCCATAACAGCTTCGAGCAAGCCGCGCCGGTGAAGGAACCGGGATCGAAGGCGTCCGCGCCATCGACGAGCACCAGCTCCGGGTGCGGGCTCGTTTCCACAGGCTCGCCAAGGAGTCCGGCCACCAGCAGAGCGATGCCCGCGCCGGGTCCCGCTGGCACGACTTCCGAGATGGCTCCAAGGGGAAAAACCTCGGCGCGGAAGGGTTTTCCCTGCGGCGCAAGCAGCTCGGGTTCCGGCCGCAAGCCATGCGCTTGCGGGAACTTGTCGCGCAATTGTTGTCGTAAAATTTCCACCGCCGGCGAGGCCATGGCGGGACCGTAAGAGCATCTTCAGAATGTTCAAGCGAACACTTTTCAGGCATGAGGATTCCGATCCGACAGGCACACGTTCGAGGTCGATGTGGTCCGCGGCACCGAATAGGACCTTACGAATGGATAAAGAATCACGGCGAAAACACTGCGTGTTAGGCGACGGGGACGTGGGCGGTCTCAGATGCCGCCCTTCCTTGTTGAAGAGACGCTGTTTAGTTCGCGTTGCGCAGAGCTTCCAACCGCTGCACCAGCGGCGGGTGCGAGTAGTCGAGCCAGACGCGCAGCGCGGCGGGGGATGGGTGGGAAAGGTGGTCGCTGGTCATCTTTTTCAAGGCTTCGCCGAGCGCTGCTCCATCGCCGGTGACTTTGGCGGCGTAGGCGTCGGCCTCGAATTCGTGGCGGCGCGACCAGGCGTTGGCGAGGACTCCGAGCAGCTTGCTCACCGGCTCCAGCAGGATGCTGAAAAGCACCAGCCCGACGTGCGGCGAGATTTCCTTCACCCCGAACGCGTCGAACAGCAGTCGGGCGAATTGACCATCCCGATCGGTGGCGAGGCCGAGCAGATAGAAAATCACCGCCGTCTGGAGGATCCCCACGAAGAGCCGCTGCTTGATGTGGCCGCAGCGGAAATGGCCGATTTCATGGGCGAGCACGCCGAGCAGTTCTGGCGTGCTGCTCTTCTCGACGAGCGTGTCGAAGAGCGCGATTTTTTTGCGCTTGCCGAGGCCGGTGAAGAATGCGTTCGCCTTGGTCGAGCGCTTCGAGCCGTCCATCACGAAAACGCCGGTGAGGGGGAAATCGCAGCGCGTGCCGAGCGCTTCGATTTCATGCTTCAGCTCGCCCTCGGGCATCGGCGTGAACTTGTTGAACAGCGGCATGATCAGCGACGGCGCGAGGTAGGTGAGGATCAATTGGAAAATGGTCACCACCGCCCAGGCCCACAGCCAGGCATTTTCGACGTTGCCGAAGATCCACAAAACCGCGGCCGCCAGCGGCAGGCCGATGATCGCGCCGAGCAGCAATCCCTTGAGCCGGTCCATGATAAAGGTGGCGGGCGTCGAGCGGTTAAAGCCGAATTTCTGCTCGATCACGAAGGTGTCATACACCGAGAACGGCAGCGAGATTACGCTCTGTCCGAGCATCAGCAGCGACAGGAAAACCAGTCCGGCGACCACCGGCGACGTCGCGAACGACCGCGCCAAACCGTCGAGCCAACCGAAGCCGCCGAGCGACCAGAACACCAGTAAAACGACCAGCGAGACGGTGGATTGGAGGATGCCGAAGCGGGCGTTGATCAGCAGGTAGTCGCGCGCCTTGTCGAGTTTTTCGGCATCCATCAGGTCTGCGAGCACTTTCGGCACCGCAGTCGGGAAAGCCTTCAGATTCATCAATGTCGCGGCGAATTCGAGTTTCCAGAGCATGAAAAGCCCCACCAAGATGATCACCGCCATGAAATTCCAATCGCTCATTGCGCTGATCATGCACGCCGTTCGGCTGCCGACAAGAGCGGCGCTCCTCGGGTGCCTGCCCGGCTTGGGATTGAGCGTTGCCTTGAACGGTATCCGCGCCTAGCCTCCGCAAATCCCCATGGTGAGCACCTCGTTCCTCTTTCGACTTTCCTTGGTCCTGTGTCTCGCGGCAGTGCCGGTTTCCGCCCAGAATCTGGCCGCGCCGCAAACACCGGCCCCGGCCGAGGAGCCCGTCGCCCGCGGCGCGGCGGACGGCGCCATCAGCACCCGCAAGGACGCCCGCGCCATCACCCTCAAAATCCCCGCGCCGCGCGGCCAGATCGTGGACCGCAACGGCGCGCCGATCGCCCAGAACCGGGTTGCCTATCAAGTCGCTCTGCAGTTCCGGCAGTTTGAAAACGCCGACCGCGATTTCGTCATCAACTGGGCCCGCGCCCGGCTCGATTCGCTCCAACTGCTGGTCAAAAACCAGGTGCCGAAGTCCGACGACGAACTCTTCGACCACTACCGGCACCGCCGCTGGTTGCCCTTGCTGGTGACCGGCCAGATCGGCGAGATTGGCGAGCAAGAGGCCCGCGACATCGAGACGAAACTCACGTCCGGCCTAGTCCTGCATCCGATCTACCGGCGTTTCTATCCGGAGGGCGGGCTCGCGTCGCACATCATCGGTTATTCCGGCAGCGTCGGGAAACTGCCCACCGGCCCGATCAATTTCAACGAGCCGCTGTGGGAGGAATCCGAGGGCCGCTCGGGGCTGGAGAAACTTTTCAACACCCAGCTAACGGGCGAGCCCGGCATGAAGCGGCTACTCTTCGACGAGAGCGGCAACAAGCTGCTCGAAGAACAGGTCAAGCGCCCGCGCCCCGGCGGAACCCTCGTCACCACCCTCAATCTCAAGTGGCAGAAACTCGCCGAGGAAACGCTGCTCAAAGGCTGCCGCCGCGGTGCTTTCGTGGTCCTCGACGCGGTGACCGGCGAGGTGCTGGTGATGGCTTCGCGGCCGTCGTTCGACCTGAACAATTTCATCCCCGGCATCAACGAGACGGATTTCAAAGCCCTCGAAGCCGATCCTTCGCAGCCGCTTTTCGGCCGCGCGTTCCAGTCCGCCTATCCGCCGGCCTCGTCCTTCAAGCCCATCGTCGCGCTCGCCGCGCTCAACAACGGCAAGGTGACGGAGAACTCGGAAATTTACTGCGCCGCCTCCATCAACATTGGCAACGCGACGTTCAACAACTGGAATAAAAACCCCGAGGGCTCGATCAACGTGAAGCGCGCGCTCGCCCGCTCGTGCAATACCTGGTTCTATCAGGTTGGCATCGACGTCGGGCCGTCGGCTTTTCTCGGACTTGCCCGCCGTCTGGGTTTCGGCGAGCGCAGCGGGCTTCCGCTCATCGGCGAAAGCCCCGGTCTCGTCCCCAGCGACGAGTGGATGCTCAAGCATGAAAAGCGCCGGATTCTCAACGGCGACACGGCGAATCTATCCATCGGCCAAGGAAGTTTGCTCGCCTCGCCGCTGCAAGTCGCACAGGCGATGGCCGGGATCGCTAACGGTGGTGCTTTGCCGAAGCTTCACCTGATCCGCCAGACGCAGGACACCCGCGGCCGCGTGGTCCAAGCGGCGGTCCCCGAGCGGAAGACTTGGCTCGGGGTCGATCATAAAGCTGTGGAAATCGTCCGCCAGGGCATGAGCGACGTGGTCAACGGCGACGGCGGCACCGGTCACGGCGCGGGCCTCAGTTACACCACTCTCTGCGGGAAAACCGGAACCGCCCAATGGGGACCGCCCGTCAAGCAACAGCGCCTCGCGTGGTTCGCCGGATTTCTACCCCAAGACAATCCGCGCTACTCATTCGCGGTGCTCTACGAAGGTCGCCCCGGCGAGAAGGTTTCCGGTGGACGGATGGCGGCGCCGATGGTTCGCAAGTTTTTCGAAGGCATCGAGGAAGACATCAAGGACGACATCGCGCCGCCGAAGAAGGCCTTGATCGTGATGCCGGAGGGCACGCCGGCCCCCGCGGGTGAGGTGCTACCAAATGATCCTGACAATCCCACGCCGCCCGCAGCGACTCCGGTCGAAGGTCCGCTGAAAGCGCTTCCCGTCGAGCCGCTCGATGCGGGCGGGGAAGAGTTGGAAAGCCCGCGACCCATCCGCGCGATCCCGGTTAGGGATGACGAGGTGATCGAGGAAGGCGTCGAGGAGCCTTGATCAAAGCAGCTGGAGCGTCTCGCTCCAGATCGTGGTCCGGGCGTCTGGCCCGGAGTCCAAACGCGTCGGCTGCGGCGTCGATCACTCGATGTTCTGCACCTGCTCGCGGATTTTTTCTAACTCAGTTTTCGCCTCGACGATGGTCTGCGCGATCGACGCGTCGTTCGCCTTGGAGCCGATGGTGTTGAACTCGCGGAAGAGTTCCTGACAGAGGAAATCCAGCGCTCGGCCGGGCGGTTCGGCGGCGTCGAGGTATTCGCGGAATTTCGCGAAGTGCGAGTCGAGCCGGGTGATTTCCTCGCTGACGTCGCAGCGGTCGGCGAAGAGCGCGATTTCCTTGGCGACGCGCTCGTCGGCGGGATCGAGTTCCAGGCCGGCGTCGCGCAGGCGCTTGGCGAGCAGTTCGCGCTGGCGGACCGGCCGGCCGGGGGCCTCGGCGGCGATTTTTCGGGAGAAGGAAACGAGCGTGGCGAGGCGGGCGATGAAGTCGGTCTTGAGGTGCTCGCCCTCGCTGGAACGCATCGCGGCGAGCTGGGCGAGGGCATCGGTTAGAGCAGGCTCGATGGCGTGCCACGCGACTTGGGCATCGATTTCACCGCTGCCCATCGTGAGCAGGCCGGGCTGGCGGAGGTAGTCGGCCGCGGCGGGAACCACCGGGTGGCCGATGGCCTCGCTCAAGGCGGTGAAGGCGGCGGCGAAGGACTGGGCCAGCGCGGGGTCGATGCGGAAATCGGCGAGAGCGGTGTGGGCGCGCTCCAGATTGATAGCGACCTGGATGCGGCCGCGGGAGACCGTGGCGAGCACGGCCTGGCGGATGCGGGCGTCGAGTTCGTTGAGCTCGCGGGGCGCTTGCACGACCACTTCAGCCTGCTTGCGGTTGACGGCGCTGATTTCCACGGTGGCCTGCCACACGGCGGTCGCCGCCGAGCCGCGGCCGAATCCTGTCATTGAATGCATGGCCGGAGGATGAACATCGAACATCGAACGTCCAACATCGAAGCTGGAAATTTTTCGTCCATTCAACGATCGATGTTGGACGTTCGATGTTCGATGTTCGACGCTCCCGCATGGCGAAGGTGTTGGTAGGACTCTCCGGCGGAGTGGACAGCGCGGTGGCGGCGGCGCTGCTCGTGGAGCAGGGCCACGAGGTGGCGGCGGGCTACATGAAGAACTGGATCAACGACGAGGGGATTCCGGGAGATTGCCCGTGGGAGCAGGACATCGAGGACGCCCGCGCGGTCGCGAAATCGCTGGGCATCGAGTTCCGCGTCATCGACCTCATCGACTCGTATCGCGACCGGATCGTGGAGTATCTGATTGAAGGCTACCGCTCCGGCATCACGCCGAATCCCGATGTGTGGTGCAACCGCGAGATGAAATTCGGCGTCTTCCTTGACTACGCGCTCTCGCAAGGATTCGAGCACGTGGCGACCGGCCACTACGCCCGCCGGCGGACCTTGAGCGACGGCTCAGCCGCGATCCTCCGCGGCGCGGATCCTAACAAGGATCAGAGTTATTTCCTCTCGCTGATGACCCAGCACCAGGCGGCACACGCGCTTTTCCCGACCGGGGAAATGCTCAAGCCGGAAGTCCGCGAAGTCGCCCGCCGCTTCAATCTGCCGGTGGCGGAGAAAAAAGACAGTCAGGGAATCTGCTTCCTTGGCCAGGTGAAAATGAGTGATTTCCTCCGCCACTACGTCGCCGACACGCCGGGCGAAATCGTGGATCTATCCGGCAAGGTGCTCGGTGAGCATCGCGGGCTGCACCTCTACACGCTCGGCCAGCGGAAAGGCCACGGCGTCGCCTCGCCGCGCGACGGCATGGCCTACGTGGTCGTCGGCAAGGACCCTGCGAAAAACCGCCTCATCGTCGGCTGGGACACCCCGGAATCCACGGGGCTTTACGCCACCGGATGCACCGTCGGCACGCTCACCGCGCTCAACGAACCGTTCGACACCCGCCGCCTGATCGACGCCCAACCGCGCTACCGCGCCAAAGCCGAGCCAGCCACGTTAGAGCCGCTCGCCGACGGGAAGATTCACCTGAAATTCCAACGTCCGCAACGCGCCATCGCCCCCGGCCAGATCTGCGCGCTCTACGAAGGCGGCCGCCTGCTAGGCGGCGGGGTTTTCGAAACCGTGGAGTGAGCGTGACACAGGCATTCCTGCCTGTTCTTCATCCGAAGCCACCGAAAGAACAGGCAGGAATGCGTGTGTCACTTGATCCGCGCTTGCGGGGCGGGCGGAGTTTGGTAGGAAAAGGCCGTGGCGCAGCAAAGTGACGTTCGGGAGGTCCTCCAGTATATTCCTCAATTCCGCGGGAAGGTGTTTTTCGTGCTCATCGAGGCCGGGCTGTTGCCGGAGCCGGCGGTGGCGGAAACCTTGCTGGATCTGGCGGTCCTGGAAGACCTCGGCGTGAAGCTGGTGCTCGGCGTGCTCGGCGGCGATTTGAAGGATCTCTACGATTGGACGCTGGAGTGCGAAATCATGGCCGCCCGTGTTTCCCGGCCGATCACGGACCCGCTGGCGGTGCGCGAGGTTCTGGAAATTCTCGGCCGCGGCCAGTCCGCAGTCATCGACGCCTCGGCGACCGGGCCGCTGGATATTCCGGTGGTGGACTTCGCCAAGGGAATCGGCGTGGCCAAGATCATCACGCTGCTAGAAGAGGCCATTCTCATCGACGGCGCGCCAGCCCACGCCATCCGCGCGGCGGACGCGGAGGCGCTCGCCTGCCGCACCGATCCGGCCGGAGCCGCGCTGCTGCGGGCGGCGGCCGCTGCTTGCAATCGCGGCGTGCCGCGGGTGCATGTCCTCAACGGCCGCCAGCAGGGCGTGCTGGTGGACGAACTTTTCTCTAACGAAGGTGTCGGCACCATGGTCCACGCCGACAGCTACCGCTTGATCCGCAAGCTGCGCGAGGAGGATATTCCCGAGCTGCTGGGAATGATCGGCCGCTCGGTCCGCCGGACGAAACTTGTGGAGCGGACCTACGAGGACATCCAGTCGCGGATCGGGGATTTTTACGTGATGGCCATCGACGACAACGTCGTCGGCTGCGTGGCCTTGCACGAATACCGCGAGGAGGATTGTGCGGAGGCCGCTTGTTTGTATGTGAAACAGGCGCACGAGGGCAGGGGATACGGCATCGAACTGGTGCGCCACGTCGAGCAGGTCGCGCGCGAGCGGGGGATTCCGAGGGTGTTCGCGCTGAGCAACCGGGCGGCGAATTTCTTCACCGGGAAACTCGGTTACGATCCCGCTACTGTTGAGGATCTGCCGCGCTCGCGCCGCGCGCAATTCGAAGCGAGCGGGCGCGACTCCTTGGTTTTCTCGCTCCGGATCGGTTAGGCGGAACAGATTCGGATCAAACGATCATGTCGCGGGTGACGCGATACTTGGCGGCGCAACGCGGGCACTGGATGTTGATGGATTCCTCGTCGCCGAAGAGATCGTCGAGGCGGTCCTTCCAGCCGCCGAGGATGGGTAGGATCTTGTCGATGGTGCAGCCGCAGTGGAAACGGAAGCGGCGGGTTTCGAGAATCGTGGTCTCCTCGGTTTCGGTGATTTTAGCGACCGCGTCGGCGTCGAGGGATTCGAGCCATTCGAGATCGCAATCCGGCTGGGCGGCGACGATGGCGAAATTCTCATCTTCTAACCGGAAGGCGCGCGCCGGGCGTTGCTCGGACTGGTCGTAATACTGGGAGAGCCAGACGATGGGGTCCTTGCCCTTGATTTCTAGGGTCGAGAGCCGCGGCGTGCTGTTATCGACGGTGGTCGTCTGGGCGTAGAAAAAATTCCGGTCCGGCTCGCGGACGTCCTCGGTGAAGATCCGGCCGGTGATCGCCTCGTCAAACGAGCCGCCGGTGACGAACAAGTTCATCCGCGGCGCGCGGAGGTTCGCGGTCCAGGCGATGGACTCGGCCCACGGGCGGGCGACGAGATGTAGCGCGAGCATGGCGAGCGTGTCCTTGAGCATCTGGTCGAGCTCGCCCGGCGGACGGATGCCGTGCTGCATCAAATGCAGATAGTAGTCCGTGTAAATCGGCGTGAACTGGCCGCGCAGCAGCAGCGCGTTGCGGTGCCGGACGAAGATGGATTCGATTTTCGTGAACTCTTCGGGGACTTCCATGGTGGCGGTGATTCGTGCGGCACTCGGGATCAAGCTGCCTGCGGCGAGATCGAATCACGCAGAGCGAATCCGCGCCACTCGGAAAATCAGATCCTGCGCCTGCATCCGGCGCGCCATGGCGGGATGAAAGGTTATTGATGAAAAATGGGATATTGCTCCAATCCTCAGAGGCATTGGACTTCGGCCGGCAAGCTTCACCGGCCAGATACTCCGTCCGGACGGCGGCCTTTCTTCGGTCAGGACGTTTTGAGGTCAAACCAAAATCTTATCCACAACATGCCCGTGGACATCCGTGAGCCGGAAGTCGCGGCCTTGGAAGCGGTGGGTGAGGCGGGTGTGGTCAATTCCCAACAAATGGAGAGCCGTGGCGTTGAGATCGTGAATGTGGACGGGGTCTTTCACGATGTTGTAGCTGAAGTCGTCGGTCTCGCCGAGGACGTGGCCGCGCTTGATGCCGGCACCTGCCATCCAGATGCTGAAGCAGCGCGGATGGTGGTCGCGGCCGTAGTTGTCTGCCGTGAGTTTCCCCTGGGAAAATACGGTGCGCCCGAACTCGCCGCCCCAGATGACGAGGGTGTCCTCCAGCAGGCCGCGTTCCTTGAGTTCCATGAGCAAGGCGGCGGTGGGCTGGTCCGTGTCGTAGCACTGGCTCTTGATACCGGAGGGCAGGTTATCGTGTTGATCCCAGCCGCGGTGGTAAAGCTGGATGAAACGCACGCCGCGCTCGGCGAGGCGGCGGGCGAGAATGCAGTTCGCGGCGAAGCTTCCGGGCTTCTTCGATTCCGGGCCGTAGGCCTCGAAGACTTTTTCCGGCTCTTGTGAGATGTCGGAAAGCTCGGGCACGCTGGCCTGCATGCGGAAGGCCATCTCGAACTGGTCGATGCGGTTCCGGGTTTCCGGATCCTGATAATCGTTGAGCGTGATGTGGTTCAAGTCTCCGAGATCATCGAGCATGGCACGGCGGCGCGCGGTGGTGATACCCGGAGGATCGTTGAGGAAAAGGACGGGGTTCTTGCCGGAGTTGAAGCGCACGCCTTGGTATTTCGCAGGCAGGAAGCCGGCTCCCCACATGCGCTCGTGGAGCGGCTGCGCGTTGGTTTTGCCACTCGGGCGGGAAACCATGGCCACGAACGAGGGCAGGTTCTCGTTCATGGTGCCGAGGCCGTAAGAAACCCAAGCGCCGAAAGAGGGCCGACCGCCATTCATATGGCCGGTCTGCATCAGGGTCATCGCGGGATCGTGGTTGATCGCCTCGGTGTGCATGGAACGGATTACGCAGATCTCGTCGGCGAGCTTCGCGGTGTGCGGCAGCAGCTCACTGAGCCACATGCCGCTCTGGCCGTGCTGGGAAAATTTATAAACCGACGGCGCGATGGGCAGCCGACCCTGTCCCGAGGTGAAGCCGGTGAGGCGCTGGTCGCCGCGGACAGAAGCCGGCATGTCCTTGTCGAACATCGCGGCAAGGCCGGGCTTGTAATCGAAAGTCTCCAACTGCGAGGGTGCGCCCGCCTGGGTGAGCCAGATGACGCGCTTCGCTTTCGGCGCGAAATGCGGTAAAAGTGCGCTGCTTGATGCACCCGCGGCAAAGAGGCGCGGGTTCAGCAGTGAAGCCAAAGCCGCAGAGCCGAGGCCGAGACTGGCTTTCCCGAGGAACTGGCGGCGGGTGACGTTGAGCGGATCAAAAGGGTGCATGTCGTTCAGGGCTTGGTGACGGTTTCATCCATACAGAGAATCGTGCCCGCCACGCTGGCCAGCGCCGCGAGTTCGGCGGGATCGTATTTCGGGTCGGCGGGTTTGGTGCCGACCGCGAGCAGGGCTTTCGCGGCCTCCGGATCGGCTCGGAAATCGGCGAGAGCACGTTGATGGGCGCGTTCGAGGATGGTCATTTCGGCGGGGCGCGGGGCGCGGGCGAGTGCGGAGCGGAGCGGAACCCGAACGCCAGGCGCTGCGGGGTGCCGGCGGAGCTTTCCATCATCCTTACGGCGAGGAAACGGCTGGCCTCCACGTAGGTCGGATCGTTCATCAGATTTAGCGCCTGAAGCGGGGTGTTGCTGCGGGGGCGCTGGATGGCGCAAACTTCTCGGAACGGGGTGCCGAAGGAGAGCATGGCGGGGTGCGGCACGGAGCGCTTCCAATACGTGTAGAGGCTGCGGCGGAAAAGGTCTTCACCGGTGCCGGGCACGTAGGTATCGGTGGTGCCGCCGCCGGTGAGCTGCTCGTAAATGCCAGGCGGGTGATAGGGCTTCACCGACGGGCCGCCGAGTTTGTTTGCCAGCAGCCCGCTGACGGCGAGCGCTTGGTCGCGGATGAACTCGCCCATCAAACGGTTCCGTCCGCTGCGGGCGAGCAGGCGGTTTTCCGGATCGTTCTCGACCAGCTGCGGGGTGAACGCGGCACCCTGCCGGTAGGTGGCGCTGGTGGCCATCAATTTCATGAGGCGCTTCACGTCCCAACCCTTCGCGGTGAAATCCATGGCCAGCCAATCGAGCAGCTCGGGATGCGACGGCGATTGCCCCTGCGAGCCGAAGTCCTCGCTGGTTTTCACGAGGCCGTATCCGAATACCTGCTGCCAGAAACGATTCACCGTCACCCGCGCGGTGAGCGGGTTCTCCTGGGAAACGAGCCACTTCGCGAGGCCGAGGCGGTTGCGCGGGAGGTCGGCGGTCATCGGCGGCAGCACGGCGGGCGTTGCGGGTTCGACCTTCTCGGCGGGCTGGTTGAAAGCACCGCGCGTGAGAATGAACGTCGGCCGCGGCTTCGGCATTTCCGCCATGACGAGGGTGGTAGGGATGGTGAGTTCCAGTTCCCCGATTTTTTTCTTCAGCGCCGCGATCTGATCCGCAGCCTGCGATTTCGTGGCCGCCAGTTGGCTGGCTACAGTCGCTGCGGGAGACGGGGCATCGGTGAGCGCCAAGCGAAAACGTCCAAGCTGATGGTTGGCATGGGGCGAATGGAAGCCGAGGGTAAGAGTCACCGTGGAACCCGGCTCTACAGTGATCGGGGCATCCAGAGCGAACACCGCTGCGTGCGGTTTGCCGAGTTCGGGTTGGATCGCCCAGCCGCTGCTTTGATCGGCATCGATGGCATGGGCGGCCGGAAATTGCTCCTGGCTGAAAGCGGCCACGGCGGCATTGAAACCCACGGGTCGAGCGGCCGCCGCCGGTGGGTCCACCGCCATGCGGACATCGGTCATCACGAAATTGCCATTCACGGCGCGTCCTGGGCCGCGGGCTGGCAACGAGTCGTCGGGCAGTGCCTCCACCCGGATCGCGGAGACGGTTCCCAAAGTGACCGGGGCGGTGACCATGTATGTCTCTTGGGCCGGATTTTCACCGCTGGCGAGAACAGCTCCATCCGGCTGGATCGTCAACGTGGCGCCGCCGGCCGCCTGAAGTGCTGTTGGGGCGAGAACTGTCCAAGCAACCGTCGATGCTGCCTGATTTTGCGGTGCCTTGGCGGCTTCGGCGCTGGCATTTTCGAGCTGCAACATTTCCGCACGGAGCTTTGCGATCTCCGCCTCGATCTCCGGCGCGGGCAGCTTGATCTGCGGTGGGCTGTTGACCCGGATCGACGCGCCATAATTGCCTGCACCGAGCTCCGGGACGTTGTTGAAAAACGCCTTCATCGAGTAGAAATCCCGGGCCGTGAGAGGGTCGTATTTGTGGTCGTGGCAGCGGCAGCAGTTGAGAGTCTGCGCGAGCCAGACGGCAACCGTGGTTTCGGCACGGTCGGAGGCATATTCGTTGAGGAACTCCTCGGGGTCGATCGCACCCTCCTCGTTCAGCATGGTGTTGCGGCTGAACCCCGTGGCGATGAGCTGGTCCAACGTCGGATTTGGCAAGAGGTCGCCGGCGAGCTGTTCGATGGTGAACTGGTCGAATGGCAGATTACGGTTGAAAGCGCCGATCACCCAGTCGCGCCACGCCCAGATTTCGCGGTCGCGATCGACTTGGAATCCGTTCGTGTCCGCGTAGCGCGCGGCGTCCAGCCAATCCACCGCCATGCGCTCGCCGTAGTGCGGTGAGGCCAGCAGGCGATCCACCACTTTTTCGTAGGCGTCCGGCGAGGTGTCGGCGAGAAAGGCGTCGATCTCCGGCAGGGTCGGCGGCAGGCCGGTTAGATCGAGGGTCACGCGGCGGATCAACGATTCCTTCACCGCCTCGGGCGAGGGTTTGAGTCCCTTCTCCTCCAGTTGGGCGAGCACGAAATGGTCGATGGGATTGCGCGGCCACTCGGTCTGTTTCACCGCCGGGATCGCGGCTGCGGCGGGCGGCACGAGGGACCAATGCCTCTCATAGGGCGCGCCCTGCTCGATCCATTTCCGCAGCTTCGCTTTTTGTTCGGCGGAAATCGTCTTGTGCGTTTTCGGCGGCGGCATCACCTCGTCCGGATCGGTGCTGTGGATGCGATGCCATAGCTCGGATTTTTTCACATCGCCGGGCACGATGGCGGTCACGCCGCCGTTGTCCGCCGTGGCCCCCTCGAAGGTGTCGAGCCGCAAGCCCGCCTCGCGGGTCTTGGGATCGAAGCCGTGGCAGGCATAGCAGTTGTCGGAAAGGATGGGCCGGATCTCGCGGTTGAAGCTGACCGTTTCCGCCGCAGCGCAGCAGGCCATGCCCGCGAAAAGCGGCAGGCAGCGGGTGACAAAAATCATCGGTGACATCTCGGTTGGGAAAGGGGCGGCGGGTGTGGTCAAGCTGACATCTGCTTGCTGGATTTCGATGGGTTCGGGAAGCGGATTTTTTTGGGTTAAAACGTTAAAATGGAGGCTCTTGAGCATGGAGTCTGAGGGGTGACAATTCCCGGCGAAGAAGTGAGCCAACACGTTCCGTCTTGGACTTTAGAATACGGGCCTCATCTTCTGCCCCTCTCACCTAAAAAGGAAAATTTCAACTGGTGGAACCTCTATCTGCGCTTCTATGACGAAGGGCATCACAGCACTTCCTTCACGCGCAGGTTCCGGTGCCGGACGGTCTTCCCGTCGTTGTAATTCTGCAAGCCGATGAAGCCGCTCAATGTCCGCTGCGTCGTGTCGGTCCAGGTGTTCACCACCTTGCCGTTGATGCGGATGGAGTAGTCGTGGCCGCGTGCGACGATCTCGTAGCTGTTCCATTGGCCGACGGGCTTGGTGTTGGCCGTGACCGGCGCGTGGAAGGGATACAGTGCGCCCGTGCGCCAGGTCGGTTTCTCCGGATTCGGATCGCCGATTTCCATTTCGTGACCATTCTTCACGGCGACCGATGGATCATTGCCCGGATCGGGGAAACGCAGGAACACGCCCGAGTCCGCGATGTCCTGCTCCTGCAGGAACTCGCCGCGCATCACAAAGTTCGTGAACTGCCGGCCGGCATACCACCACAAGCCCATGCCGCCTTCGGCCGTGGCGACACCGTCTGCGACCGTGAACTTTCCGGGACCGCACTGCTTCCAATCCTTCAACGCCGCATCGCTCAACAGCGGAATGAAACCCTCTTCGCTTCCCACCGGCGAGACGACTTGGTCCAGATACTCCGCCGGCAATTCATAGAGCGAGCGCACCTCGGCCTTGCGATAGAACACCTCCGCGTCCTCCGACTGGAGTTGAATCCTGCCGTGAGTCAGCGCGCGCCACTGGTCGCCTTGCTTGTAACGCGGATTAAACGCCACGAGGTTCACGTGGCCGTTGAGGATGTGGATGCAGTTGCCGCCCCAGAACACGACCTCGACGGTGTTCCAATTGCCAAAGACCTGTTCGACATCGAAAGGAGGCGTGATTCCGTTGCCCCTCGTGGTGGTGATGCGCGGCCCGCCCTTGCGCCACACGATGTTCTTCTCGCCCTTGCCCTCGCGTTTGTAGGGGATGTAGAGCTCGTTCTCGTCGGTGATCCATTCGCCTTCGCAGTCAATGATCGCGCCGTTGACGCTCCACCATTGGCCAACGCCTTTCTCCATCACGTTGTTCTCGACTGAGGTCAGCCAGCCCGTGCGCGGATTCGGCGCGCCGATGCCGCAATAGAGAATACCCGTGTCACGCCCAACGTGGGCGCGTCCGCCGAAGCGGCCCACGCCCCACTGGAATTGGACGCGGAAATGGAAGTTCGTGAACTCGTCATGCGTGGTGATGGCACCATAGTTCTGACCGGAGACGTGGATGACATTCTCGCCATTCAGGTTCGTCACGGTGAACACGCCCTTCGGATCGACGTTCGCCACCAAGGGAGCGGACCCGCTGGGTGTGGCGAGAAACTTGTCCCAGTTGGATAAGTCCTTGCCGTTGAAGAGATGTTTCCACTCGGACTTGGGCGGCGTGTAAGCCGGTTCTGCCGCACTGACGGAGCCCAAGAGCCCCGCGCCCACCACCATCGCCATTAATGAATATAAGTTTCGTTTCATAAAAATCACTTTCTCGTCCGCTTCCGTTTCAGCCCCTGCTCCCGCACGCGGGTCAGCAATTGGTCCAGCACCGCCAGTTGGCAGATGCGCGGCGCGATGGCGAAGCTGCCCGCCGGGCGCTCCACCGTCTGCGTCGGCAGCAGCACATCCACCGCTCGCGCCAGCTCGCTGCCCGGCTCGTTGGTCAGGCCGATGGTTTTCACGCCCGCTTTCTTCGCTTCCAGCACGGCGCGCAGCGGAAACTGCGTCTCGCCCGAATGCGAAATCGCGATCAACACCAACCCGCCCACCGGCGGGGTGAAGGCAAAACCCGCCATCTGCGCGTCGTGAATCGGCAGCGCCTGCTTGCGCATGGTGAACAGCACGTCCGTCAGCACCAGCGCGATGCCGTGCGACGCGCCCACACCCGCCAGCACGACGCGCGAAGCGCCGCGCACCAACCCCGCCGCTGCGTCCAGCGCGGAATCCGCCGCCGTCACGCTGGCCGAGATGTCGCTGCCGTAATGAGCCTCGCCGTTCATGGCGGGCTTCAAGTCGCCGCCGCCGGTCAGCTCGCGCAGGACGTGATACTTCAGATCTTGAAAACCGTCGAAGCCCGCCGCCCGGCATGCGCGCACCACGGTGGTGTCGCTGGTCTTCAACCCGGCGGCGACCTCGCGCAGGCTTTTCTCCGCCACCAGGCCAAGGTCGCGCAACAGCCAGCGCGCCACCTCCGCCTCGCTGGGGCGCATGTCGGCGAGACGGGTTTGCAGGGTTTGGCTGACAGACATGCAAAAAATTATATGAATGTGTTGCGTTCACAACAATAAAGTGTTTGAATGTCGCAACTGAATCAATGACTACCTCGACCGAAGCTCAGACATGCCGAACGACAGGGCGAATCGCGAGTGTGGGTCTGGATGATCTGTGCGCACGCCAGCAGCCGGGATGGAGTTTGGAACGCGCCTTCTACACGGACCCCGGTGTCTTCGATCACGACTTGGAACGCGTCTGGCACCGGCAGTGGATTTTCGCCGGCCACGGCAATGCGATCGCCAAGGCCGGTGACTATTTCCTCGTCCAGATCGGCGACGAATCCATCATCCTCACCCGCGACGCGAAGGGGGAAGTGCATGCCCTGTTCAACAGTTGCCGCCATCGTGGTTCACGCATCTGCAACGAGCCCTCCGGCAACGCCCGCAGCCTAGTCTGTCCGTACCATCAGTGGGTGTATGGGCAGGATGGACGACTGATCAGCGCCCGCTTGATGGGGGCGGACTTCGACAAATCCCGTTTCGGCCTGCGTCGCGCCCACGCGCGGGAGGTGCAGGGCCTCATTTTCATCTGCCTCGCACCGGAGCCGCCCGATTTCTCGCGGTTCGCCCAACAGGTCGAACCGCGCCTGACCCAACACGCGCTGCCGTCCGCGAAGGTCGCGCACGTCGCGGAATACGATATTCAGGCGAACTGGAAACTGGTCGTGGAGAACTCCCGCGAATGTTACCACTGCGGCACCGGGCATCCGCAGTATTGCAACGTCGTCGGGTTCGCCGCCTCGATCGGTTCGCGGGAAGATACCGAGGCTGACCAGAAAATGAACGCCGCAGGCCAGGCGCTGCTGGCGCGGCACGGCATTAGCGCCAGTCCAATACCGTTCGCTGTCGGAGGATGGTTTCAATTCCGCCGCTTTTTTCTGCGCGAGGGCATGGTTACCGAGAGCATGGACGGCAAACCCGTGGCGCCGCTGATGGGGTCCGTGCCCGCCTACGAGACCGGCATGCTGGTCGTTGTGGGACTGCCCAATCTCTTGCTCGAGGTCTCGCCGGATTACGCCATGACGCTCGCGATGTTCCCCGTCTCGCCCACGGTCACCCGCGCCCGGGTAACCTGGCTCGTGCGGGGCGACGCGCGCGAAGGTGTGGATTACGAGGTGCCGCGCCTGACCGAATTCTGGCGGCTGACCAGCGAGCAGGATTGGAAACTGTGCGAGGACAACCAGGCTGGCATCAACTCGCGCTACTACGAGCCCGGCCCCTACGCGCCCGATGAACGGGGGGTTGAGCACTTCGTTCGGTGGTATCTGGAACAGCTGGTTTGAGAAACTCCTCCCATGAGCTCCGCTGAACATTCCATCCCACAGCCGTTGCGACTCGGCGTCATCGGCTGCGGCAACGTGCTGAGCGCCTACCGTATGGTCATTGACCGCCAGCGCGCGAACGGTGCGGTGGAGGTGACGTTCGCCTGCGGCCGTGAAGCCCAACGCGAGTCAGCCAGCGCGGCCCTGCATACGACGCGGTTCACCACGGACGCTCGCGAGGTCATCGCGGCACCGGACATGGACGCGGTGCTGATTCTCACCTCCATGCCCGAGCACGCGCGACTGGCCACGGCCGCGTTGAACGCCGGCAAACATGTGCTGGTCGAAAAGCCCCTCGCCATGACCCTCGAGGAGGCGGACGCGCTCATCGCACTGGCCGAACGCGTCGGACGCACGTTGGTCTGCGCACCCTTCACGATCCTCAGCCCCACGTTTCAGACGATGTCCCGTCGCATCCGCAATGGCGACATCGGCAAGCCTTGTTCCGCCCGCGCGCGTTACGGCTGGGCCGGTCCTGATTGGACCGACTGGTTCTACAAACCCGGTGGCGGCTGCATCTTTGACTTGGGCGTGTATTGCCTCACCAGCCTCACCGGCCTGCTGGGGCCGGCGAAACGCGTGACAGCGATGACCGGCGTGGCCATTCCCGAACGCGAGGTGAAGGGCCGTCCGGTCCGCGTCGAAGCCGAGGACAACGCCCAGGTGCTGCTCGATTTCGGAGCGGGGACGCTCGCGGTCGTCACCTGCGGCTTCACGATGCAGCAGTATCGTTCGCCGGCGCTCGAAGTGTATGGCAGCGCCGGCACCATCCAGATGCTTGGAGATGATTGGGATCCCGAGGGCTACGAACTGTTCCAAAACAGCGCCGGCTGCTGGCAGGTGTTCAAGGAGACCGCGCCCGACTGGCCGTGGACGGATGGGCTGAATCATTTCATCGATTGCATCCGCTCGGGAACCAAGCCGCTGGTGACGCCGCAGCACGCGCGGCATGTTCTGGAAATCATGCTCAAGGCTCAGGAAGCCGGCCGGGACGGCCGCTCCATCGCATTGGAAACCACTTTCGCTCCGCTGGTCTTCGCCGAGTCGGGCGGGCAGGAAGCCGCGCACCGACAGCACGACCGCACTCGGGAGCATTAAACTCAACAGATTCTCATGCCACGCTGGTTTCTATTCACTGCCTTCGCCGTCCTCTGTTGGGGACTGTGGGCGGTCATGTCCAAGCTGATTGGCGAGTCGGTCACGGCCGCGCAAAGCCAGGCGCTCTGCACACTCGGTCTGATTCCCGTGATGCTCGCGCTCGGCTGCTCGAAGAAGCCCACTGCCACCGGCAATCGCCGTCGTGGAGCCATCAACGCCTTTCTCGCCGGTGCGCTGACTTGCGCGGGCAACGTCGCGTATTACCACGCGCTGAATTCCGGGGCCAAGGCGGCCACCGTCGTGCCGCTCACCGCGCTGTATCCGCTCGTGACCATCGTGCTGGCAGTGTTGCTCCTGCGCGAACGGCTCAATGCCATCCAACTCGGCGGCTTGGTGCTGTCGCTCGTCGCGATCTACTTCTTCAACGTCGCCAGCGTCGAGGGCGCGGTGAATCCGTGGCTGATGTTCGCGCTGATTCCGATTGGTCTCTGGGGCGTCTCCGGCCTGCTCCAGAAAATTTCCACCAACGACATTTCCGGCGAGCTCTCCGCGCTCTGGTTTCTGGCCGCGTTCGTGCCGGTGTCGGTCGTGCTGCTCCTCCTTCAGCCGCTCACCGGACCACTCGCGCTCAAGACCTGGCTGCTCGTCGCGGCGCTCGGACTGTTCTTCA
This sequence comes from Akkermansia muciniphila, assembly GCA_945901795.1. Classification (GTDB taxonomy): domain Bacteria; phylum Verrucomicrobiota; class Verrucomicrobiia; order Verrucomicrobiales; family Akkermansiaceae; genus Luteolibacter; species Luteolibacter muciniphilus_B. The sequence continues at coordinate 6,681 of CAMDLP010000029.1, read as the reverse complement.
GCCTGGGCAACTACGCGATTCTCCTCGCGTTCGCCAGCGCGGGGAAGGCGTCCATTATCGCACCGCTGGCGAGTCTCTATCCACTGGTCAGCGTGCCCATTGCCATCGCTTTTCTCGGGGAGAAAATCAGCTCACGCGAAACCGTCGGCATCGTCATCGCGCTGGTGTCCGTGGTGGCGCTGGCGTGGGAGAAGCCGCCTGTTCCTAAGCTTGTTGGAGATGAAAAGGCCGGCTAATGAACAGGACGCGAACCCATCCATCTGCGGACATCGCAAATACCGCTGCCACCGATTGCCTGGCGGCTTGGCTCACCGCACCGACGACCCGCAACGTCATGGTTGCGGCGGGCAATACGCCCATCGAACTCTACCGTCGCATCGGCGAACGCGGGCTGAAGCTCGCGCATCTGAACGTCTTCGCGCTGGATGAATACGTGGGCGTGCCGCTCGAAGAGCCACGCAATTGCGCGAACCTCATGCGCCGTTGCGTGCAGCAGGCGTGGGGGATTCCGCCCACGCAGTTTCACACCGTCAGCTCTCTGGAAGCCAATGCGCTCACCAGCGTTCAAGCACACGAACGCAAGATCACCCAGGCCGGCGGACTCGACGTCATCATTCTCGGCCTCGGCCAGAACGGGCATCTCGGCTTCAACGAGCCCGGCAGCGCGGAGGATTCCGTGGGCCGCCTGCTCGACTTGGAAACGATCTCCATCGAGGCGAACCGAAAATGGTTTGGCGGCGATTACGCGCCGGCGAAGGGCGTGTCCGTGGGCATGAAAACCATCCTCGCCGCGCGGCATGTTCTCATCATGGCCTACGGATCGCACAAGACGGCGGCAGTCAAAGCGATGGTCGAAGGCCCGCGCGGACCACAATGTCCGGCGTCTCTGCTTCAGGGTCATCCCAACACTCACGTGTTCCTCGATAACGCAGCGGCTGTGAACCTCTCCTTGAAATCATGAGCGAGCCCAAGTTCACCGCGCTCGGCGTTGATGTCGGCGGAACCAAGATCGCCGCGGGCGTGGTGGCTTTTCCAGAGGGCGTCGTTCGGGCGCGACGCGAGATTCCAACGTTGCCCCAGCGCGGCGGCGCAGCGGTGCTCGCGGACATGGAGCGGCTGGTGTCCGAGTTAGCCGCTGAAGCGTGTGCCGCCGGTCACCCCGTGCAAGGCATCGGTGTCGGCGTCTGCGAGATCGTGGATCGGTCAGGCAACATCGCCAGCGCCAATTGCCTTGATTGGAGTAGTGACAGCGTGCGTCAGCGTCTGTCCAAAACCGCTCCCACGGTGATCGAAGCGGACGTGCGCGCCGCCGCCCGGGCCGAAGCGCTATTCGGTGCCGGTCGCCATGCACGAGTGTTTCTCTATGTCACGATTGGCACCGGCATCGCGTCGTGTCTCGTCATCGACAGCCAGCCGTTCACTGGCGCTCGCGGAGCGACAGGGACAATGGCGAGCGGGCCACTGCTGCATTTGCCGGAGATGTGGCAGGAACGCGAGTCCGGAAGCCTGGAGCAATTCGCCGCGGGTCCGGCGCTGGTGGCGCGTTTCAACGCGCTGCACGGCAACGCGCAGTCTGGCCAGGAGGTCCTGGCCGCCGCGAGCCTCGGGAATGCCTGCGCGATCCGGGTCATCCGCTCCGCCGCCGAGGCGCTCGGCGCCAGCATCGGTGGGCTGGTCAACGTGCTCGACCCCGAACGGGTGGTTCTAGGTGGCGGCCTGGGCCTGAGCACCGGGCTGTATCGCGACACGCTCATCGCCACGGCGCGGCGTCACATCTGGTGGCCGGGCCATCGAGACCTGCCCTTGGTGTCCGCCACCACCGACGCAGGAGTCATTGGCGCCGCCGCCACGGCATGGAATTGCCTTTCAAACAGGTTGTGAGAATGGGCATGCCATGCGTTGGTCGGGCGCGGCGAACTGCTAGAATCGTTGTCGTCTTCATTTCAAACTCTGCAGGTAGGCGAGCAGGTCGCGTAAATGTTCACGGGAGAGGATTTGTTCGAGACCGGCGGGCATGTAGGACAGTTGTTGGCGGTCGAGAGCGGCGATGTCATCGGGCCGCGTGCGATGGATCACGCCCGCGCCATCGCGCAGGCTCACGCCTTCCGGTCCCTGCTCGACGAGGCTGCCGGAGATCTCTTCACCGTCGCGCCGCGTCAGCAGATAGGGCACGTAGCCCTGCGCGAGGGAACTGCTGGGATAGAGAATGGATTCGAGCAAGTCCCCGCCGGAACGAATCGCGCCGATGCGCGTGAGGTCGGGGCCGAGGAGACCGCCGTGTTCGCCAATGCGATGACAACCCGTGCACGTCGCCGTGGTGAACGCCACGCGCCCGCGCTCCGCGTCGCCGCCGGCGAGCAGTGGCTTGAATTCAGCAAGGCGCTGCAGCATCGCCGCGTTGTTCGTTTCCCACGCGGCGAGCAGCGACGCACTGACGGACGGCTCATCCGGAAACATCGCGAGCGTTTGATCCAGTATGGCGCGCGCAGGCGACCAGCCGGACTTGAGTTGAGCGTTGAAAAAATCGGCGAGCGCTGGGCGCGTGTCCTTGTGGGTCGAACGGGCCAGCGTGGGCAGCAACCCATCGGGAGCAACCGCTCCGCTGCGTAGCAAGGCAGTGAGAAGCCGCTGCAACTGCGGCGCTGTGAGTTGTGTCCGGGCCAGCAAATCCACAGCGCTGAGGCGCTCCGCCGCACCGGCTTTTGCATCCAGCGACTTTACGGCGAGCTCGAATACGCTCTCGCTCAAGGTCGGATGCCGCGCTGAAACGCGCGCGGCAAGCAATCGTTGCGGCGCAGGGACGCCGGTGTCTGCGGCGAGTTTTGCCAGTCGCGGGGCAAACTCCGGTTGCGGATACGCCGAGGCCGCGCCCAAGGCCGGGATGCGCAAGGCTGGGTCCGCGAGCGCGGGCCCGATGGCTTGCAACCACGCCGCCTCGGGCTTCATCGCCGTGAGCGATGGCAGCAGGTTCAACAAGAACGCGCGGGCTCCGACAGGCGTCGGCGCGCCGGGAGCGAGCCGTTCGGAAATCAAGCCGCGAATCCCGGCATCGGACTGGAAGGCGACGAACAGCGCGCTCAAGGCATTCAAACTGCCGGCTTCGGATGCTGACGTTGCCAGTTGTTGGCGCAGCCACGGCAGGGCGTCCGCAGCCCACTCGTTGTGCCCCTCGAGCAAATGCCGCGCGGCGCGGTTTACGTTCGCGTCGCTTTCTCCGAGCGGCCCGGTGAGGTCCGCGAACCGCAGCGTGGCGAAAGGCGGTTGGTCGAGCAGGTGCAACGCGGCCCGGCGGACGCGCGACGTCTCGTGCGCAAGCAAGCCGCGCACGAACGGTTCATCCGCCAGCGAGAGCAGCGCTGCAATGCAAGCGTGCTCCTCAAAATCGTCCCCCGCCTTTGCCAGTGCGGCGACCAGCCGTGGGGCGTGCGAGCGCGCGCCGCATAAGGTGAGCGCTTCAGCGGCGGCGCGACGCACGGGAGCCTGCGTGGAATCGAGCAGCGCAACCAGCGCGTCACCCGCGGACTTTTCCCGCCGCGACGCCAGCACGCGCGCCGCCGCGCAGATGACGTTCACATCCCCATCAGCGAGCCGCGCCCGCAATTGGTCCGTGTTCATTTTCCAAAGGGCCGCGAAGCGCGCCTCGTCCGACGCCGGCTTCACCTCGCGTGCCTTCGTCCAGCGCGCGCGATAAATGCCGCCGGGCGCGCGCGAATCGCGGATCCGACCCGTCGGGCAGTGTTCCACATACCAGCCGCCGGTATCCACGATGAGCAGCGAGCCGTCGGATGACTCCAGCACGTCTGCGGGATGGAAATCCGGGTGTTCGCCCGCTAAGAAGTCCACATTTGTCGAGGCAAAGGTCGAACCCTCGCGCCGCAGTTCGTGGCGCACGACTTTGCGCGTGTTGTGCTCGGCGACGAATAGACTGCCTCGCCATTCCTCCGGAAAGCCCGTCGTGCGCAGTCGTGTCAGCCCGCTGTGCGCGACCGCCGGCAGCAGAATGAGCGGTGGCAGCGTGACACCGGTGCGGGGCAGAGGAGTGCCGCTGGCGGGCGCATACGGATACAGCCCGCTTGGCGCGCAATCCACCAGCGCATCGCGCCAGCCGCCGGCGGGCTTTTGAAACCAGTTGTCCGTGCCGATGAATTCGCCGCCGGGCATGAACTCAATCTCGACCAGATTTTGAAAGCCACGGCTGATGACCTCGAGCTGGGATCCATCGGGCCGGCAGCGGAAGAGCGCGCCCGCCACGCCCTCAAGAAATGTCCCGTCGCCGCGCGGAAGCTTCCAGCCGTCCGGCGCGCCCATCGTGAAATAGAGCAGGCCATCGGGCCCGAAGGTGAGGCCGTGCAGGCTGCCGTTGTCCGTGTGGCCGAACCCGCTGAGAATCACCTCGCGCTTGTCCGCGCGTCCGTCGCCATCGGTGTCGGTCAGCGCAACCAGCTCCGGCGGGTCGGCGAGATAAAGCCGCCCGTCGTGCCACGCAAGTCCCATCGGAAATGTCACGCCCGAGGCGAAAACTGTCGACTTATCGAAACGTCCATCACCATCCGCATCCTCCAGCCGCGACACCCGGCAGTCGCGCGTGAGTTTCTGCAAGCCCGCGTAGAGATCGTTCCCCGAAGACTCCGCGACGTAGAGCCGCCCGGCGTCGTCGTAGCAGGCAAACATGGGAAACCGAATCATGGGTTCGCCCGCCGCCAGATCGATGGTGAACTCCGGCGGCACGCGCACCGATTTCAGAAAGACGTCGTAGTCGAATGCCGGTTCCGCGAGCGAGCTCGTCCATGCGAATGCTCCGAGCACAAGGCCGGCGCATCTCGCAAGCAGCGCGCCGAAGATTCCCGATGTCATTTTCATAGTGGTTGATTGATGCTGCGCCGGTTCATGGCTTTTCCTGCGCAAGCTGGTTCAGCATCGCTGCCGGCACGGCTCCGTCAAAGGCGACGACTTGGTAGCGCAGCGTGGTCACCTGGCCACCTTTGAGAATCACAGCAGCGGGACCAGTGATGGCGGGGTTCAACATGCGGATGCTGCGCGGGCAGTGCCATGTCTTCGGCGGGTGCGCGCCGCGCGGCACCACGGCGACACCGACCGGCGCGCCGGTTTCTGATTCCCAGGTCGCGGCATACCATGGAGCGTCCGGCCAGTTCGTGTCCGGCTTGACGTGGGCGGGTTCCGGCAGCGTGACGATGCCCTGTGGATTGTGAACTACGGCTTCTCCGAGCTTCGGGTACCGCACGCAGAATCCGCTGAAGGCCCAGCGTGCCAGTGTTACGTCTGCGGCGGGCTTGAGCGCGTAAGTGAGGTCGAGGATGTTGGCGCCGTGCTCCTGTCGGGCCGAGGCGGTCAGCGTTTCCTCGAGCATTTTCACGTCGCCAGCCATCCAGTCGTTCACTGCGGTGAATGCCGCGGCGCCGTCCTTGGTGAGCGAGCGATTTTTGATGACACGGTCCTTGACCGGCGCGTGCGCGCCCCATCCCCAGAAATCCGCGTCCGCCGCTCCATGCATTTCCACCCACGCGAGAAAAATGCCACGGTGATGCTTGTGGTCATCCGGCGCGAAGGCTGTCACCGGGTGCCCCGCCGGCGTGGTGAACGGGTGAAAGCAGCAGGTCGAGTTCGCTCTAAGCGGCGTGCCTTCTGGTCTGGTCGTAAAGTAGCGCAGCACTTCAGCGCCGCCGGTGTTCTTCACGACGGCGGCGCCGCTGGCGCATTCGAGTTTCCAGCTTCGTACATCATCCGCCCGTGCGGCGGCAGGAAGCCATGCGACAGAGGGAAGCAGCGAGACGAAGTGAAAGAAAGTGAGCAGACGTTTCATGGTGTTGGAGACTTGGTGTGATGGACTGAGTTTTGAGCCGGCGTCTTGCAGCACTTCGGGATGTTTGAGCGCGATGGCGATGAGCATGCGGACCGCCCCGGAAGGCTCGCGCTTCTTCTGCTCCCAACCGCGGAGGGTGCTGAGTCCGATTCCGAGGAGATTGGCGAACGCTTCCTGTGTCAGGTCGAGGGACTGGCGGATCTTGGCAACCACGCTCTTGGCTTCCCATGCCTTGGCGGATTTGCGGCGTTGGGTTTCAGGATTCACCGCGACGCGGGAGAACGTGACATCGGGCCGCTTCTCGATGCGGAACACCCTGGAGGGCGCGCGCCCCGCTCCAATGCGTCCTTCTTGCTCTTGAGCATGACCGCCGCAGGTGCGCGGCTGGCCGTCTTCGTGGTGGGTGGTATGGCTTTCATAAATCTGAATCGCGAAAATCCCGTCGTCACCGATCAGGCGGAGTGCTTTTTCGGTGAAATCGGGATCTTCCTCAAAGGTTACGGGGGATTCTATGGATGATTTCAAGTCGATCAAGATACTTAGTATTATTTTCAACGATGGACTTCAATGGGGCGGGCCTCGCGCCTTCACAGTCCCTTCATGCCCTGCGTGAGATGGCGAGATCCCAAGGAAAGGCGAGGCTTTCCGGATCTTCCTCGTCCACGGGCGTATCGCGGCGGGCATCCGCCAACTTCTCCTCCAGTCGAAAGCGTCAGTGAAAGCGCCGGGATAAACCGGCTTGGAATAGAGAATGAAAGAGTCTTACAGAGAAAACCTAGCCAGTAGCTCTGGCCACAAGCCCTACGCTGGGAGCGGTGACGCTCCGGGTGTAGCATGGGTGCGTGGCGACGCAGGCCAGC
>CAMDLP010000028.1 GCA_945901795.1 Akkermansia muciniphila | reverse complement strand
GGGATGAATTCACTGGTTGCCCGGATCATCGCGAATGCGAGGGGGCTGCGGACGTTCGCCGCCCTTCGCATCCGGGTCTTGTTCTTCCTTGGCAAACTCGACCTCTCCATCGCTTGAAGGAAAAACCACCGGATTCCACGGACAGCCTGCAAGGAAAACCGCATGAAAAGAATGTTTGCGGGTTTCGATGGAGGGGATAACTTGCCGCCGAACGACTCAGGATACCCTGTATCAAACACGATTTTCCCGCATGTTATCCCGCCTTCCCGTCCCCAACCAACCAACACCCCCCGTTTTCTCCCCGCTGGGTGAAAAAAGCAAATTCATGGCATTGAACCGGCGATGAATTTCACCAACGATGAGCGGAGATTCATCACATGAACATTCACATCATCGTCACCGGCGGCACCTTTGATAAGGAATACAACGAGCTGAATGGTGAATTGTATTTTAAGAACACGCATGTGCCAGAGATGCTGAGTCTGGGTCGCAGCGGCCTGAAGACGGAGATCCAGACCCTGATGATGGTCGACAGCTTGCAGATGACTCCTGATGACCGTGTGCGCATTGTCGAATGCTGCCGGACGGTCGCGGCAGATCGAATCGTGATTACTCACGGAACCGATACCATGACTGATACCGCTGCCGCCCTTGGACGCAGTGGTTTAGATAAGACCATCGTCCTAACGGGAGCCATGGTCCCCTACAAATTCGGCAGCTCGGACGGGCTCTTCAATCTTGGTGCCGCACTCGCGTTCGTGCAGTCTCTAGCGTCAGGTGTCTACGTTGCCATGAACGGCCACGTGTTCCCGTGGGACAACGTTCAAAAAAACAAGGCCGCTGGTATTTTCGAGCCTTTACATCCCATAGTCGATTAAATGGACCAACCCCCATTTCCCCGCCCTCCAGTCTACGCCGCCTCCGTCGCCGAGGCTATGGAGGTCAGGAAGGCTTCCTCCTTCACTAAATCTACGGCGGACAAGACGACAGGCAGGCCGGTCCGATCCAATGGCTCTTGCAGGGGCCTCCCGCAGAAAGCAAATTCCTTGCAGTAAATTCCTTGCAGTCGGAGATGCGCATCCGCAGAGCCATGGAGAAACCCGACCGGTTCCGGGTGACCCTAGATGGAACACTCCACCCCGCCTTCACGGATCGCATCTTTACCTGCCGGATTCCCTGGCTTGCCCGCGTCGGCACGCGGCCTTCAGCGGAAGTCCACCAGATGATCAGCAGCCAGCTCGGCAGTTTCTTCAAACGGGAGCTGGCCCAGCCGGGCGTGGATCCGGGTTTGCGATGAACTTGAGCGACCCCAAAACCTTTGGGTTTCCCAAAAAACGCTTGTGAAACTTTTCACAAAGCACGCTTGCCCGGTCCACCCCGGATGGCCATATTCCCGCCCGAACACCGCCGGGCTCTTCTTGCACAAGCGTCCGGCGCTCTTATTTAGCCATGAGCGACACACCTTCGGCGACTGCGGAACTGAAACTGCCCAAAGACCAAGCCGCCGAAAAAGGCCTGGTCAACGTCCAGATCGACGGCGTCTGGCACCAATTTCCCAAAGGCACACGGATGATCGAGGCCTGCCGCCAAGCACAGGTCATCGTCCCCCACTACTGCTACCACCCGAAGCTCAGCTCGCCCGGAAATTGCCGGATGTGCCTCGTGCAAATGGGCATGCCGCCGCGCCCCACGCCCGGCCAGGAGCCCCAGCGCGACGAGAACGGCTACGAAATCATCGGCTGGATCCCCCGCCCCGTCATCGCCTGCGCCAACACCATCGGCGAAAACATGGGCATCCGCACCACCGGCGAGCTGGTGGAAAAATGCCGCGAGGGCGTGATGGAGTTTCTCCTGATCAATCACCCGCTCGACTGCCCGATCTGCGACCAAGCCGGCGAATGCCGCCTCCAGGAACAATCCGTCCAGCACGGCCGCGGCGTCTCGCGCTTCGTGGACATGAAGGTGAAAAAGCCGAAAAACGTCGAGATCGGCCCGCGCATCCGCCTCGACGACGAGCGCTGCATCATGTGCAGCCGCTGCATCCGCTTCATGGACGAAGTCGCCGGCGATCCGGTGCTCGGCTTCACCCAGCGCGGCACCCACACCACGCTCACCGTCCACCCGGACCGCCTGCTCGACTCGAACTACTCGCTCAACACCGCCGACATCTGCCCGGTCGGCGCACTGACATCCAATGACTTCCGCTTCCAAATGCGCGTCTGGTTCCTCAAGGAAACCCCGAGCATCGACGTGAATTGCGGCACCGGCACCAACATCGTCATCTGGACCCGGGAAAACAAAATCCACCGCATCACCCCGCGCCTGAACGACGAGGTGAACTCCGCCTGGATGCCCGATTCGCACCGCCTGAATTTTCACTATATCGACAGCGAGTCGCGCCTCACCGAGCCACTTTCAAGGAGCGTGGGCGTCTCGCCCACGAGTTTCCAGCCCGTTGCATGGTCCACTGCCATCGCCTCCGCCGCCGCCGAAATCAAGGCCATCCCCGCAGCGCAGACCGCGATCATCGCCTCCGGCCGCATGACCAACGAGGAGCTCTTCCTCGCCCGCGCGCTCGCCGCGGAAATCGGCACCAGCCAACTCTCGCTCGTTCCCCGTTTCGCCGAGGCCGACGCCCAGCTCATCGCCGCCGACCGCAACCCGAACACCACCGGCGCGAAGCTCGTCCTCGGCACCGAAGATCCATTCGCGAATCTCAACTCGATCCGAGACGGCGTCCGCAACGGCTCGATCAAATCGCTCATCGTCCTCGGCGACGACCTCATCACCGACGCCGGATTCACCGCCGAAGACCTCGGAAAACTCGATTTCCTCCTGCAAACCAGCGTCCTCGCCAACCCCACCGCCGAGCAAGCGCACATCGTCCTCCCCTCCGCCGCCTTCGCCGAAAAGCGCGGCTCCATGGTCAACCTCGCCGGCCGCCTCCAGCGCCTCAACCGCGCCGTCGAACCGCAAGGCCTGGCGCACGACGATTGGGAAATCCTCCGCGACCTGATCCTCGCCCTCTCCGGCGGGAAAAACGAAGTCCATCACATCGAGGACGTCTTCAAGGCGCTCGCCGAAAACGTCGCCGCCTTCAACGGCCTCACGCTCTCGAAAATCGGCCATCAAGGCACGCAGGTCGTCGAAACCGGCTATCAGATCGCGCTGCTCCAAAACGAACGCGCCCGCAAAGCCGCCGGACTCATCAACGGTTAATCTCCCCACTCCTCTCCTCCATGGATCTTATTCAGATTGCCATCATCATTGTCAAAATCATCGTGCTCACCTTCATGGTGGTCTTGCCGCTGGTGCCCGTTTCCGTTTACTTCGAGCGCCGGTTCTCCGCCGTCATTCAGGACCGTGTTGGACCTAACCGCGTCGGCATCCCGCTGACCTTGTTCGGATTCAAAAAGGACTTCCACCTCTTCGGACTCATCCAACCGATCGCCGACGGCCTCAAACTTTTCCTCAAGGAAGACTTCACTCCCGCCCACGTCCGCAAGGCGTTCTACTGGATGGCTCCCGCGCTCACCGTTGTCCCTGCGCTCATCACCGTCTGCGTCGTCCCCTTCGGCTCGCCGCTCAATATCTTCGGCCACGAAGAAAAACTCGTCATCGCGGATCTCGACATTGGACCACTGTTCATTTTCTCCGTAGCCTCTCTATCCGTCTATGGAATCACCCTCGCCGGTTGGTCGTCTAACTCGAAGTTCCCCTTCATCGGCGGCGTGCGTTCGACCGCGCAGATGATTTCCTACGAAATCGCCCTCGGCCTTTCGATCATCCCGGTGCTGATGTATTTCGGCGATCTCAACCTCAGCACCATCGTCCAACAGCAAGCCGACCACGGCTGGCTACTCCTCCCGCTCTGGGGCCACGACGCGGACCACACGCTCACCAGTAAACTGCTCTTCTGGTTTCCCGCCGCGATCGCGTTCCTGATTTTCACCATCTCCATCTTCGCGGAAACCAACCGCATGCCCTTCGACCTTCCCGAGTGCGAAACCGAACTCGTCGGCGGCTATCACACCGAATATTCCTCGATGAAATTCGCGATGTTCTTCATGGGCGAATACGCCGCCATGGTCATCGGCTCCGCGCTCATCATCACGCTTTTCCTCGGCGGCTGGTCGATCGGCTTCGGCCTCGATGCCATGGTCGCCAAGCTCCACATCGGCGACTTCTACTATGGCGGGCTCATCCACATGGGCTGTTTCCTCACCAAGCTGATCGCCTTCATCCTGTTCTTCATCCTCGTCCGTTGGACCGTGCCGCGGTTCCGATATGACCAGCTCATGAAACTCGGCTGGGTCGTGTTCTTCGAAGCCGCGCTCATCAACGTCTTCCTCGCCGCGCTCATCGTCGCCGCTCCGCAGCTCGAAAAAACCATCATCGGCATCGGAGCCGTCCTACTCGTCATCGTCACCGCCGCGGTGATCTGGGTCGCCAAGGTCTCCGAGGAGACGCCCAAAGTCCTTCGCGCCTAACTCAAACTTCTAACATTTTCCTCCATGGCCGTCGTCAAACTCCAACGCCCGAAGCTCAATTTCGGTGAGAAAATCTACTTCGGAGCCCTCATCAAGGGATTTTTCCTCACCCTGACCCACGCCGTGAAAACGCTGCGCGGGAAATCCGTGGGAGCCGAAGAACTCGCCTCCTCCGGCCTCGGCGTGACCATGCAGTTCCCCGAACAACGCTGGGACGAGCATCTTCCCGAATACTACCGCGGCGCCCCCGCCCTCGTCACCGACGAGCAAGGCCGCGAACGCTGCGTTTCCTGCCAGCTCTGCGAATTCATCTGCCCGCCCAAGGCCATCAAGATCGTCCCCAGCGAAATTCCTTCCGACGATCCATGGGCCAAGGTGGAAAAGCGCCCGCTCGAATTCGAAATCGACATGATCCGCTGCATCTACTGCGGCATGTGCGAGGAAGTCTGCCCCGAGCAGGCGATCTATCTGCGCAAGGACTACCTCATCACCGGCCTCAAGCGCTCCGACATGGTCCACGACAAAAAGCGCCTCTACGAAATCGGCGGCACCCGCGTCGGCCTCGTGAACAAGTGGAATGAGCTCAAGTAACCTTCTCCCACTGATCACTGCTAACTGATCACTTTCCACTTCTTCCCATGCCCTCCTACCTCTTCTGGCTCTTCTCCACCGTGATGCTCATCGGCGGGATCTCCGTGATCGCCTTCCGCAATCCGGTTTCCAGCGCACTATCAGTCGTCACCTGCTTCGTCGGCCTCGCCGGATTGTTCATCGGCCTCAGCGCCTTCTTCGTCGGCGTCATCCAGATCCTCGTCTATACCGGCGCGGTGATGGTGTTGTTCCTCTTCATCATCATGTTGCTCGATCTAAAGGATGAGGAAAAAGCCGCCAAGCCCCTGCTCCCCATCGCCGCCGGCATCGCGCTGGTCGCTGCTTTCATGGTGCAACTCATCGGCATCCTTTCCCGCACGCCAAACGTGATCGCACCGGACCTCAACAAGGAAACCCTCGCCGCAGCCGCCAGCGGATTTCCCTCCACCAGCAAGATCGCCACCACGCTCACCCAAGGAAAACTCCCCGACGTCCACCTCATCGGCCACACGCTTTTCACCGACTACAATCTTCCGCTCCAGATCCTCGGCGTCCTCCTCCTCGTCGCCACCGTCGGCGTCGTCGTCCTCTCAAAGCGCCAGGCCGGCTGACCCTCTTCGTTTAGAATTTAGAACTTAAGATTTATGGCTTCACTAAACGACTACCTCCTCGTCTCCGGACTTCTCTTCGCCATCGGCCTCGCGGGCGTGGTGCTGCGCCGGAACATCATCATCGTCTTCATGTGCCTCGAGCTGATGCTCAGCGCGGCGAACCTCACGCTGGTCGCGTTTTCCCGCTTCCATGTCTCCGCTAACGGACTGCCCGACTACAACGGCCAGATACTCGTCTTCTTCGTCATCACCGTCGCCGCCGCAGAAGTCGCCGTCGGCCTCGCGATCATCGTCGCCCTCTACCGCGCCCGCCAAACCATCCACACCGACGAGCTGACCAGCCTGAAGGGCTGATTTTTCTCTGATCACTGCTCACTGATCACTTTCCACTCATGCCAATGAATCTCGCCTGGATCCTCCTCTTCCTCCCGCTCGCCGTCGCTGCGGTGAACCAACTCGTCCTGAAAAAACCCGGGCTCACGCCGATCGTCTCGGTGGCCTCCGCGCTGGCGACCTTCGTGATCGCCTTGATGCTGTTGGGCAGAAACGAGTCATCTGACTTTGCTTGGGCGACCATCGGCGATTTCTCCATCAATATCGGCATCAAACTCGACCAGCTTTCCACCGGCATGATGATCGTCGTCACCGGCGTCGGCTTGTTGGTCCACGTTTTCTCGCTCGCCTACATGAAGGACGACGATGCCAAAGCGCGCTACTTCACCGGCCTATCACTTTTCATGTTCTCGATGACCGGCATCGTCCTGGCGGACAATTTCATCATGACCTTCATCTTCTGGGAGTTGGTCGGACTCAGTTCCTATCTGCTCATCGGCCACTGGTATCAGAAGGACTCCGCCGCGGACGCCGCGAAGAAGGCATTCCTCTGCAACCGCATCGGCGACTTCGGCTTCATGGTCGGCATCCTCATGCTGTGGGGCATCACCGGCCATCTTGCTTTCGACCAAATGAAGGGCGGTCTCGAAGCGTTCCAAGCCGCCAATCCCGCGATCTTCGGCGGCGTGCTCTCCGCCGCCGTATTCTGCATCTTCTGCGGGGCTGTTGGAAAATCCGCCCAGCTTCCGCTCCACGTCTGGCTGCCGGACGCCATGGAAGGCCCGACGCCCGTTTCCGCGCTGATCCACGCCGCCACCATGGTCGCCGCCGGGGTTTACATGCTGTTCCGGCTGCAATTCACGCTCGGTTTCGAAGTCTTCGAAGGTCTCCAAGCCAGCGCCGTCATCGCCTGGACCGGCGGCATCACCGCCCTCGTCGCCGCGCTGATGGCCACCCAGCAAGACGACATCAAGCGCGTGCTCGCCTACTCCACCCTCTCCCAGCTCGGCTACATGGTCATGGCCGTCGGCCTCGTTTCCGGCGAGTCGGGCATGTTCCACCTTTTCACCCATGCCTGGTTCAAGGCCCTGCTCTTCCTCGGCTCCGGCGCGGTCATTTTCGCCTGCCACCACGAACAGGACATCTGGAAAATGGGCGGCCTACTCAAGAAAATGCCGATCACCGGATTCACCTTCCTCATCGGATTCGCCGCGCTGATCGCAGTGCCGTTCACCTCTGGATTCTTCTCCAAGGAGCAAATCCTCGAGGCCGCCCATCAGAAGGAACCCATCCTCTTCTGGATCGCCGCCGCCGTCGCGGTGCTCACTCCGTTTTACATGACCCGCCTTTACGTCGTCGCCTTCCTCGGAAAAAACCGTTCCGAAAACGCCTCGCACGCCCATGAAGTCGGCCCGCTGATGTCCGGTCCGCTCGTGCTCCTCGCCATCCTCGGCGTGATCGCCGGTTTCCCGTTCGTCGCCAGCAAGTTCGCTCCGGCCTATCATCAGCCGGAGCACCTCATCCACCTCGGCTTCGTCACCTACATCTCCATCGGCGCGCTTCTCACCGGTGTGATCGCCGGATTCGCCCTCTACGCCGGCAAGGAAAAGGACCCCATCTCGATCCCGCTCCTGCAAAACCGCTTCTACATCGACGGCATCTACGACAATTTCCTCGTCCGTTATTTCCAAGACGCCTTCGCCGCAATCATCGCCTTCTTCGACGAGTTCATCATCAACGGCCTGCTCGTCGGCGGTCTCAGCCGTGCCGCAGAATCCTCCGGCAACCTCTTCCGCAAAGTCCAGTCCGGCAGCCTGCAGGGCTACGCCTTCGCCTTCGGCCTCGGCGTCATTCTTGTCGTCTATTTCACCGCCTTCTGACCGAGAGAGCATCCTCCCTCTGATCACTAATCACTGATCACTGATCACTCAAAACTTCATCCCATGCTCGCCTTCATCATTTTCTTACCCATCGTCGCCTTCATCGCGATCCTGCTAGGCGCACCCGCCCGGCTCACCGCCATCGCCGCCTCCGCACTCAATCTCGCACTCGGGATCTACGCCGCGTTCACTTGGAAATGCACCTGCTGGTCGTTCTCCGTGCCCGTCCTCGAAAAGCCCGCGCTCAACCTCGCCTTCGGCTTCATCGACGGCATGAGCGTCATCATGGTGCTGCTTTCCGTGATCGTCACCCTCGCCGCCGTGCTCTCCGGCAAGGCTCCAGAAGGCAGGGAAAAACTCTACTACGGCTCATCGCTCCTCATCTCCGGCGGCGCGCTTGGAGCCTTCGCCGCGACCGACCTATTCTTCTTCTTCGCCTTCCACGAACTCGCGCTCATCCCGACCTTCCTCATGATCGGCATCCTCGGCCGTGGCGACCGCCGCGAGGCCGCTTGGAAAATCACCATCTACCTCGGCCTCGGCTCCATCGTCCTGCTAGCCGGTCTCGTCTGGCTCGCCAACCTTACCGGCACCTACGACATGGTGAAAATGGTCGCCGCCGCCGGGTCCATTGATCCCGCCTCGCAGAAAGGCATCGCCGCGCTGCTCATCGTCGGCTTCGGCACGCTCGTTTCGCTCTTCCCGTTCCACTCGTGGGCCGCTCCGGCTTATGCTAGCGCGCCCGCTCCGGTCGCCATGCTGCACGCCGGCGTCCTGAAAAAATTCGGCCTCTACGGCCTGCTGCGCCTCGCCATCCCGCTCGTCCCCGAGGGCCTGCAATTCTGGCTCACTCCCCTGCTCGTCCTGCTGCTCGGCAACATCCTGTGGGTCGGCTGGGTCACGATTTCCCAGAAGCGCCTCGACCTGATGCTCGGCAACTCCTCGGTGATGCACATGGGCTACATCTTCCTCGCCATCGCCGCGCTCATCTCCTTCCCGGAGAACCCGCTCGCCCGCTCCGCCGCCATCATCCTGATGTTCGCCCACGGCATTTCCATCGCCCTGCTCTTCGGCCTCGCCGACCGCATCGAGCGCAACACCGGCTCGCTCGACCTCCAGGACCTCGGCGGCCTCGCCAAATCCGCGCCCGGCCTTGCCTTCCTGTTCGGCATCGCCGCCATGGCGTCTATCGGACTTCCCGGCCTCGCCAATTTCTCCGGCGAAATCCTCGTCTTCCTCGCCGCCTTCAAGAGCTACAACGGCACCACCGGCCTCGGCCCGGTGCAGATCGCGTGCATCCTCTCCATCTGGGGCGTAGTCATCTCCGCCGTTTACATGCTCCGCGCCTATCGGAACATCTTCCAGGGCCCGGCCGTGAAATCCACCGCGTCCGCCGCAGACCTCACTCTGGCAGACCGCATCCCGGCGACGCTGCTGGTTCTCGCGCTCTTCGCCGTCGGTCTCTATCCGAACCTTTTGCTCAATCTGCTGAAATAAAGCATTAAATCTTAAGCATTAAATTCTAAACAAAGAATCCAACTTTGCGCCTCTTTTCTCCCTCTTCCGTTTCGAATTTAGCATTTAGAATTTAGAATTTTCCATCATGCCCGCCTACTACTTAGAAGCCCTCACCGTCACCCTCGGCATCGTCCTGCTGATGGCCGAGACCTTTTGCTCGTGCAAAAGCAAAGCCTGGGTCGGCATCTCCGCCGCCGTCGGCCTGGTGGTCATCCTCGGCCTCACCTGCCTCGCGATCGGACCGGATGCCAAGCCCGATGCAGCCTGGGCCAAGTGGCCGTTGTGGAACTTCTACAACTTCGACGGCCTCGCGAAATTCTATAAAATCTTCGCCCTCGTCACCACCATCCTCGTCCTGTTGCTCGCCGTCGATTACCGGAAAATCCTCTCCCGCTTCACTGAAACGCCCGACTCCGAAGCCGGCACCGGCGAATTCTACTGCCTCCCCATCTTCGCTTGCGCCGGCATGATGTGGCTCGCCTCCGCCAAGGATCTGGCTGGAGCCTTCGTCGCCCTCGAACTCGTCACCGTCACCTTCTACATCCTCGTCGCCTACATGCGCCGCAACGTCGGCTCGCTCGAAGCCGGCGTGAAATACCTCATCCTCGGCGCGCTCAGCACCGGCTTCCTCGTTTACGGCATCGCCTGGGTTTACGGTTCCACCGGCACCATGAGCCTCGCGGAAATGCCCGAGCGCCTCACCCACATCACCCACTCCACCCCGCTGCTTTTCGGCATCGCCCTCGTCATGGTCGGCCTCGGTTTCAAGATCGGCGCCGTGCCGATGCAGGTCTGGATCCCCGACGTCTATCAAGGCGCGCCCACACCGGTCACCGCCTTCCTCTCCGTCGGCTCCAAAGCCGCCGGCTTCATCCTCACCATCCGTTTCCTCGAGCCCTTCCTCGCCAGCGAGCTCACCCGCGGCCCGGTCCTCACGCTGCTGCTCATCCTCGCCTGCGCCACCCTGCTGTTCGGAAATCTCGCCGCCATCCCGCAGACCAACTTCAAACGCCTGCTCGCATACTCCTCCATCGCGCACGCCGGATTCCTCCTCCTCGCACTCGCCGCCTGGAAGCCGGAAACCGCCGTTTCCGAAGGTTCCGTCAAGGTCGTCTCCTTCTACCTCGCCACCTATCTGCTCATGACGCTCGGCGTCTTCTTCGTGCTCGCCCAAGTCCGCATCCAGCGCGACGGCGAAATGATCAGCGATTTCAACGGCCTCGGAAAAACCAACCCGCAGCTCGCGCTCGCCCTAACCGTATTGCTCGCCGCCCTCGCCGGCGTGCCGCTCACCGCCGGATTCATCGGCAAGTTCCTCGTCTTCTCGCTCGCCGTCGAGGCCAAGCTCTGGTTCGGCGTCGGCATCGCCTTCGTCGCCGCGGCCGCCGGATTTTACTACTACTTCAAGGTCATCCGCGCCATGTGGTGGAGCGACGCCGCCGATGCCGAGGCCATCGTCCTGCCCTGCATCAGCAAGCTCTGCATCGCCGTGCTCACCATCGCCACGCTCGTCCTCGGCTTCTGGCCGCAGCCGATCTGGGCACTGTTGAAATAACCCATGTGTTTCGGCTGTCTCAGCCGCATTTCCCAGGCTTTTTCCGACTGAGACAGTCGGAACACTTTCTTCGACGACTCCTTGATAGACGAAGCGGCGTTCCTGGCCGGCGACGGCCTTGTTGTTGTCCTTTTCGGCGTCGGCTTCGGTGAGTTTGAAGGTGACGGTCGGCCGGGTGTCGGGTTTTTCGTCCTTGGGCGCAGGGCCGAGTTTGAAACTATAGTCGCGGTAGGTTTCGGCGGACTTGATATAGTATTGATCGGCGTTCGCCCAATGGAGTTTCACCTCCTCGCCTTCGTAGGGAATGGCGTAGGTGTCTTTCTTGTAGCGGCGCAACGAGAGGAAATCGCCGTCCTTGTAATAGCGGCCGAAGAAGGTGGTGAGCAGGGAGAAGATCTCGTGGGTGATGGCGGTGGGATCGCCACCGGCGCTGGCGATTTTGTCGCGGAGTTCCCTCACCTTGGGCGCGGTGGAAATCATTGCGTCATCGAAACCACCGGCACGGAGACCGGCCTCCACTTTTTCGAGTTCCGCGATCAGCTCGCCGGTTCCGGTTTGCAGGGCCTCGTCGAGGATGGCTTCCACCTGCGGTTCCAGGCTGTCGAGGAAGCCTTCGATTTCCACGCGGCGGGCGTTGAGGATTCGATAGATGCCGAAGTCGAGTTCGGCGGCGGCATCGAGCTGGAAGAGTTCGGCGAGTTTTTTGCGGAGATCGGAGAAGGCGGACATGGGGAAGAAATTTTGAATTTTGAATTTTGAATGATGAATTTCCTCAAATCACTGCCCACCGGATGGTGAAGAGGTTGCTGGTTTGGGTTTTCTGCTGGAGGCGGGATTCCAGCGCGGCGACGAGGGTTTTGCGCTTGTCCTCGATCTCATCTTCGATCTCAAAGATGCGCTGGCGCTGGCGGCGCTTGGCTTGTTCGAGCTTGAGGATCTGGTCCTGCATCGCCTTTTCCTCCTGGAGCGTGGGGGCTTGCCGGGAGCGGCGCTGGAGATCGCGGATCTGGCGTTTCAGATCTTCGAGCTGTTTCTGTGAGGCGAGCTCCATGTCCTCGGCCCATTGGTCGAGCTGGTCGCGGGCCAGCTGGAAATGGCGGTGGTTGGTTTCGAGGGAACGGTTGAGCGTGGCGGCGACGTGGCGTTTCGCCTCGGCGGCGAGGCGTTGTGGAGACTCGGGAAAAGATGAGCTGGGACTGGAAGTCCCAGCTACGCTGAAGAGTTTTTCGCAGGTTTCCTGATCGAGGTCGTGGCCCTCGTCATCGAAGGCGGAGAAGAGCAGGTATTCCTCGCGCTCCAACGAGTCGATGCGGAGCTGCTGGAGGGTGAGCCAGCCGGATTTCCCCTTGAGCTGCTCGACGACGCTGACTTTCGTGGGATGGCGGGTGATGTCGAAGACGACCTCCGCCAGCGGGCACGGGTGGCCTTTTCCCTGTGCGACGGTGTGCTCGCCGAGCGGATGATTCAGGCGATAGAGAAACTCGCCGGGGATGTTGGCGCGGCCTTTTTGGATGAGCCGGTAGTGGCCCGGGCGCGCGGCGGTGATCGGCGACTCGCGGAGCTCGAAGGCGAGTGCGTCGTCATCGAAAGCGGCGGAATCTTGCAGTTCGAAACGGCTGAGCGCCCAGAAAAGCCGGCCGATGCGGTCGAGTTGCAACCGCGCGCCTTCCAACCGGACCTTGAGGCGCTCGTGGACGTCTTCGTCGAAGTGATCGAGCAGCATCTGCCGGGTCTCGCTCATGCGGGACTGGATTTGTTGGTCGAGTTCCTCCCGGAGCTGTTCGAAGGCGGCTTTGATTTCCTCGGAGGAGCGGCACTGTTGATAGATCTCAAGCACGCGGCGCTCGAAGTCGATGGTGCCATCGACCAGGCCGAGAATGTCGTCGGAGGTGTCGAAGAGCGTGGAGAACAGGTGGAACTTGGTTTCGAGGAGTTCGTGGACGCGAAGGTCGGCTTCGTTGCGCTGGTTGAGGAAATTGATGACCACCACGTCGTGCTCCTGGCCGTAGCGATGGCAGCGGCCGATACGTTGCTCGATGCGCTGCGGGTTCCACGGCAGGTCGAAGTTCACGACGAGAGCGCAGAATTGGAGGTTGATGCCTTCCGCGGCGGCTTCGGTGGCGATGAGGATTTCGGAGGAGTCGCGGAAGGCGTCGATGATGGCGGTGCGGGAATCGACGGCGCGGGAACCGGTCATGCGGCCGGTCTCGCGGTTGCGCGCGGCCCAGGATTCGTGGATTTTCTTGGAATCGGGATCGTTGTTGGAGCCGTTGAAAATGACGACTTTTCCGTGGTG
Source organism: Akkermansia muciniphila (assembly GCA_945901795.1). GTDB lineage: Bacteria > Verrucomicrobiota > Verrucomicrobiia > Verrucomicrobiales > Akkermansiaceae > Luteolibacter > Luteolibacter muciniphilus_B. Next base: position 25,449 of record CAMDLP010000028.1, on the reverse strand, counting down.
GCCGTTTGCTTCGAGGAATTCCTTGAGAAAGGTCTGGGTGCGGCGGGACTCGGTGAAAATGACGGCTTTCTGCGGGGCGGGCGGGCTCATCGCCACCATCTGCGCGAAGCCGATTTCGAGGGCTTTCAGCAAGGCATGGCTCTTGGTGTCCACGCCGATGCTGCGCGCCCAGCGGATGTAATCTTCGAGCTCGGCGATTTCCTTTTTGAGCTTCACCGGGTCGATCGGCTCTGCGGCGGCGGGATTTTCCTCCGGGGCTTCGGCATCGTCCGCCGTCACTTCGGCATTGTCCGCTGTGACTTCGGCGTCTTCCGCGTCTTCGAGGAGTTCGTCTAGCAACTCGGCGTCGAGGTCGTCGCCGGCGATGAGTTGGTCGAAGAGGTTGGAGTTGTTTCTTGCGTCCTCCTGAATGCGGAGAAGGCGGTCGCGCATCATTTCCAAGGTCCCGGCAAGGGCGCGGGGCGAGGATGAGAGCACCTTACGAACGAGCAGGACGATGAGATGGCGCTGCCGCTGCGGCATGGCGTAGCTGTCCTCGCGCTGGAGGTAGCTGGAGACGGTTTCGTAAAGTTTGTGCTCCTGCTCGCTGGGGGTGAACGGGCGGGCGAGCAGGCGGCGCTGGGTGTATTTGACATACTCAAGGACCTCGCTGCGGAGCATGCGGTGGCAGAAGGTGGCAAGCCGCTCTCGCAGGGCAGCCAAGTCGCCGCCGGCGTTTGCGAACTGGGTGCGGAAGGATGGGAGGTCGCCGAAGAGGCGATCATCGATCAGGGTGGACAGGCCGTAGAGTTCGACGAGCGAGTTTTGGAGCGGGGTGGCGGTGAGGAGGATTTTCTTGCGGCCTTCGGTGGCGCTCCGGATCGCCTGACCGAGGCGGTTGCTCTCGCGGTAGCAGTTCCGGAGCTTGTGGGCCTCATCCATCACGACGAGGTCCCACGGAATCGGCTGGATCACCCCGGCCATGCGGGCGGCGTAGTGATACGAGCAGATAACGATTTGGTTTTGCTCGAAGGGCGAGGCGTGGCCGTCCCGCTGAAACCCGCGGAAGGAGTGGGCATCAAGGATGACGGATGGGAGGTTGAATTTCTCCTCAAGCTCCAAGGCCCACTGTTTCCGCAGGGAGGCGGGGGTGATGACGAGCAGCTTGCGGCGGTTTTCTGCCCAGGACTGGCAGAGGACGAGTCCTGCTTCGATAGTTTTGCCGAGGCCGACTTCATCGGCGAGCAAGACGCCTTTGGAGAGCGGCGACCGCAGCGCAAACATGGCGGCTTCAATCTGGTGGGGATTGAGTTCGACGGTGGCGTCGAAAAGCGCGCGTCCCAAGCGATCCACGCCCTCGCCGCCGGTGCGGCTGAGTTCGTGGGCGTAGTATTTCGCGTGGTAGGGGGTCATCGGCAGTCTTTGCTAGCGATAGACTAGTAAGACATTTTTTTGTCAGGCAAGCAGCGATGACATCTTGGTGATAATAGCAAAATAAATGACAAAACGTTATTTATTGAAATACCCAAAAGACATATATTCGACAAATTGAACTCATGATTTCCGCTCCTCCAGACATCCCCTATTCTGGAAAGGTGATTGATTATGAGGATATTCCACGTCTGCTGGCGACACTTGGCAAGGACCGGCGTTGGCTCGCGAAGCAGTTAAAGTTGAGCGACAACACGATCCGCCAGTATCTTGGCCCGAAAGGCAAACGTACGGTCGAATTCATGGACGAGATCGAGCGGGCGCTTACTTTGGAAGCGGCGCGGCAACGCGAGACCCAGCCCGAAGCACCGCCGTGGAACGTGATTTTCCGGACGGCGGAGGAGTTCGACAAGGCGGACCGGGCGAGCCGGGTGGCGAAGGCGGAGAGCCTGACGGAGTTCTGCCGGGCGGCGATCCTGGAGCGGGCGGAGGGGATTCTGGCGAACAAGGAGCGCGGCGGGCGCTGAAGAGGAAAACAGCGCGCCTCATGGTTGGGTGCCCGTGCGCGATGTATGGGCACATGTGCGCGATGCCCGGGCAATCTTGCGGACTCGACACCCGGCGGGAGCAGGCTTATAACGAAGTCGTCCGACTCCCCCAAAAACCGCCATGTCCGCCGAATTCAAAGACTACTACGCCACTCTCGGTGTGCCGCGCGACGCCAGCGCCGCCGACATCAAGAAGGCTTTCCGCAAACTGGCGCGGAAGCATCACCCGGACGTCGCCACGGACAAGAAGGCCGCCGAGGCGAAATTCAAGGAAATCAACGAGGCCAACGAGGTGCTGAGCGATTCCGAAAAGCGCCAGAAATACGACAGTCTCGGGGCGGATTGGGAAAATCCCTACGCCGCTGCCGGCGGGCGGCGGCGGGGCGGAGCACCGTTCCAGGAACGCGAGGTCAACTTCGGCGGCACCGGCTTCAGCGACTTTTTCGAGCAGTTCTTCAGCGGTGGCAGCCGCTACGGATTTCCGGAAGCCGGACCCGCCCCAACCGCCCGCGAGCGCCGCGGCAACGACATCGAGGGCGACATCCTCGTCACCTTGGAGGAAATCATGATTGGCGACGTCCGGCCGATTACCCTCCAGATCACCAACCCGCGCACCGGCAAGGCCGAGACACGCTCCTTCCAAGTCCGCATTCCGCTGGGCGTCATTTCAGGCAAACGCATCCGCGTCCCTGGCCAGGGCGAGGCCGGTAGCGGCGGCGGTCCGCCGGGCGATCTCTATCTGCGGGTGCGCCATGCCGCCCACCCGGATTTCCACACCGAGGGATCGGATCTTTATTACGATCTCGACCTCGCGCCGTGGGAAGCCGTGCTAGGCACCCAGCTCAGCGTGCCGACCTTGGACGGCCCGATCAAACTCCGCGTCCCCGCCGGCAGCGAGAACGGCCAGCAGCTCCGTGTCCGCGGCCGCGGCCTGCCCAAGGGGAAGACCGGCGAGCGCGGGGATTTCCACGCCACCATCACCGTACACCTGCCGACCCAGTCCAGCGCCGAAGAACTCGAAATCTGGGAGAAACTCCGCGGGATTTCGAAATTCAACCCGCGTAATCCCGCCGATTGAAACTCACAAAAAAACGCCGCCCGGCATGAAGCCGGACGGCGTGTGGATGTTTCTGGTCTCTCAGGTTCAGGCAACCTTCGAAGCGTGTTTCGCTTCGAGGGCTTTCTTCGCCTGGGCGACGATGGCGGAGAAGGCGGCGGCATCGGTGATCGCGAGATCCGAGAGGATCTTGCGGTCAGCTTCGATACCGGCGGCTTTCAGGCCTTCGATGAAGCGCGAGTAGGTCATGTCCTCGTTGCGGACGGCAGCGTTGATACGCTGGGTCCACAGACGGCGGAACTGACCTTTGCGCCGCTTCCGGTCGCGATATTCATACGTCATCGCCTTGCGGACAGCGTCCTTGGCGTAACGGAAGAGTTTCGAGCGGAAACCGCGGAATCCCTTGGCACGAAGCAGAGTCCGCTTGCGGCGGGCCCGGCTGGCCGGTGAATTGGTGGCACGTGGCATTTGGTATTATTTCAGTTTGAACAGACCGTTGATTTCATTTCCTTCCACAGTCTCGACTGTTCGTGTCTCCCTCGCGGGATCAGGCTATGTAAAGGCCGTCCGATAAGCGGACGGGACTATTGTTCGTTGCTGCGATTTCCAGGTTACCGGGAAAAAGGAAGATTCTCTCTGACGTTTCTAAGGTCAGCATCGGAGACGAGAGCAGCTTGGCCAAGACGACGCTTGCGTTTGCTGTTCTTGCCTTGCAACAAGTGGCGAGCCCCTTGTTTCCGACGCAGAATTTTCCCTGTCCCAGTGACTTTGAAACGCTTGGCAACGGCTTTCCGTGTTTTTGCTTTTCCTCCGACTCTTGGCATGGGACGGGCAAACTAGGGATCGGCACCCTCTTGGCAAGAGGAAAATAGGATATTTCCAAGGCCCGGCGCGCCGGAAAAGCGGGATCTCATCCCGCCCTCAATTCGCGCTTGTCGGAAATTCCATCCGGTTTACCCATCCCGCATGCCCGATGCCGTTTACGTCCATGATGCCTTCGCGAGAATCGCCGACCGCTACGTGCTCACCAATCACGTGCTGAGCTGCGGCATGGACATCTGGTGGCGCAAGGTCGTCACCGCCCGCATCCGGAAATGGAAACCCGCCCGCCTGCTCGACGTCGCCAGCGGCACCGGCGACCTCGCCCTGGAAATCCAGGACGAGTGCCCGCAGTGCGAGGTCATCGCCTCCGACTTCTGCGCGGAAATGCTCGCCCACGCCGCCAGCCGCGGCATCGCGAAAACCATCGTTGCAGACGCGTTGCAGCTGCCTTTCAAAGACGCGGAATTCGATGTCGTCACCGTCGCATTCGGCCTGCGCAACATGGCGGACTACCCCGCCGCGCTGCGCGAAATGCACCGCGTCCTCAAGCCCGGCGGCCGCCTCGTCATCCTGGATTTCTCCCTGCCCGACGGTATCCTGCGCGGACCCTACCGTTGGTATCTCCACCACGTCCTGCCGCACATGGCGGGCTGGCTCACCGGCCAGAAGGACGCCTACGAATACCTCGGCGGCTCGATCGAGCAGTTTCCATCAGGCAAGGCGATGACCGATCTGTTGGAAACCTGCGGCTTCGGAAAAACCGACTTCACCCCGGTCACCCTCGGCGTGGTCACCATTTACGAAGGCACCCGCTGAATCGCGTTGGTATCAGCCGGGAATCAGGTGCTTCACCGCGTCGCGCTCTTCCTTGAGCTCGCTGATGGTGAGATCGATCTTCTCCTGGCTGAACGCGTCGATGGGCAGGCCTTGCACGACTTCCCATTTGCCGTTCTCGATGGTGCGGATCGGCATTGAGGCGATGAGACCTTTTTCAATGCCGTAGGAACCGTCCGAGCAGACCGCGACGGAATGCCAGTCGCCGACCGGAGTCGGGGTGATCAGGCTTTTCACGGTGTCGAGCGCGGCGTTCGCGGCGGAGGCAGCGGAGGATGCGCCGCGGGCCTTGATGATGGCGGCACCGCGCTGTTGGACGGTGCTGATGAAGTCGCCCTTGAGCCACGCGACGTGGGAAATCACATCGGTGACGGGACGGCCGTTGATCTTGGCGTTGGTGAAATCCGGATACTGGGTGGCCGAGTGGTTGCCCCAGATGCAAAGGTTGGTGACCTTCGACTGATGGACGCTGGCCTTCTTGGCGAGCTGGCTTTTGGCGCGGTTTTCATCGAGCCGGGTCATCGCGAAGAAGCGGTCCTTCGGAATTCCCTCGGCGTTGTTCATGGCAATGAGCGCGTTGGTGTTGCAGGGATTTCCGACCACTAACACACGGACGTCCCTCGCGGCGTTTCTTGCAATCGCCTTGCCCTGGCCGGTGAAAATCTTGCCGTTGATGCCGAGCAGGTCGGCGCGTTCCATCCCGGCCTTGCGCGGCACGGAGCCGACGAGCAGAGCCCAGTTGGTTCCCTTGAATCCTTCGTTGAGATCCGAGGTGCCGACGACTTCGTTGAGGAGCGGGAACGCGCAGTCATCGAGCTCCATCATCACGCCTTGGAGCGCGGCCATGCCGGGTTCGATTTCGATCAGGCGGAGATTGACCGGTTGATCCGGGCCGAAGACGAAGCCGGATGCGATGCGGAAAAGAAGCGCGTAGCCGATCTGGCCAGCCGCGCCGGTGATGGAGACGGTAATGGGAGTTTTCATGAGAAGTGGTGAAGCTGATTTACTATTTCACCGCAGCCAGAATTTGCTCGGTGAGCATTTGGACGAGTTTTTCAGCTTCAGGATCGAGCTTGCCGCCGCCGGATGGAGCGGACTTGTCAGGAATCTGGCAGACGGTGCCGGGGCTGAATTCGGCGTTGTCGCAGAGCTGGCATTCCTGCCAGTTCGCGCGCTTGTCTTCCATGCCGAGCACCTTGCGAAGCGCGATGAGTTCCTTGGCCTGGCCACCGGTGATGGTGAGAAGCTTGCCACCGTTGAGCTGCGAGGCGACCCAGATGGTTTTGCAGTAGGACTCGACGTTTTCCATCTTCCAATAGGAATCCTCAATGTCCTTGCCCCAGGTGATGACACCGTGGTTGACCATCAGAACTGCCATGTGATCGACGGCAGCATCTCCAACAGCCACCGCATTCGCGGGCGTGCCGGGGGTTTCATATTTGGACAGGCCGATCTGACCGAGGAAGACCTCGGCTTCGGGAATCATGCAGGTCGGTGGCTGGACACCGGCGACGGCGAAAGCGGTGCCATGCGGCGGGTGGGCGTGGCAGCAGGCCTTGGCCTTGGGCTGGCGCTTCATGATCGCAAGGTGGGTCATGCACTCGGAGGTGCGCTTGTATTTGCCGGCGAGTTGCACGCCTTCCATGTCCACGAGGCACATTTGCTCGAGCGTCATGAAACCCTTGGACACGAGAGTCGGGGTGCAGAGCACGAGATTGTCGCCGACGCGAATGGTAAGGTTGCCGCCATTGCCGTCGGTGTATTCGCGGGCCCACATGCGCTTGCCGATGTCGACCATCCGCTGCTTGAGCTCGACGATGGCCGGTGAGTGGAAGAACGCGTGGATCTCGGCCGGGGTCTTCGGGTCCTTGCCGGGAGTCCACTTGAACTCGTAGTCGGGAAGGATCGGCTCGGAGTAGGTGGCTGGCGCGGACGAACTGGCGGATGAGCCACCGGCGCGGACCGGGCCGATGCCGTCGCGGAGGACGTCCTTGGCGGATGGCGTGAGAACCGAGCCTTTCGGAAGATCAGCAGCGGTTTTCCCGGATTTCAGGTGGGCTTCGATATCAGCGGCGGTGAAGACTTTGTTGCTCATGTGGTTCAGAGGTTAGGTGAAGGCGGTTCGTAGGAAAGCGAGTCGAAAACGGCGACGGTGATGGCGTCGATGGGGATTGGAAAATCAAAGGGCGCGGTGGCTTCGGCACCCTCGACGATGCCGACGATGTCGCCGTCTCCGGCACCCATGTTGTCGTAGGCGACGAGGGTGGACTGGCTGGTTAGGGCCGGTGCGTTCTGGCAGGCGTCGTTGAATTGCCCGGCGTCCAGCGGATTGACCATGAGCCAGCGACCGCCTTTGAAGGAGGGGTCTTGGATACTCAGGGTCACTCGACCGATGACTTGGGCTACGCGCATGATGGAAGTTTAATCAACGATGCCTTGGATGAAATTGCGGATGGGAGATTTGTCGTCGTGGACGATGTGGCGGGCACCGAGACCGTCGGTGGAAACTATGACCTTCGAGTGAAGGCCGGCTCCGAAGAGGTCGATGGCGACCATCGGCGCGCCGATCAGTCCGAGCTCCGGGTCGATGGCCTGGCAAAGCATCATCTTGTGTCCCTTGAGGGAGGGATGGGAATGACTGCTGACCGCGTGGCCGACGACTTGAGCGAGAAACATTGGGGTAAAAGCTGAAATTCTGAAAAGCTGAAAACTGAAATCAGATAATGCGGAGGTTTTCGACGAGCACGCAGCGGCGGACGCGGGTGAAGGTCTTGGGAGTGGTGATCCCCTCGCCTGTGGTGGTGGCGATGGAGTAAGAAAGATAGCCCTCGCCACCGAGGCCGAGGCCGGCGACCGAAGCGCCGTTCTTGACGAAGATGGTGGTGTCCATTTCCTTGGCCATGTAGGTCATGTGATCGACGTCCTTGGTGTGGATGATGGCGGAGTGGCGGTAGTTGTGCTCGGCGCGTTTGGCCTCGCGGACGCCGGTTTCGAAGTCGGGCACCGAAACGATCGGCATCATCGGCATCATTTGCTCTTCCTGGACGAAAGGATGGTCGGCATCGGTCTCAGCGAAGAGAAGCTGGGTGCCGGCGGGGATGTTAGCTCCGGCGTGCTGGGCGAGGACGCTTGGATCGGCACCGACGAGAGCGCGGTTGACGGAGGCGTGCGAGCAACCACCGCCTTCGCCGGGCTTGAACGTGAACGCGGCGGCGGTGAGGCGCTCGAGCTCCTGCGAGTTGATGCGGGCGGCACCCGCCTTGGTGAGTTCCTCACAGAATTTATTGAACACGGATCCGACGACGAAGACGACCTTTTCACCGATGCAAAGCAGGTTATTATCGAACGCGCCGCCTTCGATGACGTTGCGGGCCGCGCGGGCAAGGTCGGCGGTGGCATCGACGACGACGACGGGATTTCCCGGACCGGCGCAGATTGCGCGCTTGCCGGATTTCATCGCCGCGTTGACGACCGCCGGGCCGCCGGTGATGGCGAGCAGGTTGACGAGCGGATTTTTGCAGAGCAGATCGAAGGACTCGATGCTCGGCGACTCGATAGTGGTGATGATGTTATCAATTCCGATCTCGCGGAAGATCGCTTCGTTGTAGGCGCGCACGGCCATGGCGGCGCTGCGGGCCCCACCGGGATGCGGATTGAAGACGATGGAATTTCCGGCGGCCACCATGTTGATGACATTGCCGGTGAGAGTGGGGACCGAGTGAGTGACTGGCAGAATCGCGCCGATGACACCGAAGGGCGCGTATTCCTCGAGGGTGATGCCACCATCGCCGCTCATCGCGTAAGGCTGGAGCCACTCGGTGCCGGGGACGTTTTTGGTGATCTGGAGCTTGGCGATCTTGTGGTCGATGCGGCCGATCTTGGTCTCCTCCATCTCGAAGCGGCCCCATGGCTCGGCGTTTGCGACGGCCATGCCTTTGACGATTTCGATCACCTTGGAGCGACCCGCGACGCCGAGTTTTTTCAACTGGAGGTGGGCGTCGGTGGCGGCGTGGGCGGCTTTGTCAACGCAGGTGAAAACCCCGCGCTGGCCGGACTCACCACTGCAACCGCAGCCGCAGGAGGATGACTTGGCGGCGGCGGGCGCCGCTGCGGTCTGCACACCGGTGGTTGCTAGACGGGAGATGACCGATTCGACGACGGAGCGAAGGGTTTCTGGATCGAGAGTTTTCATGCGTGAAATTGAAATTGTAAAAATGGCACGAGGCCTTGTCGGTTAAATCGACAGGCGGGACTAACCGCCTTTGTAAACGGTTTTGCCGAGGACTTCGACGCGGTCGATGATCGCGACGATGGCAGCGTCCACCGGGATGAGTTTCAGCCCTTGCGCGGCACGGGCCGAGCTGCCCTGACAGAAAAGCACGAGTTCGCCCTCACCGGCACCCACCGTGTCGATCGCGACAATGGTGTTCTGGCCGTCCTTGAACTTGGACGGATCCTTGTCGTCAACGAGCTTGGGACGGAGCAGGAGAAGTTTCCTTCCGACCATGAGCTCGTCTTTTTTCGTGGATACGACTTGTCCGATGACTTCTGCGAGAAACATCTGGGCTTGAGGGTAGGCCCCGCCCGCGACCGGTTAGGATCACGGACGGGGCGTTGGGAAATTACTTGCGTGGAGCGCGGGCTGCGGCACCGGCATCCTTGGGCAGGACGCCGTCGATCGCATCGTCCGGGCGGGCGATGACATGGGCGCTGATGACTTCGCCGGATTCGGAAGCGGCGGCGGCGCCGGCATCGAGCGCGGCTTTCACTGCGGCGACATCGCCGGTGACGACCGCATTGCACATTGCGTTTCCGATTTGCTTCATCGGTCCGACGAGTTCGACGTTTGCGGATTTGAGCATCGCGTCAACGCCGACGACGAGACAGGCGAGGCCGCGGGTTTCGAGGAGTCCAACTGCTTGTTTGGCCATGGTAGTATTTGTTTGGTGTGAGTGGTGAGAGATGAGAATGAAGGGCTATCAGGAAAGCTTGCGATAAACCTCGCGGGCAAGAACGAGCTCCTCGTTCGCCGGGATGACGATGATTTTCACGGGTGAGTCGTCGGTGCTGATAACGGACTCGGTGGCGCGGCAGGCCTCGTTTTTCGCAGGATCAAGATGGATCCCGAATGCTTCGAGGTCCTTGCAGACCGCGGCACGGGTGGCGGCGCCATTTTCGCCGATACCGGCGGTGAACACGAGGGCGTCAAGGCCGCCGAGCTCGAATTGGAATGCGCCGGTCCAGTGGCGGATCGAATGAACGAGCGAGTCGACAGCGAGTTGTGCGTCGGGGTTTCCTTCCTGGGACGCGGCGTTCACGTCGCGAATGTCATTGGAAACACCGGAGATGCCTAGCAGGCCGGATTCCTTGGTCAGTTGGCGCTCGGCCTCATCCAGCGAGATGCCAAGAGTCCGCATGGCGTAGGGAATGGCACCGGAATCAAGGTCGCCGACGCGGTTGTTTTGAGGAAGCCCGCTTTGCGGCGAGAAGCCCATGCTGGAACCGATGGCGACACCGTTGCGGATGCCGGTCACGGAACTCGATCCGCCAAGATGGCAGGAAACGACGCGGAGCGGATTTCCAACAACCGGCTGCGGGCCGTCCAGATAGAGGCGGCGGGCGATTCGGGCCACGTCCTCGCGACCGCAGAGCTCGGCAGAACGCTCGGCGATGAACTTGTGACTCGCCCCGTGGAATCCATAACGGCGGATGCCGATATCACGCCATGCACGGGGAATGGCGTAAGAGTAGGACGCCGGGCTTGTCCACTGATAGAAGGCCGTTTCAAAAAGTGCGACAAGGCGGGCGTTCGGCAGTGATTTCTCGAACTGCGCGATGCCTGCCGCATACGGCGGATTGTGAGCCGGTGCGACGGCGGTGAATCCTTCGAGCGCGGCGATGACCTTTTGATCGGCCATCACGCAGCCGCTGAGATCCTTGCCAAGAACGGTCTTGAAACCTACCGCTTCGATTTCTTCCGGGCTGGCAATGACGCCGTCGCGCTGAAGCGCGGTCAAGGCGTCATCAATCACCGCGGCGTAGTCGGTCACCCGTTCGTAGCCGCCCTTGGCAATCACCTCGCCACCGTTCCCGTCCATGCGGAAGAGACGGTACTTGAACGAGGTCGAGCCGAGGTTGGCGACGAGGACGAGCATCTTGATAGAAGCTGAAATATTGGGAATCCGGAACGCTGGAAAAATTAGCCGATCCAACCGCCGAGCTTGGACAAATCGTCGTGCGGACGCGGGATGACTTGCACGGAACTGACAGTGCCGAGCTTGGATGCGGCGGCAGCGGCGGCGTCGAGGCCGGCTTTGACCGCGGCGACGTCGCCGGTGAAGAATCCGGTGACGAGACCGGAACCGATTTTTTCCCAGCCGGTCATTCGGATGTCGGCGGACTTGAGAGCCGCGTCTGAGGCTTCAACTAGGGAGATGAATCCCTTGGTTTCGATGATGCCGATTGCTTGTTTAGCCATGGTAGTAGGAAGTTGAGAGTTGAGAGTTGATGGTTAATGGTCAGAAGGATCTCAGGCGATGCCGAACTGGCTGAGGAGCTCGGGATGCGGACGGGCGATGACGTGGGCGGCAACAAGCTCGCCAACACGGCCGGCGGCTTCGGCTCCGGCATCAACAGCGGCTTTCACGCTGCCGACGTCGCCTTTGACGAGAACGGTGAGGAACGCCCCGCCGATTTGAATTTGACTAACAATTTGGACGTTGGCGGCTTTGGCCATTGCGTCGGTGGCTTCGACGCTGCCGACGTAGCCTTTGGTTTCGATCATGCCGAGTGCGGTGCTCATGGTGTTGTTTGGTGATATGGGATTGGATTGAGATTATTTGATCAGTTCGCAGAAAGTGTCGGGCTTGAGACCGCAGGCGTTGCCCTCGTCGGTGTCGATGTGGACTTCGAGTTTGAACGAGGGATCCACGCGGACGATGAGTTTGTCGAAAGTCATGGCGAGCGGGCCGTGGACTTTCAGTTTCATGGTATCGAGATGTTTCACTCCATAATAAGCGGCGTCGTCCGGATGCATGTGCGCGTGCGGCTGGGCGCGGATGACGCCCTCGTCCATTTGGAAATAACCGTGCGGGCCCATCAGCATGCAGCCGGGCGTGCCCTTGATCGCGCCGGACATAGCGACCGGAATGTTGAAGCCGAGGGAAATCGCATCGGTGTAAGCGAGCTCGACCTGGTTGAGATCGCGGCAGGGACCGAGGATGCGGAGATTGGAAATGATCCGGCTGCGCGGGCCGATGAGGGTGATGGACTCCTTGGCGGCGTATTGGCCATTTTGGTAGAGGCCCTTCATCGGCGTGAGCTGGTGTCCGGGGCCGAAAAGCGCTTCAACGGCGGCCTGCGTCAGGTGGCAGTGGCGGGCGGAAATGTTGACCAGCAACGCGTTGGGAGCCTTCGACGCGGCTGGCAGGGAGAGCCCCATGCTGGCGTAAACTTGTTCCCGAACAAGGTGTTCAACGACTGCGCGGGGCGTGGATTGGGAGATCGGTGCGGCCATCTGTGGCTTTGTTTTTGTTGGATATGATTGACAAGTCAACTTAAAAAACCAAAAATTCCCAACGAAACAAAGATTTTTCCGAATCATGCTCGCCATCGACCGCCAACGCCGGATTTTAGAACTCCTCAACGGAACGGGATCTTTGCGCACCATGGAGACCGCGGCGGATCTTGGAGTCACGGATGAAACCGTCCGCAAGGATTTCGAAATCCTCGAGAAACGCGGCGAGCTAATCCGGACCCATGGCGGGGCGAGCCGCCCGGAGCGAATCCGCGGAGAACTTCCCTTCACCGAGCGCCAGGCGATCCGGCGGGAGGAAAAGCAGGCGATCGCCCGTCTGGCCGCGAGCCGGATCCAGGCGAACGAGACGATTTTCCTCGATGCGAGTTCGACGGTGTTGACGCTCGCGGAATTCCTGCCGGACCTGCCACTCACCATCCTGACCAACGCGCTCAACGTGTTCACCGCGCTGGCGGACCGGCCGAATCTCGACGTGATTTGCACCGGCGGCCTGTTTGACTCCAAGTCGCGCTCGTTCATCGGACTGACGGCCGAAAAGTCCCTGCAACGCTATAACATCCACCGGATGTTCTTCTCGGGAAACGGGCTCCATCTCGAACGCGGTGCCAGCGAGAGCAACGCCCGGCAGGCAGCTTTTAAAGAGCGGGTCATCGCCAACTCGGAGGACGTGGTGTTCCTCGCCGACCATTCCAAACTGGGTCAAAAGGCCGCCTTCTTCTTCGCGGAAGTCGCGGACCTCAGTTGCCTTGTCACTGACAAAGCCGCTGACAAGGAGTTCATCGAGAAACTCCAAGGGCGCGGAGTCGAGGTGCTGCAAGGCGAGTGACCGGTATGATATGTTAGCGACCCGGCTCGCGCTTCACCATCCCATCGCCCATCCTCCCACCAAAAACCCCGGACTTGAAACTTTCCCGCCGCACCGCCACAAGTCCCGCGCCATGCATTTCGACTTCGACTCCCTGATCCAACGCCGCGGGACCGGCTGTATCAAATACGACCGCCGCCCGGAGCTCGATCCGTTCTGGGTCGCCGACATGGATTTCGCCTCCGCCCCCGCGATCCTCGACGCTCTGCACAAGCGCGTGGACCATGGCGTCTTCGGCTATGCCCAGCCGCATGTGGGATTGAACGAAGCCGTCATCACCTATCTGCGAGACCGCCGTGGAGCGAGCGTGCCGCTGGAGCACGTCATCCACCTTGGCGGCCTAGTGCCCGCGCTTTCGCTCGCCGCACGGGCATTCTGCCAATCCGGCGACGCGGTGATGACCTGCACCCCGGTTTATCCGCCATTCATCGGCGTCCATCACGACGCGCATGTCTCGCTCATCACTGTCGATCACTCGCTCGCCGATGGTCGATGGAGCTTCGACTGGGAGGCCATGGAAAAAGCAGTGACTCCGGAAACGAAGGTCTTCCTGCTGTGCAACCCGCAGAACCCGCTAGGCCGCGTCTTCTCCGCCGCGGAGGTGGAGAAACTCGCCGTCTTCTGCGAGAAACACGACCTCGTGCTCGTCTCCGACGAGATCCACTGCGACCTGGTTTTCGACGAGACCGCCACCCCGCACTTCTCCGCTTTGAACCTGCCGGAAAACCTCGCCAAGCGCACGATCACGCTACTCTCCCCGAGCAAGACATGGAACATCGCCGGCCTCGGCTACGCCTTCGCCGTGATCCCGGACGACGGCATCCGGCGCAAGTTCGCCGCCGTCCGCGGCCACACGCTTTCCGAGATCAACGCCCTCTCCTATTACGCCGCCGAGGCCGCCTACCGCGATGGCGAACCGTGGCGATTGGAGCTGATGGACTATCTGAAAGCCAACCGCGGCCTCCTCGTCGATTTCATCACCACCCGCTGCCCGGGCTTGTCCGTGCAGGCCGGCGAGGCCACCTACCTCGCCTGGATCGACGCGCGCGGCATGGGCGTGGAGAACCCCGCGCAGCACTTCGAGAAAAAGGCCGGGCTCTTTCTATCCGACGGAGCCTACTTCGGCTGGCCCGGCTGGATCCGCTTCAACTTCGGCTGCCCGCGCGCGCGGATGCTCGAAGGCCTGGAGAAAATCGCCGCCGCGCTGTGAACCGGAATGTGTCCCGACTGTCTCAGTCGGGAGCCTCAATCCAGATAGGGATTTCCCATCGCTTCCTCGCCAATGGTCGTGCCCGGCCCGTGCCCCGGCAGCACGCGCGTCTCGGAAAGCAAGGTCATCAGGTGGCTGGCGATGCCGTCTAGCAACCGCGTGGTGCTGCCGCCGGGAAGATCCGTCCGGCCGATGGAACCGGCGAAAAGCGTGTCACCCGAGAACACAACCCCGTGATCCGCCAGATAGAACGTCACACTGTCGGACGAGTGACCGGGGACGTGGGCGAGGGAGATTTCCAGCCCCGCGATCCGCAGCGGCTCGGTCATGACGAAAAGCCGGTCGATTTCATAGGGAGTCACCGAGATCGGCAGCCCCCACGAGCGGGCCATCGATTCCAAGGTGAGATCCTTGGAATAGTCGGCATAAGCGTGAAGCCGGGCACCCAACGCCTTGAGCGCCGCGGCGTCGGTGACGTGGTCGTAGTGCTGGTGGGTGAGCAGCACGTCATCGACCCGCACGCCGCGGCGGGTGATCCACTCGGCGACTCCCTCGGGGGCATCGATGAGGAGATTGCCGTCGGGAGTTTCGACGAGGTAGCCGTTCGTCTGGACCATGCCGCCAGTGTAGAGGGAAATCTTCACAAGCGCGGCGATTCGACCTCAGGATTTTTTACCACGTTTGGCGAAGTAATACATGGTTAGACCGAAGACCAACAGCAAGATTCCCCAAGAGATATTGACGTTGATGCCGAGCGATTTATCATAAATCTTGCTCCCTTTGGTGACCAACCCGTATCCAGTTAGGATCAGGCCGTAGAGGGTGAAGATGATGCCAATGGGAAGTCGAAGGTCCATGGAAGTAGTGGGTTGGTGGATTTACCAGAAGATATAATTGAGAATGATCGCAGCGATCATGACGATGGTGCCAAGGACCGCTGGTCGCATGATCCATGCTTCGTGACCGGATAGTTGTTTGGGTGTGAGAGAATAAACCAGGCCGGCAAGCTCCTCATCCGTCTTGTTGCGCCCGGAGGTGAGCGAGAGCCCGGCGTTGATCGCAAAGGTAACGCTGAAGGCGACAATGGCCACCATGAAGCTTTGCGAGAGGTCCTTTGGATACTCGAAGACTTGGGAAATCCATGCGCCTTTGACTCCAGACGCATTGCCGGTGACCCATGACAAACCATGGAAAACCACTGCGGTGCCGGTGCCGATCAACAGGCCCCAGAACGCCCCCGCATTGTTGGAACGCTTGGTGAACATTCCCAGCAGGAATGTCGCGAACAACGGCGCGTTCACGAAACCGAACACCAACTGCAAAATGGCCATGATGTTGTTATACTTCGCGGCAATCAGCGCGCAGCCCATGGCCAAGATGATGCCGGCGATGGTGGCGACCTTGCCCATATTCAAAAGCTGCCGGTCGGTCTTTTTGCCGCCTGTCATCTGCGAGTAGAGGTCGTAGGTCCACACGGTGTTGAAGGCGGTTACGTTTGCCGCCATGCCCGACATGAAGGAGGCCATCAGTGCAGTGAGCGCGAGTCCCAACAGCCCGTTCGGGAAATAGTGAAGAATCATCGAAGGCAATACCTGATTGTAATTCATCACCGCTCTGCCCGCGCTGTCGAGCATGGCAACACCATTTGCATCAAGCTTCGCAGGAATCGCGTAGCCGCTAGAGGCGCCGTCCAAGGTGAGCGCGTAGGCGATCATGCCGGGAAGGATGACGATCGCCGGGAACAACATTTTCGGAATCGCCCCGACGATGGGCGTGCGGCGGGCAGCTCCCATCGAGTTCGCTGCCAGTGCGCGCTGCACTTCTGCAAAGTTCGTGGTCCAGTAACCGAAGGAAAGAACAAAGCCGAGGCCGAAGATGATGCCATACCACGGCACACCCATCGGGTTGTCGCCAGTGGCGGTTTGCGCCCACGAATGAATGGCTCCATCACCGAGCGGGGATGCCTGCAGCTTGGCGACGAGGCCGTCCCAACCACCGACATTTTTCAGGGCCAGATAGGCCAGCGGCGCGATGCCGAAGACGATCATGAAGAATTGCAGCACTTCGTTATAGATCGCCGAGCTCAAGCCACCCTTCAGGACATAGGCTAGGACGATCACCGAAGTGACGACAAGCCAGCCATAGTAATTCCACCCGACCAGCGTGGTGAGCAAATCGGCGAGCGCGTGCATCGAGATGCCGGAGGAAAAAATCGTCATGAATGCGAACGAGACCGAGTTGAAAACGCGGGTGCGCTCGTCGTAGCGCATTTTCAAATACTCAGGCACCGATTTGGCCTTGGACCCATAATACATCGGCATCATGAAAATGCCGAGGAACACCATCGCCGGAATCGCCCCCACCCAGTAGAAGTGAGAGGTCATGATGCCATACTCGGCGCCGGACGCCGCCATGCCGATGAGTTCCTGTGCCCCGAGGTTCGCGGAAATAAAGGCGAGACCGGTGATCCAACCCGGAATCGAACGGCCTGATAGCAGGAAATCCTCCGCCGTTTTGGATTGGCGTTTCAGCGCGAAGCCGATGCCGATGACAAACACCAGATAGATGGCGAGGATCACCCAATCGACCAGATCGAGATCAAACTTGAGGCCACTTCCCAGGGCACCACCGCTGCCGCTGACTGAGGCGATGAAAGGCACAACGAATGAATTCAACATATTAATATCAGGTTTCTACTTGGGGTTTTGGGAGGAGACAGGATGCGTTGGGGTGATCAAAGTCCGAGCGACGGGGTGGACCGAGGTTACTCGGCGGAGAACTTGTGGATCATCGTGTGCTTGTAGGTCTCGCCGGGACGGAGAACCGGAGACGGGAATGACGGCTGGTTAGGGGAGTCGGGGAATCCTTCGGTCTCCAGGCAGAGCGCGGTGCGGCGGGCGTATGCGACGCCGCCCTTGCCGATGGCTTTGCCATCGAGGAAATTTCCAGCGTAGAACTGGATGGCTGGCTGGTCGGTGAAGACCTCCATCACCCGCCCGCTCTTGGGGTCCTTCAATCTCGCCGCGAGACGCACTCCACCGCCTTTTTTCAGCACCCACGCATGGTCGTAACCACCACCGAATTTCAGGGCTTCGAAGTCGGCGTCGATGCGATCACCGATGGTCGCCGACTTGGTGAAGTCCATGGGAGTCCCGGCCACGGGATCGATTTTCCCGGTCGGGATGAGGCCGGCGTTGGTGGGAAGATACGCGTCCGCATCAAGCATCAGGACGTGGTCGATGATCGACTTGGCGGGATCGCCCGCGAGGTTCCAATAGGTGTGATGGACGAGGTTGATGATCGTCGGCGCATCGGTGGTCGCGCGCGCCTCCCACTTGAGCTCGTTGTCGTCGGTGAGAGCGTAGGTGACTTTGACCGCGAGGTTTCCGGGATAGCCTTCCTCGCCGTCCTTGGCGGTGTAGGAGAACTCGACTTGGTTTTCGCCGGTGATCTTCCCGGACCACAGCACCTTGTCGAAGCCGGTCAAACCGCCATGCAGGTGGCACGGGATGCCGCCGGGGTTGTTGTTAGTGGCGAGAGTGTGATTTTTGCCATCGAGCTTGAACTTGCCGTCCTTGATGCGGTTTCCGAAACGCCCCACCGTCGCGCCGAAATAGGATGTGTTGGTCAACCAGCCTTCCAAACTATCATAACCGTGGGTCAGATCCGCGGGTTTCCCGGATTTGTCGGGGGTTTCCATCGAGACCAGGATCGCTCCGTATTCGGTGACCTTGGCCCGCAGTCCGCTTGGGTTGGTGAGCGTGAAAACCCTCACTTTTCGGCCGTCGGGCATCGATCCATAATGCTCCTCTTTGATTTCAGTTCCGGCGGCCATTGCGGTGATTGATTGGAAAGCGAGCACGCAGGCTACAAGAGCGAGGACAAATGGTTTGGGTTTCCTCACGCGGCGGGAGCTTTGGACAAGATAGGGGGCGCTGCCAAGCGTAATTCTCCACCCAATTGGATGATGACGAAGCCGCCCAGCCGTGATAGTTCAAAGGCCATGACGAACCATCCCGACTGGCAGGCAATCCTGGATTCCATTTTAGCCGACTTCGGCTGCCAAACCGGAACCATCCACCAAGCCGCAGCTGATGGGAAATTCCTGACGCTCGTCTGCCAGACCGGCGTCCCGGAGAGCCTGATGGACAAAATCTCGACGATTCCCTTCGGCAAGGGCATCGCCGGAGCCGCCGCCGAGCGCGGGGAGCCGGTCGAGCTCTGCAACCTCCAGCAGGACCTCGGCGGAGTCGCCAAGCCCGACGCGCGGAAAACCGGCGTGTCAGGCTCGCTCGCAGTGCCGGTTTTCTCGAAAGCGTCCAGCAAGGTCATCGGCACGCTCGGGATCGGGAAGTTCGCGCCTTACGAGTTCACGGCGGCGGAAAAGCACCAGTTGGCGGACTTCGCGGCGGAAATCGGCGGGCATTTCGAGCACAAAGAAGCCCGGGGTGATTGACCCGGCCGAGGATGTGATTAACCTCCCGCCATGACCACGGTGGAATCAGCAAACAAGGTGCTCGACACGATGCTCGGGCACCTTGGCTTCACGGCGACAATCGAGCTTCAGGAAACCCATGACGGCCCATGCCTGCAAATTCACTCGGGAGACAGCGAGGCGATCATCGGCAAGGACGGAGACCGCCTCGACGACCTCCAATACCTCGTCAACCGGATCGTCCGCCGGCACGCCCCCAAGGCGGAGCGCATCAAGGTGGACTGCGAGCATTTCCGGTCCATCCAGGAAGACCACCTGGCCGGGGAAATCAAGGGCATCGCCGAGCGCGTGAAAGCCACCGGCAAGTCGTTCCAGATGCGTCCGCTCAATGCTTACTACCGGCGCTTGGTTCACAATATCCTCGCCGACGATCCGCTGATCGTCTCGCATTCGCCGCAAGGGGATGACCGGCTCAAACGAATCACGATTTCCGCAAAACAAGCACCCTCATCGGCCTCATGAAAAAATTGTTCTTTGACTGCGGCACCCGTGACGCGACCGCATCGCTCGGGTTTTTAGCACTCCGCGTGATGGTGGGACTGATGATGCTCGGCGGCCACGGCATTCCGAAAATCCAGAATTTCCAGGCGATCCTCAAAAAGGGGTTCTATCAATCGGAAGTGTTTCCTCTCAGCCTGATGTCGCCGCAGGTCGGCCTATTGATGCTCATCGGCGCGGAAGTCGTGGCCTCGGCACTGCTGGTGCTCGGGCTGATGACGCGCCCCGCGGCGTTCGTGTTCGGCTTCGCGATGGTGGTCGCCGCTTTCGGCGCGCACGCGGCGGACCCGTGGTTCTCCGGCGGACCCGGAGGATCGAAGGAGCTGGCGCTGATGTATTTGATCCCGGTGATCGTCATCATCCTATCAGGAGCCGGCGGTTACTCGCTAGACGCCGCCATTTACAAGGAGAGCAAGCGCCGCCGCTGGTGAGATCATGGAAACGCACCGACTTGTCCTTCCCGGCGACCTGAATCACTACGGATTCCTCTTCGGCGGCCGCATGCTCGCGTGGATCGACGAGGCGTCATGGATCGCCGCGAGCCTCGACTACCCGCATTGCCAGTTCGTCACCGTGGCGATGGACACCGTGGAATTCCACCACAGCGTGCGCGACGGCACGATCCTGAGAATTTCCTGCGATCGTGAACGCGAAGGCAACACCAGCGTCACCTACGCGGTGAAAGTCATCGACGAAAAGTCCGGATCAATGCCCATCTTCTCGACGCGGGTGACCTTCGTCAGCGTCGATGATGCGGGCCAGAAGCGCGCTATCCGTGGCTGAAGCTTATTCCAAATCGCCGTGGAACCTTTGATAGAAACCGTCGATGTCGTCCTTCCCCTGGAGAAATCCGAGGACGATGCCGCCCGCCGCCAAGCCGCCGCGATCAAGCTCGGCGTTCCGGTCGCGCGCATCGGCGGAATCAAGCTCCGCAAGCATTCGATCGATGCCCGCCAACGCGCCGTCAAGGTGCAGCTCCGGCTGGATGTCGCGTTGGACGGTCTCCTGCCCCCGGACAAGAAACCGCAGTGGTCCGCGCCCGCCCTTTCGCCTAACGCCCGGCCGGTCATCATCGTCGGCTGCGGCCCGGCGGGAATGTTCGCCGCGCTGCGCTGCCTCGAAAACGGACTGAAGCCGATCCTGTTGGAACGCGGCAAGGACGCCAGCGCCCGGCGCTTCGACCTCGCGCCCCTGCTCCGCGAGGGCCGGGTGATCGAGGAGTCCAACTACTGCTTCGGCGAGGGCGGTGCCGGCACTTTTTCCGATGGCAAGCTCTACACCCGCGCCACCAAGCGCGGACCGGTCGCCAAGGTTTACGAGGTCCTCGTCGCCCACGGCGCGCCGGAGGAAATCCTCACCGACGCCCACCCGCACATCGGCTCGAACCTGTTACCCAACGTCGTCAAGGCGATCCGCCACTCGATCCTCGCCGCCGGCGGCGAAGTCCGTTTCCAAACCAAGGTCACCGATTTCCTGATCAGCGGAAACCACATCCGCGGCGTGCTCACCGTATCCGGCGAGGAAATCCTGGCGGACTCGGTGATCCTCGCGACCGGCCACTCGGCGCGCGATATTTACCGGCTGCTGGCGGCGAGGAACATCCTGCTAGAGCCCAAGCCCTTCGCCGTCGGCTTCCGCATCGAGCACCCGCAGCCGTTCATCGACCGCACGCAGTATCATCTCAACTTCGGCCAGGAACGCCCGCGGCTGCTACCCGCCGCGCGCTACCGGTTAGCGACCAAGATCCGTGACCGCGGCGTGCATTCGTTCTGCATGTGCCCCGGCGGCTGGATCGTCCCGGCGTCCACCGAGAATGACGAGGTGGTCGTCAACGGCATGAGCCTCTCGCGCCGCGACTCGCCGTTCGCGAACTCCGGCATGGTCTCCACCGTCGAGCCCGAGGACTTGCAGCAACTCGTCAAGGAACACGGCGTGCTCGCCGGGTTGGTTTTCCAAAAGGAACTCGAGCGCACCGCCAAGATTGCCGGCGGCGGCGGACAGGTCGCTCCCGGCCAGCGTGTCACCGATTTCCTCGATGGCAAAATTTCCTCAAGCCTGCCGGATACCAGTTATTTTCCCGGCACCAAATCCGCGCCGCTGCACGACCTGCTGCCGCAGTGGATCACCAACCGGATGCGCGAGGGACTCCACCTGTTCGGCCGCCAGATCCAGGGCTACGTCTCTAGCGAGGCGCTGCTGCTAGGATTTGAAACCCGCACCAGCTCCCCGGTGAGAATCCCCCGCCGGGACGACACCCTCGAGCACCCGGAAATCCAAGGCCTCTACCCCTGCGGCGAGGGCGCGGGGTACGCCGGCGGCATCGTCAGCGCGGCTTTGGACGGCCTGCGCATCGCAGACGCGGCCTGTGCGTCGAAATAAAAAACCGGCCCGCCGCGAACGGAGGACCGGTTTGATGAAGTTTCTATTCAGCAGCCCTTAGAACTGCGAGCTGAGCGAGAAGTTGAACTGACCGCCCTTGTCCGCCCCGTCATCCGGCGATGAAATCGGAATCGCGTAGTCGAGTGCCAGCGGCAGCGGGCTGATCGGCAGCTTCAAGCGGATGCCGATACCCACGTCGCTATAGATATCGCTCGGGCTCGGATCCCAGCTGTCGGCATTCACGAAGCCCGTGTCGGAGAACACCGCAGCGCGGATGTTTTCGATGATCGGAATCGTGTATTCGACCGTGAGGTAACCCAGCGAGTTGCCGCCGTAAACCTCGTCAGTGTAGCCCGTGTCACGCGGTCCCACATCGCGGAACTCGAATCCGCGGAGCGTCCGACCACCGCCAAGGAACATCCGCTCGAAAATCGGAACCTCGCCATCAATGCTGTCCACGAAGGCAAGCTCCCCGCTGCACGAAAGGATGGTATCCCATTTCAAGTTCCAATGCTTCTGGCCTTGCGCGGAAAGCGTGAAGGTATCGACGTCGCCGCCCAAACCGGCATAGGTGAGGCCAAGGTCAACCTTATGGCCGCTGCGAGGCTGGATGCTGCTGTCGCGACTATCGTAAAGGTAGTTCACCGACAGGGCGCTGCGCAGGTAGTCGCCGCCGATTTTCTCCTCGGAAAGTTCCGAGTTGGCGCCGCTCCCACTATAATCGCTGCCATCCACTTCCGAGTCGATTTCGACCTGCTCCAGGCGATACTCGCCCTTGATCGAGCTCTTCGCGCCGAGAGGCTTTCTGAGAGAGATCGCGGCACCGATGTTGGTCTGGTCGTAGTAGTCGCTGAAATAGGACGATTCCTTAAAGAAAAGCTCGCCGCCCAAGGACAGCTGCTGGTCCATGAACCACGGCTCCACCAGCGAGACGCTGAATTCGGAGCGCTCGGCACCCGCACGCAGATTCATCCCGAAGCGCTGGCCGCCGCCGGTGAAATTCCATGGGTTGAACAAGTCGAAGTTCGTCTGCTCCAGCGTGACGAAGCCCACGATGCTGTCGATCGAGCTGAAGCCCGCGCCCACGCCCACCGAGCCAGTCGCCTTTTCCTCGACGAGCACGTTCACGTCGCGATATCCGGCACCGCCCGGCGAGCCGGTGGTCTGGACGTCACTGAAATATTGCAGGTTGGTGAGACGAGCCTTGGTGGTTTCCAGCTCAACGGAGTTGAACATGTCACCCGGCTGAAGGGGGATTTCTCGGCGGATCACCTTGTCCTGGGTCTTGGTGTTGCCCGCGATGTTCACCCGGCCCACCTTGAAGCGGGCACCCTCGGTCACGCGGTAAACGATGTTCACCCGGTTAGGGCCGGCGTCGCGGATATCCGGCGTCACCAAGACATCGGCGTAACCGCGCGAGCCGTAAAAGCTGCGGATCATGGTCATGTCGTCACGCATCTTCTTCGACGAGTAGGCGGAATTCCCGACCAGAGTGAGTGACGGATAGAGTTCCTCGGGTTTGAAAACGGTCATTGTGCCGAAGCCGACACCCGCGACGGTGTAGCGCTCGCCCTCGTTGATCGGGATCACCAGATCCACGCTGCCGTCCCCCACGGGGACGCGGTTGATGCCGGGGCAGCTCGCACGGAGATAGCCTTTGTTGCGGTAGTAATCCAGAACCTTGTCGAGATCGGAATCCAACTCGTTCGATTCGAAACGGCCGGACTTGGTGAGCCACGAGAACCAGCCTTTTTCCTTCACCTTCATCTCCTTGCGGAGTTCCAGGTCGGTGAACGCGTTGTTTCCTTCGAAAATAATTTTACGAACCTCGTTCTTCTGTCCTTCGTCGATGACGAAAATCAGGTCGGACAATCCCGCCTGGCCGGTCGCTTGTGTGCGGTGGGTGACCGTCACGTCCGGGTAGCCGTAGCCTTGGTAGTATTTCTCGATGTTGCGCCGCGCTTCGAGGATCTGCTCGTCGCTGAGCGCGCCGCCGGCCTTGATTTTCGATTCCTTGGCCAGCTTCTGATCCGTGAAAATCGAGTTTCCGACGAATCCCACGCCACCGAGCGCCGGACGCGTCGTCACCTCGGCGATCAACTTCACGCTGTCGCCCACGGGCTCGGCGAGGAAACGCACGTCGTCCACCAGGCCGGACTCGTAAAGCGACTTGATGTCGTTATCCAGATTCTCAGAACGATAGGGCGTGCCGGTCTTGGATGCCATGAGGTTGCGCAAGCGGGCCTCGTCCACCGTCTTTGCTCCCTGATAGCGGATCGCCACTTCGGAAATGTTTTTCCCCTCGAAATCCTGCGCGTGCATGGTCCCTGCAAGCGTCACAAAAGCGAGGGAGGTGAGGGCGGCAAATTGACCCACGCCGCGCGGCATGAGGAGTGAGGGAGCTGTAGGGAATCGCATGCTTGTAGGAAGGATGCGCTATAAAGCCCGCCGCCCCCCCGCCCCGTCAAGGTCAATAGCGGATTTTCCTGATGGCGGCGGCTCCCTGTCGAATTTCTTGCCCCCCGCCCGCTCCTCCATTACATCCTCCGCGTGCTCACGATTCACAAGCTTACCAAAACGCTCGGCGGCCGCTGTCTTCTCCGCGAGGCGGAAATGTCCATCAACTGGGGCGAACGCGTCGCCCTCGTCGGCCCCAACGGTGCCGGCAAGTCCACTCTCTTCCGCATGATCCTCAACGAGGACTCGCCCGACGAAGGCTCCATCGAGCGCGACGAATACGCCATCACCGGCTACCTGCCGCAGGAAGCCGGCGAGCCGACCGACGAGACGATCCTCGAGATCGCCATGGGCATCACCCCGGAAATGATCGGCCTGCTCCGCATCATCCGCGAGGGCGAGAAATCCGGCGACCTCTCCAGCCCCGAGTTCGGCAAAGCCCAGGACCAGTTCACCGCCCTCAACGGCTATCAGCTCGAGCCCAAGGCCAAGAAAATCCTCCACGGCCTTGGCTTCAAGACCGACGATTTCAACAAGCCCGCCCGCGAATATTCCGGCGGCTGGGTCATGCGCGCCCACCTCGCCCAGCTCCTGACCATGGAGCCGGACCTGCTCATGCTCGACGAGCCGACCAACCACCTCGACCTACTCTCGCTCCTCTGGCTCCAGCGCTATTTGCTCAACTACTCCGGCGCCATCCTCATGATCTCCCACGACCGCGACTTCATGGACTCAATCATCGAGACCGTCATTGAAATCGATCCCGACGCCGCCAAGCTCAATTCCTACACCGGCAACTACAGCGCTTACCTCGAACAGCGCGAAGCCCGCTTCGAACAACAAACGCAGGCCTATCGCAACCAGCAGAAGGAAATCGAGCACGTCCAGGAATTCATCGACCGCTTCCGCCAGGTCGGGTCCAAAGCCTCGCAGGTCCAGTCCCGCATCAAGTCGCTCGAAAAGTTAGAACGCATCGAAAAGCCGCGCACCCCGCGCAAGGCCTTCAAATTCAACTTTCCCCAACCCCCGCGCTCGAACCAGAAGGTCATCGAACTCGCCAAAGTCAGCCAAGCTTACGGCGACAAGCAGATCTACAAGGACCTCGACCTCACCATCGAGCGCGGCGACCGCATCGTCCTCGTCGGCCCTAACGGCGCTGGCAAATCCACTCTCATCAAGATCCTCGCCGGCCAGATACCCATCAACGGCGGCAAGCGCGAGCCCGGCTACGCCACCAAGATCGGTTACTACTCCCAGCACCGCTCCGAGTCACTCAACGAGAACAACACCGTGCTCGAAGAAGTCATGGGGGCCTGCACCACCCTCCGCGAAGAGGA
>CAMDLP010000027.1 GCA_945901795.1 Akkermansia muciniphila | reverse complement strand
GCCTCCATGTCGAGTTCCACGTTCACGATCTTCCACGGAGCGGAGATCCCAAGAATCTGACGGTAAAAATCGGTGCTTTTCACCAGGAAAGTCTTGCCGACCCCGGACACTTGCCGCAAGAATTTCCACCGAATTCCATCAAGAGCCTCAGGCTGTAATGAAACCGTGGAAAAAGTTTCTTCTGCATCTCAGGCAGTAGATAGATCAGCAGGTTGCGGCAGCTCACGATGTCCAGCTTGGTGAAAGGAGGGTCCATGATCAGGCTGTGAGGCGAGAAGATCACCATTTCGCGGATCTCGGCGCGTACCCGGTAGCCGCCTTCCTCCTTGGTGAAGTAACGGCGCAATTGCTCCGGAGTGACATCCGCGCGGATTTTTTCCGGATAAACGCACCGGCGCGCCTTGTCGATCGCATCGCGGTTGAGATCCGTGGCGAAGATCTGGAGTTTGAAATTTTTCCCGGGAGGAAGTTTCTCAATTGCCTCCCTGAACACGATGGCCAGTGAATAGGCTTCCTCTCCGGTGGAACACCCGGCGACCCATGCGCGCAGCAGTCGCGTGGGGTGGCTGGCAAGCAGCGCGGGCAGGGTTTTATCGCGCAACACCTGCCATACCTGAGGATCACGGAAAAATCCCGTCACGCCGATGAGGAATTCCATGAAGAGCAGGTCCAGTTCCTGCGGACTCTCGTTCAGGAAACGAACATAGGACGCGATCCTGTCGATCTGGTGGATGCCCATGCGGCGCTCGATCCGGCGATAAAGAGTGCTTTTCTTATAGAAGGAGAAATCGTGGCACGTCCGCTGGCGCAGGAGGATCAGGATCTTTTCAAGGGCGCCGCGTGTGACGGAATCGACCGATGTTTCCGGAATCGCTTCATAGGGCACGCGTTGCAGATAAGCCATGATCCGTCCGGGCAATTCATCCGCCGGAGCCACGATGTCCGCCAGGCCGGCATCGATCACGCTGCGCGGCATGCTGTCGAACTTCGCTGTGGACGGTTCCTGCGCGACCACCAGGCCGCTTTTCTCCTTGATTTCACGAAGCCCCGGAGTGCCATCGGAACCCACGCCTGATAGAACCACACCGATGGCTTTCTGCTGCTGATCGAAGGCGAGTGAGCGCAGGAAAAAATCGACCGGCAGACGCTGCCCGCGTTTCTCCAAGGGTTCGAACAAATGAAGGACTCCGTGCAGGATGGACATGTCCTTGTTCGGCGGAATGACATACACGCAGTCCGGGCGGACCAGCGTCCTGCCCTTCACCTGCACCACTTTCATCAGGGTGCCGCGTTGGAGAAGTTCCGGCATCAGTCCCTTGCGGGTAGGGTCCAGATGCTGGATGATTCCAAAAGCCATCCCGCATTCCGCCGGGACATGCGCCAGGAACTGTTCCAGCGCCTCGAATCCGCCAGCAGACGCGCCGATGCCAACAATCGGAAACGAAGCCGCCGCTTGTGATGCGGGTCCTTTCTGCTGAACCGCAGGAACAGGCTTCCTTATCCTCCTGGCCGGTGATGGTTTTTTCATGCGATTTATCAACCTGATCTTCAAAGCGGCATTGATGCAAGCAAAGCCACATCCCATCCCGCGTCTTAAACTGTAACGTGTTCGACAGGAAACCTGGTCGCAACCAAAATTTTGGCGTGAATGACGGATTATGGGAAATCCACGCACAGGCTCCGGCAACCGTCCGCATGATCGACCTTAGGGTTTCACCCCATGGAAGAAGCCATCATCATGAGCCATGATCACCGTATCCGCCAAGGTGGAGATCCATTCGAGGTCAAATTCACTGCGAATGAAAATCAACTGAAAGGAAAAATACAGCCATGAAAATCGAAATCAAATCCACGCGTGATATGAAGACAAACAATCACCAACAGCAACCGGCCAGCGGTAAACGCGACGATGCGGCCCGGCCAGAGAGCTCCGAAAAACCGAATACATTCGTCAGGCCGATGTTCGTCATCACCGGCGTTGCTCTTTGCATGGGACTGGTTTCCTGCGTTGTCCCCTATGATTCACAAGGCGGCGGATCGGTCTCCGTCACCAGATATAGCCCGGGATACAGGGTCAATTCCCTTCCAGGTGGCTACCGCAGTGAAAACATCTCGGGCAGCACCTACTATTACCACGATGGCTATTACTATCGGCCGGGTTCCGGTGGCTATGTGGTTGTCGATGCGCCCCGCACCAGTCGTTACTATGACGACTACAGTCGCCGCCAGCAGACCTACCAGCCGAGCCGGGATTATAGGGAGTCATCCAACCGTCATGACCAACGATATGATCGCGGCGAAGTCATGACCCGTCTTCCGGACGGATACCGCGTGGTAAAACACCGTGGGAATGAATACTATCAAGTCGGGGATCGGTATTACCGCCGCCAGAACGACACCTACGTCATTGTCAGCAGTCCTTACTGAAAACAAGACACGAGCCGGTGAAACCCCTCGAAACATTTGTTCGAGGGGTTCTTTCGCGGGGACTGGATTTGATTTCCAGTTATCGCGCGAGCGCATGGGCGCAATGCCGGAAGTGGCGGCCGAAGATTGCCAGTTTCACGGCCACCGGGAGCAGGAATGGCCGGCGGCAGGTCGTCCAAACCAATAGCCTCCAGTATTGGAACCGCTCGCGACCGATCATTCCGAGACTCACCATGGCGCGCATGAATGCGGCAAGTTTCCGCAAGTCCATCCGTGATGGGATTTTCGCAGGTTGGAACTCGCGCAGGAAAGTTCTCACTCGCCGGTAATAAGGGCCGGGCGCATAGATCGTCTCCTCCATGAGGTGGCGATACCCCTCTCGCAGATCGGTCATGTCCATTTTCGGCACGAAGCTTGTCGTACCATCGACATTGTTGCCGCTCGAGTTTCCCAACAGCCGCCCCTCGCCGCGCAAACGTTCCCGGGTGCCGGGCAGGGCATTGAGCATTCCAACCATCGCCGTGGTGATCCCGCTGTTCCGGATGAATTCGATCTGTCGATGGAAAATCGACAAGGTGTCGGAATCGAAACAGACGATGAATCCTCCCTGCACTTCCAGTCCGGCGCGCTGCAAGCGCTTGATATCGGCCAGCAAATTACGACTGCGGTTCTGCCGTTTGTTGCACTCCGCCAATCCGGCTTCGTCGGGCGTTTCGATCCCGATGAACACCGAGTCGAATCCCGCCGCCACGATGTCACGGGTGAGCGCCTCGTCGTCCGCCAGATTGATCCACGCCTCGGTATAAAATGTGAAGGGGTGGCGGTGTTGCTTTTGCCAGGCGATGAGCGCCGGCAGCAGTTCCTGCCGCAGCCTGCGTTTGTTGCCGATGAAGTTATCATCCACGAAAAAGACCGCTCCGCGCCAGCCGGCGGCGGCAAGCGCATCAAGCTCGGCAATCGGTGATCAGGTCGAGTTCGATGCGCAGCGAAGTAAATTGCGTGTCCATGCCCGGTGTTTCCATGTCAACGTGTGGGAGGGCGACTAGACCGAAAAATCGAGGAGGGACACTTCGGTTTCACGGCAGGAAAAAGCCATTCCTGCGGGTGCTTAAATGTTCCATAAAGCATTGATAATAGGCGACAAATGGCGACAAAATACCTTCCCGTCAGTGCTCTAACTTGCTCCAATCTAAGCTGCCTCATTTGGAAAAAATGGGCAATTTAACGCACTGAAAGGAACATAAATGAATGATAATCAACGAGTTGCACCACTAAAGATCTAGTGGGGTAACCTGTGGAGGTTCGAGTCCTCTTTCGAGCACTTTCCTTTTAGGATGAACAACTTAGGGAGCCGGAAGGCTTCCTTTTTTGCGTTAGGGGTTTTCTGTTTGTTCCCAATGTGCGCCCGATCCTGTGGCGAGTGCCTGAAATATGGCTTTCAAAGCAGAAATCATCACCTCCACTTTTTCGGGAAATCCTGGGTGTGCCCGATGCGTGCCATCCTCCCGGCGATTCCGCTAGACCCCGCCTCAGATTCCGCCTCTCATGACTTGCGCGGTGATTGCACGCGTAGACGTCGCAGCCACGTTGGAGACAGGTCACGGGCACTTATTTGGAAATCTCCAATTTCAGATCCTCCGAGTTCCCTCTCAGCTCGGGGGCATACATCGCCTCCGCCGTGGCCGGAAGAGCCTTGTAAATCCCCGGTGCCTCGGCGCGGAGCTGATAGCGCAAGGTGTGCGTTCCCCGTGGCAGCGCGCGGATGAAGAAGTCCACCGTCCGGTCGCGCGGCTCCATGTACGCGCTCAATCCGTCACCGCCGCCGACGTAGCCGCTCAGCGCGTCGAGCGCCTCGAAGCCCGCGGCCTTGGCATCGGAGAAAATCAGATACTCGTAGTCGTTCTTGCTTTCAAGGATCAGCTCCACTTCCACGCGGTCGCCTGATGCAAGCTTTGCGCCGTCCGCCAACGGCTCGCGGCGGAACCGCTCGACCTGTTGCTTCACCACCAATCCTGTGGCATCGGGAACTTCAGTTTCATTTTTCAGGGCGATGAGTTTGGAAATGCGGCGAGTGACTTTCACCTCCAGCCCGGCGGCGCGGAGCTTGTCTTCGAGGGTGAAGACTTCCAGATAGGCGTTGGCGTAAAGAGTCCCCTTCCCCGTCCGCCGGAGTTCAATATCGTGTTTCCCCGTGGTCACCGCGTCGCCTGTCAGCGTGACTGTGCCATCGAAGGTGAAGAGGTTTTCCCGGTTGATGGAAACCTTGCGCAGCGATTTCCCGTCGAGCAGGACATCCACTTCCATCTCCGGCGCGTCCTCGCCGCTGGCTTTGAAATAGCTGGCGATGGCCTCGATCGCGAACGCCGTGTCGCGCGTGGATTCCCAGTAACTCGCGTGTTTGCGGTTGTTCACCAGATACTTCACGAGGCCGCGCGTATCCGCGTCCTTCGGCTTCACGGCGGCGAGCAGTTTGAGATACCACGCGTGCGCCTCGACCGCGCTGCCATACCAGTTCCACCAGTAATTCGTGTTCTGCAGATCCAGATAAGCCGTCTGGTTCTCGGCATCGCGCTTGAGGTATTGGGAAATCATCTTCATCACCTCGTCCCGGCGGGCCTCGTCACCCTTGCGGTGATGCTCCAGACCTAACAAGCATTTCGCATACACCGGTAGATCGACGCGGTCCCGATAGAGAAACGCGAGCATCGGCTCCGAATCGCGCTTGGCCTCGCCGAGAACCATTCGAACAAACGCATCCATGGCATCGCACTTGGATTTCACATACTTGTTCGAGTCCTTGATCTTCTTGCCTTCCTTGCGCAACGCCTCGCGCTCGACGTGGAGTTGCAGGGCGGCGGTTTGCTTGCGCTCGTATGCCATCAGCCAGGCGATACCGGAATTCAGCATTTGCTCAGGAATCTTCGCGCCGTTCGCCTTCGCAACTAACAATCCATGGACCACCACCGCCGTGGTGTGCGGTCCGGAAACCTCGCGGTAGCCGGAAAACCAGCCCCAGCCGCCATCGGAGTTCTGCATGGACATGAGTTTCCCGAAGCCTTTCGCGACCATTTTCTCCATCTCGACCTCGTCGAAAACCGGGTTCGTTTGCCATTGCTTCCACTGCGCGGCGCGGTCGGCGGCATTGCCGAGTTCCTGCGGGTTGAGGTTGGTGCGCTTCGCTTTCACTTCCGCGAGATTGATCTTGAGATCGCGCAGCATCTGTTGGGCGATCACGGCGGGCACGAAGCGGTTCAAGGTCTGCTCGGTGCAGCCGTGCGGATAGCTCGCCAGATAGGGAATCGCATCCACCACCGCGCCGGCGATGGTGGGTGAAAAGCGGACGGTGAGTTTCGATTGGTCCGGCCGCCGTTGTTCCGGCACTTCGATTTGGATCTTCGCGGAATCCGCACCCGGTTCGACCGCGCGGCTCCACGCGTCATGGCGCGACATCCCGTGCACGAGCACCGGCAGCTTGCGCTCGACCGCATCGCCATCGTCGCCCGAATCCGCGCGCATGCGGAACGTCGCCTCGCCTTCGCGCAGCGCCTTCACCCGCCAGTCGACGCGGGCTTCCGACTTCGCGGCGATTTCCACGGTCTGCGGCGCGCCGTCGATGGCTTCGAGGTTTTTGCCATCCAGTTCGAGGGAAACCTTCACCGTCTTCGGCGCGTCGTGGTCGTTCTGGACGACCGCGCTGAAGACCGACTCGTCGCGTTCTACCAGAAAGCGCGGCGCTTGCAACCGGACTAGCAGCTCCTTGGAAGTGATGATTTCCGCGCTGCCCTCGCCGACCTGCGTGCCTTTGCCAAGCACCCAGACGCGGGCTTTCCAGGTGGTGAGATTGTCCGGGAATTCCAACGGAATCTCGGCGCGGCCATCGGCGTCCGTCTGGATCGCGCCGGACCATTTCAAGAGGTCGGCGAAGTCCTTGCGGACGAGGATGGGATTGGCGGCGGGTGCGGCGGTGCCTGCAAAGGGATCACCTTCTCGATCCATTTTTTGTTCCGGAGCTGCGGACGCGGCCATCGCCATCATCGGAGCACCACCAGAAGAATCGTTAAATGGATCACTCTCCATCATCCTGGACCTCGCGCCGAAACCACCGCCTCCCATGCCCTTCGCCGCATAGCGTCCCTCGTCGCCAAAACGACCGAGCGACTGCATCCCGACGGTTTTCGGACGCAGCAGATTTCCCGGTGAATGGGGAATCGAATCGGCACTCTGTGCCGGGTAATAGCTGTTCTTCCACGTCCAGAAATTCTCGTGGATCTTCCCGACGTTAGAGCCGCCGGTGATCGCTTCGAGCGATTTGTCATACACCGTCAGCACGGCGGTGCCGGTGACCGGCTTGCCCTCGGCATCGCGCAAGGTGACACGCAGGGCGGAAGTTTCGCGCGGTTTCACCCGGCTCTTGGCGGGTTCGAGCGTGACTTCGATAACCTTGCTAACCGGCGGCAGCAGGATCTGCCGGACCGCGGTATGAACCTTCGCGCCGTGGACGCTGACGCCCTCGATGAACATGTTCGGCATGTCGCGCAGATCGAGCGGGACATCGACTTCAAGGCTCTTGCCATCGAGCTGGATGCGGCGGGCCTCGCGTCCGGCGGAGCCTGCGATGTGGAGGAAGAGCCAGACGTTGGCGTTGTCCTTGTCGCTGTTCACTCGGAGTTTCGCCGTCTCGCCGGGAGCGTGGGACGGCTTGTCGGCGATGATTTCCAGCGGGCCGAAATGCCAGTCCGCGGGATCGACGCGGCCGGGGCCATGGACGTTGAGAATCGTCGCGCCTTCCGCCGGATCGCCGTCCTTGAACGACAAGCTCGCCGCCAAACGATACTGACCGGTGGCGGGCGCGGCGAAGCGTTGTTTCACTTCGCCTTGCGCATCGGTCTCCACCGGAAAGGACTGGATTTCCTCCTCTTCGATGCGGCCGTCACCGCCACTGGTTAGTTTGAAAACGATCAGCCTTCCCTTCGCTCCGACGACTGGTTTTCCTGCCAGCGTCGCGACGGAAATCGCTGCCTCCACCTGTTCTCCGGCACGGGCATATCCCCGGTCCGTCCACACCACGACCTCGAACGGCTTGCGGGCGGCGATCACCGATCCGGTGCCGCGCTCCTCGCGGCGCGAGGCATCCACCACGCGGGCCTCGACGGTGTATTTCGCATCCATGTCGCCCTGCACCAGCTTGGCAGGCGCGGTGTCGATTTCGATCTTGGCGGTGCCGTCTGGACCGATCGGCACATTACGTTTGGTGACTAACTCATCCGGCGTCCAGCGATCCCCCTGCCACCACGGCGGATGCGGCGGAATGCAGCCCCAGCTTTTCCAACCCGGATGCCAGGATGCCTCGCTGCCATTCCACCACGCGCCGGGGCCGTAGAGCCAATCCCAGCGCCAGACCGGGAACCAGCGCTCGCCGATAGAACCGCGTTTCACGATGATCTCGACGTTGGCATTCCGCACCGGAGCGCCGTGAAAATAAGTCGCTTTGACGGTCGCCGTGAATTTATCACCGAGCTTCACCGGCGCGTCCGGAGCCTCGACCTTCACCTCGTATTCCGGCTTGCGATATTCCTCCACCCGCAGGCTAACGGAGGCGGAAATCCGGTCGGCGATCTGGAAAACTGCGCTCCAGTTTCCGAGCACCGCGTCCTTGGGAATGATGACTTCGCTCTCCACCGCGCCGAGCGCGTCGGTCTTGAGATTCTGGAGTTTCATCGCCTCCTCGCCGCGACCGTTGAAAAGAACGAGCGTGCCGGTTTGATTCGCCCAGCGTGATTCATCCGGCTCGAAGTAGCCGACATTGCGCAGATAGAATTTCAAATGCGCGGTGTCGCCGGGTTTGTAGAGCGGGCGGTCCGAGATGCCGTAGGTAATGTCGCGGTTGCCGTTTTCAAGCTGCGGGACTTCGACATGATAGGGCTGGAATCCGAAGAACGCGGCGGCGCGGCCCTCCTTGCGGGCGATGGCGAGCCATTGGAAATCATCTTCATAATCGCCGGGCTTGAGCAGCGTTTTGCCATCGTCATCGGTCGTGCGATTGAATGTCTTGGTGCCGATATTCATCCGCCGCTCCAGCGGATTTTTCCGTTCGAGATGAATCGTCCGGTAACCGAAAAACTCGATGTCAGCGCCCGCCACCGGCGCACCGCCCGCGGCATCGGCGACCCACCACTGCTTCTTGCCGCCCACGTCGTTCTGGACGAGCACTGAATCCACGATCCAGACGAGCGTGTGAAACTCGTTGCCACCGTCCATTTTTCCGGTGATCCACCAGGCACCTGCCTTGTCGTGCGGCACTTCCAGGTCGGCGCGGGTGTCGCGGTGTTTATCGCGCGGAGTGAGTTGCACCTCCCAGCTCGCGGCGGTTTTGCCGATGAACTTCGACTGGTTTTCCTGAATGAGACGGCTGGCGATCTGCGAGGGATTGACGCGCTGCCAGTCCAGCTCGCGCGGGTTGCTTTTCAGATAGTCGAGCGTGTCCTTGAGCACCGCCTCCATGTCCACGGGCGCGGCGGTTAGCTGGATGGCGGAGGCGTTGCGGAACACCAGCGGCAGCTTCGGTTTCACTCCGGCGGGCACGGTCTCGGAGGGCTCGAAGCGCCCCCAGTTGCCGGTGATCTGTTTGAGCAGTTTCTTGCGCTGGTCATCATTGCCGGGGCCGTGTTTGGCGATGGTTAGCTCGAGCACCTCGCGCGCCTTGTCGTATTGGCGGCGGTTGAGGAACACTTGAACGAGTCGGTCTCCGGCCTGCTCGTTTTCGTTCATGATCGAGCGATAGAGCGCGATGAAATGATGGCTGGCAGGCAGCTTGAAACGGCGGACACCATCCGAGGTTTTCGCGAGGCATTCGTCCTCGGCGAGAGTGTCCATTTCGAGAATCCCCTTCGCGCTGTCCGGATCCTGCATACGCCACCATCCAAACGACGAGAGTGTTTCCGTGCCGAATTGGGAATTCGAGAAATCCGCGAGATCGAGCGCGACGCTCGCCGCCGTTTCAGGCTTGAGCCGGACCCGTTCCGCTAGAGCGAAACGCCAGCGCTCGCCATCGTTTTTCGCGGCTTCCCAGGATGCGGGAACCTCGTAGAGCACCGGCCCGTCCTTCGCCCAGGGCGCACCTTCGGTACCGCCTTGCGGTCCCGGCTCACCCCATTCGGGTAGATTTTCGAGGGGCGTGAGAGTCTGGAGTTTCCACGCCTCTCCGCGTGCCTCCTCGTTTCGAATCCCCGAGAACACCTCCCACGCCCGGTAACGCTCGGCGTCGTTTTTGGATTTGCCGACGGCATCGCGGAAAAGCTGGAACGAGCGAACCTGATCGCGATAAAATGTATTCACCCATCCACCGGCGGAAGTGTCAGGAACGTCATCCGGCCCCATCGAGCGCCTCCCGTAACGCGGCCCTCCGCCGCGTTCGAACTCCCCGGCGACAAGCCGGCCGGAATGCGATGCCGACTGATAGGATGCCGCCGCCTGAACCAGCAGCATCGCATTCGCCGGATGCGTGGAAATCACCCGCTCGACGAGTCCGTCAAACTCGCCCCACACGTTTTGCCCCCTGATCTCCTCGACGGCCATCCGCAGATCCAGATCGGATTTCCCGTCCGAGATCGGCATCAGCTTTTCCTGGAAGAAGTCCAAGGCTTCCCGCCACATCCCGCGTTCCGCGAGTTTGTCGCGCTCCTTGCGGAGGGCGTCCGGATCTTGGGCCACCAGTTGGAGGGGGGCGAAAAATGCGACGAGACAGATCCATGGCAAAATTTTCATAACGACGACTATGACACGGCAAACGATCATTTCTTAGAAGAAATATTTCCACTTCCGCCCGCCGTGACTATTTTTCCCGCATGAATCCCGACCTCGTGAAAACGACGAATCCTCTCCAAGAACCACCATGCGCGCGGTGATCCAGCGGGTGCTTGAAGCCTCGGTGGAAATCGAAGGCCGGACCGTTTCCCGGATCGGCTGCGGGCTGCTCGTCCTCCTCGGCGTGGAGGACGGCGACACGTTCGAAGACGTGTCATGGCTCAGCGGCAAGGTCGCTAAACTCAGGATTTTCGCCGATCCGGAGGGAAAAATGAACCAATCCGTGACCGATACCGACGGCGAAATCATCGTGGTCAGCCAGTTCACGCTGCATGCCTCGACGAAAAAGGGCAACCGCCCGTCGTTCCTGAAATCCGCCGCCCCCGCGGTTTCCGAGCCGCTTTACGAACAATTCTGCGCCGCCTTAGAGCGCGAAACCGGCAAGCCCGTCGGCCGCGGAATCTTCGGCGCGGACATGAAAGTCGCGCTCGTCAACGACGGCCCGGTCACGATTCTCATCGATAGCCGCGCAAGAGAATGAGCATTCGCTTGCATCGCCCGGATCGGCTGCCTAGTTTGGCGCCGCCGTGCCGATTACTGCCATTCTAGCCCTTGAAGATGGACGCTGTTTCGAAGGAACAGCCTTCGGAGCCACCGGAACCACCACCGGAGAAATTTGTTTCAACACCTCGATGACAGGCTACCAGGAGGTGATCACCGATCCCTCCTACCGCGGTCAAATCGTCGCGATGACCTACCCGCAGATCGGGAATTACGGGGTCAACCCGGAAGATTCCGAGTCCGCCGCGCCGCACATCCGGGCGTTTGTCATCGGCGAGCTCTGCGAGGTCCCGTCGAACTGGCGCTCCACGCAGCCGCTTTCCGAGTATCTGGCGGAAAACAAGATTTTCGGAATCGAAGGCATCGACACCCGCGCCCTCACCAAACACCTCCGTTCGCTCGGTGCCATGCGCGCCTGCGTCACCACCGAGCTCGACGCCGAAGCCGCCGTCGCTGCGGCCAAAGCCTCGCCCTCGATGGAAGGCATGGACTACGTGAAGGAAGTTTCCACCCCCGCCTCCTACGTCTGGGCCGAGGAATCCCGCGAATGGACGCTGCCGAACGTGATGTGCAAAAAGGAAGGCTATCACATCGAGCTTCCGCCCGTGCGCCACCGCATCGTCGCCTATGATTTCGGCCTGAAATACAACATCCTCCGCCGCCTCCGCCAGGTTGGCTTCGAGGTCGAGGTCGTCAATTCCCGCACCACCGCCGCCGAAGTCCTCGCGAAAAAACCCGACGGGCTCTTTCTCTCTAACGGACCCGGCGATCCAGCGGCGCTTGGCTACATCCACGAGGAAATCCGCACGCTCATCGGCAAGCTCCCGATTTTCGGTATCTGCCTCGGCAACCAGATCCTCGCCCACGCCTTCGGCGGCACGACCTTCAAGCTGAAATTCGGCCACCGCGGCGGCAACCAACCGGTCAAGGACCTGCGCACCGGAAAAATCTCGATCACCTCCCAGAACCACGGATTCGCCGTCGATCCGGATTCGCTGCCACCGGAAGTCGAAGTGACCCACATCAACCTCAACGACAACACCGTCGAAGGCATGCGCCACCGCGAGCACCCGGTCTTCAGCGTCCAATACCACCCGGAAGCTGCGCCGGGGCCGAATGATGCGAGTTATTTTTTCGAGGAGTTCGCCGATTTGATCTCAAAAGCAAAAAAGATTTAACCGCGAATGGACGCCAATGGACGCGAATTGATATTCAGAGATGAGGTTTACGCCATCATTTCGTGCGCCCTTGAAATTATCAATGGAGTCGGACACGGGCTCCATGAGAAGCCTTACGAAAACTCGCTGGCCGTTGAGTTCAGATACCGGGGTATCCCGTTCCTCCAACAACCGAAATTCCCGGTCGTGTGGAGAGAGGTTTTGGTCGGGGAGTTCATCCCGGACCTCATCGCCTACGAAAAATCATCGTTGATACCAAAACCATCGACAAAATCACCAACATCGAGCGCGGTCAAATGCTCAACTATCTGCGCATTACTCGACTTTCCGTCGGCCTCATCATCAACTTCAAAAAACCAAAACTCGAATGGGAGCGCATCGTCTTAAGCTCCTAAATCCCTCTTCCATTCGCGTCCATTCGCGTTCATTCGCGGTTAAAAAATCTTATTTCTAAAATGAATACCATTATTGTTGGCCTCCAATGGGGCGATGAAGGCAAAGGCAAAATCGTCGATTACCTCACGGAAGGCGCGGACATCGTCGTGCGCGGCCAAGGCGGCAACAACGCGGGCCACACGGTCATCGCCAAGGGCGTCCGTTATATTTTAAACCTGCTTCCCTCCGGCATCATCTGGGACGGGAAAATCAACATCATCGGCAACGGTGTCGTCGTCGATCCCTCCGGCCTCGTTGCGGAAATCGAGCGCAACGAAGCGCTCGGCGTCTCTGTCACTCCCCACAAACTCCTCATCTCGGACCGCGCCCACGTCGTTTTCCCCTTCCACAAGGAACTCGACGCCGCCCGCGAAATCGCCCTCGGCGACCAGAAAATCGGCACCACCAAGCGCGGCATCGGCCCGACTTATTCCGACAAGGTGAACCGTTGTGGCATCCGTATCGCCGACCTGTTGGACGAGGAGTTCACCCGCGAACAAGTCACCCGGCGTCTCGTCGAAGTGAACGAAATCCTGGCAAAATACGACCTCCCGCAGTTCACCGCCGACGCGGTACTCAAGGAAATTTACACTGCCTTCGCCCGCCTCCGCCCGCACGTCACCAACACGATTCCCGTGCTCTACGCCGCGTGGAAAGCGGGGAAATCCATTCTATTTGAAGGCGCCCAGGGAACTTTGCTCGACATCGACTACGGCACCTATCCGTTTGTCACCTCGTCCAACACCACCTCCGGCGGCTCCTGCACCGGCTCCGGACTTCCACCTAACGCTATCGGCCGGGTGATCGGCGTTTGCAAGGCCTACACCACCCGTGTCGGCTCCGGCCCATTCCCCACGGTTGATGAAGGACTCTCCGAATACCTCCACGGCCTCGGCCGCGAATTCGGCGTCGTCTCCGGCCGCCCGCGCGGCTGCGGTTGGCTGGATACCGTGTTGCTCCGTTTCGCCTGCATGGTCAACGGCGTGACCGGTCTGGCCGTGACTAACGTCGATGGCCTCGACGAATACGAGACCCTGCAAATTTGCACCAGCTACGACATCGACGGCACGATCCACACGCTCCCTCCCGCCGACCGCAAGGCGTGGGACCGCGCGGTGCCGGTGTATGAAACGCTCCCCGGTTGGAAGTCAGACACCACCGCTTGCACGGAGTTCTCACAGCTTCCCGCGCAGGCGAAAGCCTATCTGGCGCGCTTGTCCGAGCTTTGCGGCGCGCCCATCGCGTTCGTCGGAGTGGGCCCGGATCGGGTGCAGACACTGGTTGTGTAATAGGTCTTATAAGTCTTATAGGACCTATTTTCCCCATGCCTTCGCACCCGGAAATCCCCCGCCACATCGCCATCATCATGGATGGCAACGGCCGCTGGGCCAAGGAGCGCGGCCTGCCCCGCCTGGAAGGCCACCGCGCCGGCGCGGAATCCGTGCGCGAGGTCATGGAAGCCTGCATCGAGCTCGGTGTGGAATACCTAACGCTCTACGCGTTTTCCTCGGAAAACTGGAGCCGCCCCGCCACCGAAGTCAGCGCGCTGATGACCCTGCTAGACCGCTTCCTCAATGAGAAAGCCAAAGACCTCGACCGCCAGAACGTCCGCCTGCTCGCCATCGGCCAGCTCGACCGACTGCCCGCGAAAACCCGCGCGCTGATCGAGCGCATCCAGGCGCGCACCGCGAACCACACGACGATGACCCTCGTCCTCGCCCTGTCCTACGGCGGCCGCGAGGAAATCGTCGCCGCCGCCCGCTCGCTCGCGACCGACGCCGTCGCCGGAAAAATCTCGCCCGCTGACATCGACGCCGAACTTTTCGCCTCCCGCCTGCAAACCGCCGGCATCCCGGATCCCGACCTGCTAGTCCGCACCTCCGGCGAGATGCGCGTGTCAAATTTCCTGCTCTGGCAGATCAGCTACGCCGAGATCGTCATCGTTAAAAAATTCTGGCCGGACTTCCGCCAAGGCGACTTGGGCGAAGCGGTCCAGGAATACCAACGCCGCCACCGCCGCTTCGGCGCGCTATGAGAAATTAAAGTGTCCCGGCTGTCTCAGCCGGGTGCCGAGGCTCCGCTTCCGACTGAGACAGTCGGAACACATTGCTGCCGCTTTCCGTGAGACCGCCCTGCTGTCCACACCGCGCGAGGGAGTGGCGATACCCGGTCGCCTTGCCCATGATCGGCCGTGGGGAAGCGGCTTACCTTGTTTCATGGGCATCGGCGGACGGATTGCCCCTTGCCCGCCACGCCGCTTCATGCTTGCCTCCCGCCCTCATGAAAATCGTCGTCGCTTATTCCGGTGGTCTTGACACCTCCGTCCTCCTTCTCTGGCTCAAGGCTAAATACAACGCCGAAATCATCGCCTATTGCGCCGACGTCGGCCAAGGCGACGAACTCGACGGCCTCGAAGCCAAGGCGCTCTCCACCGGCGCTTCCAAGTGCTTCATCGGCGACCTCAAGGAAGACTTCGCCGCCAATTACATTTTCCCGATGATCCAAGCCGGCGCGATTTATGAAGGCCGCTACCTGCTCGGCACCTCCATCGCCCGCCCCTGCATCACTCACGACATGATCAAGGTCGCCCTCGCCGAAGGGGCCGACGCCATTGCCCACGGCGCGACCGGAAAGGGCAACGACCAGGTCCGTTTCGAGCTCTCCGCCGCCGCCCTCGCGCCTAACGTCAAGTGCATCGCCCCGTGGCGAGACGCCGAGTTCCGCAAGGAGTTCCCCGGCCGCGCCGAAATGATCGCCTATGCGGATGCGAACAACATTCCGATCAAGGCCTCCATGAAGAAGCCCTACTCGATGGACCGCAACCTCCTCCACATCTCCTTCGAAGCCGGAGCTATGGAAGACCCGTGGTATGACGCCACCACCCCGGCGGATACCGATATGTATGTCCTCTCCGTCTCCCCGGAAGACGCGCCCGACCAAGCCGAATACATCGAGATCCTCTTTGAAAAAGGCAACGCCATCGGCCTCAAGCATATCAACCTCTGCGCCATCCTCGGTGAGTTAGGCGACGTAAAATCCACCGGCGAGCAAGACGGCTACTCGCTCTTCACGCCCTACGGCATCATGCGCGTTCTCAACCTGCTCGGCGGCCGCAACGGCATCGGCCGCGTGGACATCGTGGAAAACCGTTTCGTCGGCATGAAATCGCGCGGCATCTACGAAACCCCCGGCGGCACCATCCTTCTAGCTGCCCACCGCGATTTGGAGACCCTCGTCGTCGATCGCGAGTCCATGCACATCCGCGATAGCCTCATCCCGAAATACGCGCAGCTCGTTTATAACGGATTCTGGTTCGCCCCCGAGCGTGTCGCCATCCAAGCCCTCGTCACCGAGACGCAGAAAACGGTGACCGGCGAAGTCCGCATGAAGCTCTACAAAGGTAACGTCATGCAAGCCGGTCGCCGCTCGCCGTTCAGCATGTATTCCGAAGCCGTCGCCACCATGGAAGGCGGCCAGGAAGAAGCCTATAATCAGGACGACGCCACCGGCTTCATCGCTCTCAACGCCCTCCGCCTCAAGGCCACCGCCCGCCAAGGCCAATAAGGGTGATACAGGCATTCCTTTGAAGTCTTATTTTTTGAGCAATTCGGGGAAAAACAGGGGCTTGCAGTGGAATTGGAAGGCGTCTCGCTGGAATTGTGTGCTCGCTGAGACAGCCGGAACACATTGGGGGGACTGGCGCGGACTTTGATCCTTCTAGCAGCCAAGGAGCTCCTCGGGATCGGTGTGTGCGAGTCCGTGCGCTTCCGCCATTGGTCTTCAATGAGTGAATAAAGCCAGACCCTCAACACATCACAAGCCTCCACGCCCGCCGTGCCGATGAACTCCGCGCCCGTTCTTGTCCCCTCCGCCCAAAACCCGGCCATCCATGCGTTCGGTGAGGAAGCCGTTTTCCATCTTACGGGTGCGCAGACCGGCGGCGCGTTCACGCAATGGGTCGAGACCACGCCGTCCGGTGCCGGTCCGCCGCCACACTGGCACATGGTTGCGCTTGGCAAGAAGTCGCCCGGCTGACAATTTCACTTCATGTTTGATTCAGCGCGCTATGACGGCCGCATGCCTTACCGGCGTTGCGGCGATTCCGGACTTTTGCTCCCGGCCGTTTCACTGGGCTTCTGGCACAACTTCGGCCACGTCGATGATTTCCAGGAAGCCCGCCGCATCATGCGCCGCGCCTTCGACCGCGGAGTGACTCACTTCGACCTGGCTAACAACTACGGCCCGCCTCCGGGTTCCGCCGAGGAAAACGTCGGCCGCATCCTGGTGGAGGACTTCGCCTGCCATCGCGACGAACTCGTCATCACCACCAAGGCCGGCCACGAGATGTGGGGCGGCCCCCACGGACAGAAGGGATCGCGCAAGCATTTGCTCGCCTCGCTCGACCAGTCGCTCAAGCGGCTCCGCCAGAATTACGTGGACGTCTTCTACTCGCACTGCCCGGACCCGGACACCCGGCTGGAGGAAACGATGTCGGCGCTGGCCACCTCCGTTAGCAGCGGCAAGGCGCTCTACGTCGGCCTTTCGAAATACCCGCTCAAGCGGCTGAAAAAAGCCGTGAAAATTCTCAAGGACATGGGCGTCCACTGCCTGGTCTATCAACCTCCCTACTCGATCCTCAACCGCTGGCCGGAAACCGAAGGCATCTTCGACTATCTGTTGGATGAGGGCATCGGCTGCGTGGTCTTCAGCCCGCTGGCCCAGGGCATGCTCACCCCGAAATACTTGGACGGCATCCCGGACGGTTCCCGCGCCGCCCGCGCCGAGGGATTTCTCCAAGTCGAACAAGTCGCCGCCCAGCAGGAAAAAATCCGCGCGCTCGGCGACCTCGCCGCCGCCCACGGCATGTCGCTCCACCACCTCGCCATCCAGTGGTCGCTGCGCTCCCCCGCCGTCACCTCGTCCATCATCGGAGCCCGCACGGTGGCGCAGTTAGACGATTCGCTCGACGCGCTCCAGTCGCCGATGCCGGACGAAGGATTGCTCGCCGCGATCGATGCGATCGCCCCCGGCGAAAAGAAAAAGCATGCGGAGGGCTGATTTTCCGCTCTACTGCCACCCATGATCTGGAACGACACTTTTCTAACCCTCTTCGACCGCTGTGCCGCCGCCTTCCATTCTGGCGACTTGGATTTCGAAAAGTATTACAGCCGCGATGACCTCGCGTTCCTCGCTGGCATCGGCTGCCAGCCGCGCGAGTTTTTCGACTTCGTCGAGGATTTCTGCGGCGAAGGCGTTCCCTCCATCTCGACCGCGCTACTCGTCGCCGCGGTCCGCCGCGATTATTTCACCGCCGTCCAGAAACGCGTTCCCAGCGACAAGGTCCTCACCCGCGACGACATACCGACCTTCGGCGACGAGCTCGAAGGCATGCCCTACCTGCCCCGGCTCATCGCCAAGGGCCGGGCGAAACTCCGTGGCGAGCTCGATCCGGACATGATGTTCGGCTGCGGCGGCGACCGGAAATTCTTGAAAAACCACGGCGACATCCACCTCGCCGATTTCCTCCGCCAGCTCTGGGCCGCCGGCGACGACGACTTGAAGCTCGCCACCTGGATCCAACAACAGCGCGATTAAGCCGCCCTTTTCCCCCAATCCGGGCTTGCCTCAGCGCGAAACCCGCCCTATCTCCACGCACAAATCATGGCTAGCACACCTATCATCAACCTCCGCAAAGGACACGCCGTCCGCCACAACAACGAAGTCTGCCTCGTCATCGACCACGAGCTCA
The DNA here is from genome assembly GCA_945901795.1 of Akkermansia muciniphila. Lineage (GTDB taxonomy): Bacteria > Verrucomicrobiota > Verrucomicrobiia > Verrucomicrobiales > Akkermansiaceae > Luteolibacter > Luteolibacter muciniphilus_B. Next base: position 21,700 of record CAMDLP010000027.1, on the reverse strand, counting down.
AGACGCCTCCGCGGATGGCTTCCTACGTCCAGATGTCGATCCGCAGCGTCGCCACCAAGAAGGTTTTCAACCTTCGCATGACCTCCAACGACAGCGTCGAAGGCGTCGTGCTCGAGCGCACCCCGCACGAATATTCCTACAAGGACAGCAGCGGCTACCACTTCCTCGACCCAAGCACCTACGAGGACGCCGTCGTCTATGAAGACCTCATCGAAGGCGTGAAAAACTATCTCATCGAAGGCCAGCTCTACAACCTGCTCGTCGCCGACGGCATCGTCGTCGCCGTGGACCTGCCGCTCTCGATGGTGATGACCGTGGCCGAGTCCTCGGAAGGCGTCAAAGGCGACTCCGCCAACAACGTTTACAAGCCCGCCGTGATGCAAACCGGCCTGATCGTGCAGGTTCCGCTGTTCATCAACGTCGGCGAGAAAATCAATGTCAAGACCGAGGACAACTCCTACACCGGTCGCTCCAACTGAGCCGGAGCCGGCTCTTCAAACTTCATCCCAACGGGTGGTCCTTCGGGGGCACCCGTTTTTTCGGCCCCTCTCGCTAGAACGGAAACAGCCTAATTAGTTAAGAAAGCCGTAATTTCGCTTGATTCAAACCAAGGAATTTGGAAATGCTACCCGCCATGAAACCAACCCTGCTGTTCGCCACGCTGTCCATGGTTCTTGCCGCCCCCGCCGCATTTGCAAAATCGGAGTTGGAAACGCTTCGATCGCTTTGCCTAGAACAGGAACGGCAGATCCGCCAGTTGGAGGATGAAAACACCCGACTGCGCTCCGACAGCGGCGGCCCGCGCTACCGGCCGGCCCCGGCAGCCTCGATCTTATCGTCCGCCACCGGCACGCAAACCATCGTCAATCCCACGCCGGCCGCAGCCTCGACTTACACGGTCAAGGCCGGCGACAGCCTCGAAAAGATCGCCCGCAAGCTCAGCACCAGCCCGGATAAGCTCGCCAAGTTCAACGGCCTGAAAACCACTGCCATCATCCAGCCCGGCCAAAAGCTCAAGGTTCCTGGTACGAGTTCCCCGGCCACCACCGCCGCGGCAGTTCCATCCTCCCAGACCAACGACAAAACCCACACGGTGAAGGCCGGCGAGACGTATTCCAGCATTTCGAGGAAATACAAAATCAGCGCCGAAGCCCTGGCCGCGGCAAATCCCACCGTCAAGGCCACCGCACTCCGCCCGGGCCAGGTCATCCAACTCCGCGCCGACGCCTCGCCGGTCGCCCAGACCAAAACTCCCGAGCCGGTGGAGAAATCGCCCGCCGCGCAGCCAAGCGTTCCGACACCCGCTCCCGCCACTACGGCGGCGACGGAGCCACCCGCCGCAGCGCCAACTCCCGCCGCCGAGCCCGCTGACAAAAAACTCCATCCCGTCATGATCGAAATCGAAATGACCTATGGTGCCTTCGCCGCCCTGCATGGCACCAACACCGATCGGCTCAACGCCCTCAACGGACTCGATCTCACCGAAGCCACCATTCTGGCCAAAGGCTCCGAACTCTACGTTCCCGCCCAGCCGTAAGCGGGCTTTGCGGGTGATCCGTCATCAATAGAAGCGAGCCGGCAGCCCATTCCGATAGGTCACCGCATCCGCGCTCCCGTCCGCCCTGAGCCCATCAGGATTTCGAGATCTAACACTCGAAGGATCCATCGGTTGATCCGGCGGATGACTCTCGATCTCCAAGCGGCTCCTGTGCCTCGGCGCGTTGGTGATGGTCACCGGAGTCCCCACCACCACGGCATCGAACAGCAGCGGCACGAACTCCTTCGGCAAACGGATACAACCGTGAGAAGCCGGCTTTCCCGGCTCCGGGATCAACCCGCCGTGCATCCCCACGCCATACGACGTGAGCCGCATCCAGTGCGGCATCGGTGCCGGCACATAAACCATCCCCTCCGGCACCGGGTCGCGGGAACGCGCATCGCCGTCCGTCACGTTTCCAAACTCGTCCTCAAAACAGCCGTATAAATTTGAATACTTGTCCTCGATCTTCTCCGTGATTCGATAGCTCCCAGGAGCCGTGCCGTGCCCCTCCTTACCCGTCGCCACGTAGCACCAGCCGATCTCCCGGTCGCCGCGGTTGATCTCCGCGATTTGGTCGGTCAGGCTGATGCGGATCGAAACCTTGCCCTCCCCGCCGTCGTCGTGCCACTGGTGCAACACCCGGTCCGGCTTCCGATGCGTCACCGGAGCACCGGAAACTCCACACGATACCGACAGCAGCGCGAGCGCGACACTCGACAAGGCGGCCAAGGAAATAGTCAGAAGGCGCGGAGACATCGGGATTTCAAAAATAACGGGGCGGGGAAAACACCGTGGATTTTTGCCGCCAGACCCATGTAATAGGCTTGGAATCCCCATGGGTCAAGGCTTAGCGAATGGGGTCTTACTCTACCCTACCCATCCCGCTCCCAGTTACTTCATCGCGTCCCGGCCTTGCACCGCCCGCCATCTTCGCTTAATCACGGCGCACATGATTCGTTTTTCCATCTTCGGCATCCCCGTTGAAATCCAGCCCTTCTTTTGGATTTCCCTCATCATCCTCGGCGGCGCGTCCTCCGCGGACTCCGCCGCCGCCATCCTTAACATCGGGCTTTTCGTCCTCGCCGGATTCATTTCCATCCTCGTTCACGAACTCGGCCACGCCCTCGCCGCCCGCGCCTTCGGAGCTCACAGCGCCATCACCCTCCAGGCCTTCGGCGGTTACGCCGCCTATTCCGGCGGCCTCCTCAACCGCTGGCAAAGCTTCCTCGTCACCGCCGCCGGGCCCGGCATCCAGATCCTTCTCGGCGTCGCCGTCTTCTTCCTGCTGCGCGCCCTCCCCGAGCTGAGTGACAACGGCGATCATTTCCTCCACACCCTCATCCTCATTAGCTTCTTCTGGGCCATTCTCAACCTCCTCCCCGTCGTCCCGCTCGATGGCGGGCAAATGCTCAACGCCCTCCTCGGCCCCTCGCACATCAAGATCACCCTCTGGGTCACCATCATCGTCGCCGTCGTCGTCGGCGTGCTGATGTTCACCCAGACCGGCTCTATCATCTTCCCCATCTTCCTCGGCATGTTCGCCTGGCAAGCCTTCCAAGGTCTCAATCAACACCCCTAACGACGATCCACGCCCACCGCCAAGTGGCTGCGGGCGTCCCGCTCCGTGCCTAAACCCGGTAGGGCCCGCCCGCCGCGGCGCGCTCACTTCACCCTCCACCCCGCCGATGCGGGCGGACCAGTCGGCAGGCCATCAGCTCATTGCCGGGTGAATGCGAAAACGCCCATCTTGTTAGCCACAATGATGTCCGGCTTGCCGTCTTTGTTGAGGTCGGCGGTGGTAACTTGAGTGCCGACGCCGCTGGCGTTGTCAACGAGGTGGGGAGTGAAATGGGCACCGCCCTTGCCGTCGCGCTTGATTTGGAACCAGTAAAGCACGGGGTCGGCGCCGGGTTCGACATCGCCTTTGGGACCATGCGCCCACCGGCGCTTGCCAGTGACGATATCCTGCACGCCATCACCGTCCATATCGGTCATGCTCAGGCCATGGAGTTGACTGAACTTGACGCCTTGTGGGTTTTCCTCGGGCGTGCCACCCATCACTTTTTGTTCGGCGAAGGAGCCATCCGCTTTTTGCTCGAACCAGCCGAAGCCAAAACCATGCGCATCAAAACTGGTAATCACGTCTTTCCTGCCGTCGCCGTTTACGTCGTAAACATACATCTGCGCCCCTCCGCAGCCAAACGGACCGGCATGAAACGCCCAATCCTTGTCTTCCCTGGTATCGGGCGGCTGTTCGAACCAGCCATCTTTCGTTAGGATGTCCACACGTCCGTCGGCGTTCACGTCGCCAGCGCCGTAGCCGTGGGTGTAACGGAAATACTTCTTGGCGTTTTCCGGGGACTTCGGCGAGATGGGACGGAAGCGCGCTTGGGCGGTGGGATTCGCCCAAGCGATCTCGGCGTATCCCAGCTGTCCGCGGGTGTGCAGGAGGAGCTCGGGTTTTCCGTCGCCGTTGATGTCCTTGAGATCGGGCGATTCGTTGTCGGCCATGTCGAAGATGGCATGTTGGGCCCAATCCCCGCCTTTGTTTTGCGGGTTGAGGTAGAGATACGCCGGTTCACCGGGCAGACCGTAAACCAAAATGTCGTCCCATCGGTCGCCGTTGAAATCGTATGCAAACTGCAGGAAATAGTCCGAATAACCGGTCGCCGGATGGTAAGGTGTCTTGGCGGGGCCACTCGGATTCACGTTCGGCTGACGGAAGGCGGCGCGACGGGTAAAATCCGGGCCATGCCAGATGAACCATCCGGCGGTGATGTCGGCGTGGCCATCGTGGTCGAAGTCGGCCACGGCGCAGCCCTCGGCCACGAAATCCGTGGTGAGGGTCTGTTTTTTAAACGTAACAGCCGCCGGGAGCGGAAGAGTGAGAGCCAGGAGGATCAGGTAATATTTCATGGTATCAATGGGATCGGAAAACCAGGGTTTTGGCATCACGTCGGGCGGTTTCTGGGGCAAGCCACTCCAGCGACTTGCTTTGCCATACGTCCCAACCCGCGGTTGTGTAGCCGTTCAGGCCGTGGCCGTCCAGCCCTACCATTCCACCGGTAGGAGGAACTACCCGCCAAGCGCTAGGCACTCCGCATATATTGCCTATGAGGAAAAAACGATGCGCCCGGAGATTTCCTTTTGGCGGTTCCGCAGCTTTCCCGCATGCTGCGGGCCGATGAACCGCTCCGGAAAGATCCACGCCCTGCTCTCCACCGCCCGCGTGGCGAACATCCCGAGCGTGGTGAGCAATGTGTGGCTGGGCGTGGTGATGGGCACTATCCTTAACATCGGCTGTTACTCTCTCCAAATACCGACCACGCCGTGGTGGATTACAACCCGCCTCTCGCTTGCAGCCATTTGCCTCTACGTGGCCGGAAATTTTCTCAACGACTGGATGGACCGGGACTGGGATGCGCGAAACCGGCCTGAACGCGCCCTTCCTCGCGGACTTTTCACGCAGAGATCATATCGAAATTGTGCCGTCATTCTTGCTTTAGCCGGAATCGCCATCGCGACATCGGTCAAATGGCCGGCGGGGGTGGTAGCGGCATCGATTGCCGTGTGCATCGTCATCTACACGGTCTGGCACAAGCGTGGAGCATGGGCGGTCATTCCAATGGGACTTTGCAGGGCATTTCTCCCGCTTCTCGGAGCGGCGGGAACGCTGCGGATGTCGATATGGTTTAACCAGCTCCCCGAAACCGCCATCTTGGCAGGGATCGGAGCCTGCGGGTTATTCTGTTATATCGTCGGCCTTTCATTGAGCGCTCGGCGCGAATCAAAAATGAATGAATCTCTGGACGGTGGAAATTTCGCAATGATCCCGCTCCTCCTTTCACCACTTTTTCTGATACTGCCCTATTTTTTGTGGGGGCGGATTTCGTGGGAGTCGCTCGTCGGACTCATCCCATACATTGCTTGGCTGAGCTGTTGCAGAACGATTTATCGAAGGCCGATTCCGGTTTACGTGTCATCCCTGCTCGCGGGGATTCCGCTGGTGGACTGGATATTCTTACTTCCCCAGTCACTCGCGATGTTTACGGCTGAAAATTGGATGGATCCCCTGAGCATCGCCTGTTTCACCATCCCTCCCCTCGCCTTCATTTCCGCGCTGCTGCTGCAAAGACTCGCGCCGGCGACTTGATCGAGCTTGCCCGTAATTTCATCCCGCGTATGACTTCCGCCGTATGAGCATCGCAGACAAGCAGGAGAACCTTTTGGAGGAGCTCGCCCTTTTCCAAGATTGGACGGAGCGCTATGAATACGTCATCGGCCTCGGGAAAAAACTCGCGCCGATGGCCGAGACCTCGAAGACCCCGGCGCATTTGATCAAGGGCTGCCAGTCGCAGGTCTGGATCGACGCCGCATTCGAGGGCGGGAAAGTCCTTTTCACGGCGGATTCGGATTCGCTCATCACCAAGGGCATGATCGCACTGTTCGTGCGGGTCTTGAGTGGCGAGACGCCGGATGACATTCTCACCGCGGACATGAGTTTCATCGACCGCACCGGCCTGAAGGAGCATCTCGCGCCGACCCGCGCCAATGCCTTGACTCTGATGGCCAACCAGATGAAACAACGCGCACTCGAATTCGCCTCCCTATGATCATCGCCTCTCTCCTTGAATTCAACTGGCTCGCCGATCCCCAAGCTTGGGGCGCGCTGCTAACACTGACGCTGTTGGAAATCGTCCTCGGCATCGACAACATCGTCTTCATCTCGATCCTCGTGGACCGTCTGCCCGAAGAGCAGCGGAAAAAAGGCCGCCTCATCGGCCTGAGCTTGGCGATGGGCGCACGGATGGTCCTGCTGCTTTCGATCACCTGGATCATGAGCCTGCAAACCGCGATTTTCGAAATCCCGATCCACCCGACGCTGTGGGACATGATGCCGAAAGCCGCGGAGCACGGCGGCATGCTCGGTTTCTCTTGGAAGGATCTCATCCTGCTAGGCGGCGGGTTTTTCCTGATCTGGAAGTCCACCAAGGAAATCCACCACAACCTCGAAGGCCACGAGGAAGAGACGCTCACCAGCAAGGCGAAAGCCAGCTTCGGCGCGGTGCTGGTGCAGATCGCGATGATCGACATCATCTTCTCGCTCGACTCGGTGATCACCGCCGTGGGTATGGTCAACGACCCGTCCCGCGTCTCGCTGATGATGGTCGCAGTAATGATTTCTATCGGCGTGATGATGCTCGCCTCGGGCGCGATCAGCAGCTTCGTCTCGCGTCACCCGTCGGTAAAAATGCTCGCTCTTTCCTTCCTGATTCTCATCGGCACCGCGCTGATGGCGGAGGCGATGCACTTCCACATTCCGAAGGGCTACATCTACTTCTCGATGGCGTTCTCGCTGCTTGTCGAGTTGCTCAATCTCAAGCTGCGCGGGAAATCGCAACCGCCGGCAGCGGCGGAAATTTAAGCCTAACGTGTACCAGCCCTACCTCTCACTCGAAGCGGAACTGCATGACGCCTTCTGGGAGGCCGAGGACGACGGCTCCGAGGTGGCGTTGATGGCGGCGTTTCTCAAAAGCCATCCGGGTCCGGCGCTTGAAATCGGCTCGGGCTCGGGGCGGCTGATGTTTCCTCTCGTCCAAATGGGACTGGACGTGGAAGGCCTCGAACTCTCCCGCGACATGCTGGAACTGGGAAATGTCCGGGCGCGCGACTTGGGAATCCAGCCGGTGGTCCACGAAGGCGACATGGCGGTCTGGGACGATGGCCGGAAATTTTCCGCCCTGCTGGCACCCGCTTTCACCCTCCAACTGGCAAGCGACCCGGAAGCGACGCTCCGCCACTGGCACGCTCTTCTGGAAAGCCACGGCGGCCTCTATCTGACAGTTTTCATGCCCTACGCCGAGCTGCTGGGCGACCTCCCGGAAAACAAGTGGTATGAGGACCACCGCGTCACCTTGCCGGATGGCCGCGAGGGACTGCTCGAAACCCGCCATCAGCTCGACCGCCGCCGCCAACTCGTCGAGCGCGAGCACCGCTATTCCCTCACCGGAAATCCTCCCCAGAACTACCACTCCCGCCAAACCATCCGCTGGATCGAGCACCCGGAACTGCTCTCGCTGCTGGCGGATTGCGGATTCCGGGTGGACCGGTTTTTCGTGGATTTCGACCCGGACCGGGTGGTGGCCGATCCGGAGGTCATCGATTTCGACGGAATCCTGACCTATCACGCCACCCGGCTGGCCGCGAAAGTGTGATTTGGGTGAAAGATTTTCAAATCACCATTCTTGACGGGCGGGCCATGTCCGACCTATGACCCTGCTGTGCCAAGGAAATTCATTCTGCTCGCGACGTTAGGAATTTTGACGTCATTTGCTTTTTGTCAGACGTGGGAACGCGAAGATGTCGGCTTCGAAAGCATCCAAAGTCGGGCACGCGACCTCGCGAACAAGCCCTACATCGCCCCGAACCGCGACAGCCTTCCGGCCTGGATGAACGAGCTGACCTACGACCAATATCGCGACATCCGCTTCAACCCGAACCAGGCCTTGTGGTCGACCGAAAAACTGCCGTTCCGCGCGATGTTTTTCCATCCCGGCTATCAATACCGGGAGCCCGTGACGCTCAATGAATTCACCAGCAGCCACCAACAGCGAATCCGTCTGGCGGAAGCGTTTTTCAATTACGGCCCGCTCATCAACAAGCACGGCGACCTCCCCGCCGAGGGTGGCTTCGCCGGATTCCGGCTCCACTCGCCGCTCAACAACCCGGACATTTTCGACGAGCTCATCGCCTTCCAAGGAGCGAGCTACTGGCGGGCGCTCGGGAAAAACCAGCACTACGGCATCTCCTCGCGCGGCATCGCCGTCGATACCGGAGCCGATGGCACGGCAGAGGAGTTTCCCAATTTCAGGGAATTCTGGCTGCGCAAACCGGATGAAAACAGCACCCAAGCCACGGTTTACGCGCTGCTCGACGGACCTTCCTACTCAGGCGCCTACCAATTCAAAATCGCGCCAGGAAACAAGACGCTCGTTGACGTGAAAGCCGTCCTCTTCGCCCGCAAAACCGTCCAACGCCTCGGCATCGCTCCGATGTCGAGCATGTTCTGGTTCGGCGAAAACTCGCGCCGCCGCTTCGATGACTTCCGCCCGGAAGTCCACGACTCGGACGGCCTCGCAATCCGGACGAGCACCGGCGAACGCTTGTGGCGCCCAATTTCTAACGACACCGGCAAACTGGAATTCAGCTTCTTCGACATGGAAAAATGCGACGGTTTCGGACTGCTGCAGCGCGACCGACGTTTCGCCGCCTACGAGGATGGCGAGGCGGACTATCAGCTCCGGCCGTCACTCTGGATCGAGCCGACCTCCGACTGGGGACCCGGTCGCGTGATGCTGATGGAAATCCCGACCTCCAAGGAAACTGACGACAACACCGTGGCAATGTGGGAACCCTCCCGCATCCCCCAACCTGGGGATCGCGTCGAGTTTTCCTACCGCCAGCATTGGACGATGGAAACGGACCCCTCGCAGGCCGACGGAATCGTCGTGGCGACCCGCACCGGTGTCCACGATTGGCAGCCCGAGCAACGCACCATGGTCGTCGAGTTCGCCGGAAACGCGCTCAACCAGCAAAGCGAAACCTCGCTCACTCCCGTCATCCAAGCGACCGGTGCCGGTGCCGAGAAAGTCAAAATCCAGGGCATCACGGTCCAATCCATCCCGGACGCCCGCTGGCGCGTCGCCTTCCAAATCGCCCCTGCCGCAGACGGCGGCAAGCTCGCGGACATCGGCCCGGTCGAGCTGCGGTGCTGCCTCAAACGCGGAGAAAATTTCCTCACCGAAACATGGGTCCATCGCATCACTCCTTGAATGCATTGCACCCGCTCAGCGAGGGCGAGCTCAATGAGTGGGAAGAAGCCTACGCCGCCGTCGAGGCCTACCTGCAAGCACTGCGCCTGAGGAACAGACTGCTCGTCGCCGAACTCGTCCGCGGAATCCTCTGGCGCGCCTCCGCCCGGCGCGCTGCCGAACCGGAAAAACCCGCGCGCCTTCTCGCGATGGAAGAAGCCTTGAGCGAAGTCGCCGACTGGACCCAAGACGTGCTCGACGTGCCGCTTGAGAACCGCCGCCTCGCCGCTCGCGGCAGACTCGCCCTGCTGCTCGCCGGGATGCCCGGCAAATGGCAAGGCGTCTTCCTAACACCCGCGCCGTGGCCGCCTGAATTCGTCGAGGCCATGAAAAAATCCTACCTCGCCGCTGGCCCGCGCTTCGCCCAGCTGACCATGCTTCCCCGCCCCCTCGAATTCAACGCCATCGGCAGCGGTGCCGCCCAGTGGTGGGAAACCATGGACCGTAGACCGATTATGCGCCTCATGTTCGTCGGCCTGCTGTTGCTGCTGATCGTCGTCACCGTTTGGTTTACCCTGTTGGACTGATGGAAACCCCCGACCTGACATCCCGCGATTCCACCAGGCCGTTTTCCGGCCGTTTCCGGACGATCCTGCGGCGCACGCTGTTTTTCGGCAGCGTGGTCATCGTTAATATCGCGGCCAGTCTCTGGCTGGCGGATCTGTTCTATCGGATGCAGTTTCAAAAGGCCCACTTCCCCCTGCTGGCCATTTTCGTGGTCCTGAATGGCCTGCTCGTACTCGGATCGTTCCATGCCATCTTCGGCGCGTTCGATATGCTGCTAGGCCGCAAGCGTTCAGTCAGGATCAGCAAACTCGCCGACGGAAAGACCGGCCCGCTGCTCCTGCGTCACGCCGTGGTCATCCCGGTTTATAACGAAGACAGCGTCCGCGTCTGCGCCCGCATCGAGGCTATCTATCGGTCCATCGAAGCCGCCGGAAATCTGGACTCCTTCGATTTCTTCATCCTCAGCGACACCCGCGACCTCGACCTCTGGGTGATGGAGGAAACCTCGTGGACCAACCTCTGCCGGCGTCTCGACGCGTTCGGCCGCATCTATTACCGCCGCCGCAAGACCAACGAGAACCGCAAGGCGGGAAACATCGGCGACTTCGTCCGCACCTGGGGCGGCGACTACGAATCGATGCTCGTGCTCGACGCGGACAGCCTGATGGACGGCACCGACATCGTGAAGATGACCCGCATCATGGAGGCCTATCCGCGGCTTGGGATTCTCCAGACGCCGCCGAAACTGATCCGCGGCGTCTCGGTATTCACCCGTCTTCAACAGTTCGCGATGCGGCTTTACGGCCCGCTCTTCATCCGCGGGCTCAACTACTGGCAGCTCAGCGGCGGCAGCTACTGGGGCCACAACGCCTTGATCCGCGTGAAGCCGTTTTCCGAGTTCTGCGAGCTCCCCGCCCTGCCCGGCCGCGAGCCGTTCGGCGGGCGGATTCTCAGCCATGACTTCGTCGAGGCCGCGCTGATGGTCAGCCAAGGCTGGGAAGTCTGGCTCGCCTGGGACATCGAGGGCACCTACGAGGAAGCCCCTCCGACGCTGGTGGACCACCTCATCCGCGACCGCCGCTGGTGCCAGGGAAACCTCCAGCACCTGTGGCTCATCTTCGCCCGCAAACTGCCGTTTTCCGTTAGGATGCACCTCTTCATGGGCATCATGGCCTACCTCGGCAGCCCGCTTTGGTTCCTGTTCCTCGCCCTCGGCACCTGGATCGCCTGGGACCGCTACTCCAGCGACCTGAGCCAGCTGCCCTTCGAAAGCTATGCCGCCCGCTGGTTCCACATCGACGGAATCCAACAGAGCATCATCCTGACCGTGCTCATTTTCGCCCTGTTATTCCTGCCGAAAATCCTCGCCGTCACCGGCGCGGTTCTAACGCCAAGCATCCGCCGCTCGTTCGGCGGCGCCTTCCGGATCATGATCGGAGCAACCTTGGAAACCATCGTCTCCATGCTGCTCGCGCCCTGTATCATGCTTGCCCACACGCTGATGGTGCTGAGCATCATCCTCGGCCGCGCGGTCGGCTGGGGAAATCAAAACCGCGAAACCGACGGCACCTCGTGGGCCGACGCTTTCCGCTTCCACGCGCCGCAGACGATTCTCGGCCTGGTCTGGACCGCAGTCGCGATCAACATCGGCTTCCATTCGAAAAACCCCGGCGACTTCACTTCAAGATATGCCTTCGCGCTCTGGATGACCCCGATCTTACTCGGGCTCCTGCTATCCGCGCCGGTCTCCGTCTGGACCAGCCGGTCCCGCTACGGCCGCGCCCTGTTGAGAAAAAAAATCCTCGCCACCCCCGAAGAGCTCAACCCGCCTGACGTCATCCGCCTCGCCGACAACGCCACCGCCGCCGTCGATCCCGCGCTCGACGCCTCCACCGACGCCCGTCGAGGAGTCGTCGCCGCCGTCGTCGATCCCTACGTCAACGGAGTCCACGTCGCCCTGCTGGAGCAATCCGACCTGACACCGACCGAAGAAGCCTTGGCCGAGCGCTGCCTCAGCGAGGGGCCGGCCGGACTTTCCAAAAACGAACTTTCCGAACTGCTTTACGCCGCCCCCGCGATGCTCATGATGCACCGCGCCGTCTGGCTGCGCCCGGCGGAAGGAATCCACAGCGCTTGGACACATGCCTTGGAAAGCTATCGCCGCCGTCTAGACCAATCACCCGCCGCTGAGGCGAACTAACCTCCAAATCCCATGCTCCAGATCAATCCAAACCTCAGTGACCTCGTAACCGACGCCGCCGCAGGACTCGCGGGCCGTCTCCAACCCAAGGCCACCATCACCGCCGCCGCGCCGGGACGCGTCAACCTCATCGGCGAGCACATCGACTATTGCGACGGCTTTGTCATGCCGTTCGCGATCGACCGCTACATCGTCATCGCCGGCTGTGCTAACGGCACGACGAACGCCCGGATCACCTCCGCGCTCAGCGAGGAAGTCGTCACGCTCGACCTCACCCAGCCCCAGGAAATCAGTGAACCCAAGTGGGCGAACTACTTGCGCGGCGTCATCCGCGGTTTCCAGGACCGCGGCCATCATGTCCCCGGCTTCGACGCCTACATCCTCTCCTCCATCCCCGGCGGCGCGGGCTTATCGTCCTCCGCCGCGCTCGAATGCGCCACCGCCACCTTCCTCGAAGGCCTGCTAGACACCGTTCTCGACACCAAGGAAAAAGCCCTGCTCTGCCAGAAGGCTGAGCACGACTTCGCCCATGTCCCCTGCGGCATCATGGACCAGTTCGCCTCCGCCTTCGGCAAACCTAACCGACTCGTCCTCATCGACTGCCAGACCGGCGAGCCCGAACTTGTCCCCTTCGAAAACCCCGACCTCACCGTGCTCATCTCGAACACGATGGTGCACCACGAGCTATCCGACGGAGGCTACGCCGCCCGCCGCAAGCACACCGAAGACGGCCTCGCCATTCTCGGTAAGGCCTCCTGGCGCGACGTCACCGCCGCCGACGTGCAGGCGAACTGGGAAAAGCTCGGCGACCCGGTCAACCGTCGTTCCCGCCACGTTGTCGGGGAGATTTCCCGCACCATCGCCGCCGCCGCCGCGCTTGCCAGAAATGATTTCGAAACGCTCGGCCCGCTGATGGCCGCCAGCCACGACTCGCTGCGCGACGATTTTGAAGTCTCCTGCAAGGAGCTCGACATCATGGTCGAGATCGCCCGCAAGATCGGCCGCAACGGCGGAGTCATCGGCACCCGCATGACCGGCGGCGGCTTCGGCGGTTCTACCGTCACCCTCTGCGAATCCCGCAAAGCCTCGGAAATCGCCGCCACACTCGGCGCGGAATACGAAAAAGCCACCGGCATCACGCCGCAGATCTTCGCCTCCCGGCCCTCACAAGGCGCGCATTTGGTCGGGTGATGTCAACGTGATATCGGCATTCCTGCCTGTATCTTCCGGGGCGTCCTTCCCGGCTGGAAGAACAGGCAGGAATGCCTGTATCACCTTGCGGTGGGGCGAAAACCGCCTTAAGCCTCCGGCGTGTCCCACACGGACGATTCCACTCACGGCTGGCTCCGGCGCGCCGTGACTCAGCCCGAATTCGCCGCCCGCCTGGCCCCTCTCGCCAAAGGTGATCGCGAGGTCGTGCTCGACCAGTCCGCCGAGGCGGCGCACGCGTTTCTAGCAGCGGTCGTGGCGCTCGCGGCGAAGGACCGGAAAAAGACCCGGCTGTGGCTAATTTCCGACATGCCGCGGCACCGCGAGCGGCTGGCTTCCGAGCTGGAACTGTGGGGCGTGACCGGGCTGGTGCTGCCGGACGGACCGGTGGAAACGGGCGATGGCACGATCGCCGATCCGGAGTCGGCGGCGGAGTGGTTTTCGGTTTTGGAAATCCTCGCCCGCTCGGAAAGCTGCGCGGTCATTTGTGGCAGCGATGCGTTTACCGGCAAAGCCCCCTCCCCTGAAGCTCTCCGTGCGAGTCGCACTCCGCTCAAACCGGGCACGGCGCTCGATCCCACCGAGCTGGCAAAATCTCTCACGGAACATGGTTACGAGCGCGTCCCCACCGTCACCGGACGCGGCCAATTCGCGGTGCGCGGCGGAATTATCGATCTGTTCGCGTGGCAGGCGGCGAAACCACTGCGGCTGGAGTTTTTCGACACGGATCTCGAATCGATCCGCGAGTTCGATCTCGATTCGCAGGCTTCGACCGCAAAGCTGTTGGAGTCGAATCTGTTACTCGCCGAGCCGTCGTCGGAGGCGACCGTCGCTGATTATCGACGGAAGACGGATCTCATCATTTCGTTCGGCGCGGAGATCGAGAAACCCGACGTCCGCATCCTCGAAGGCGCGGCGGAATTTAACAGCACGGAAGATGACACGCTGGCCTGTTACGGCAGTCCGCTGGGGACCTTCGAGGCGGGGGATTTCGTGCTGGAGGAAACGCGGCGGGAGAATTTCTTCCGCCAGCTCAACGACTGGAAACGCGACGGCTGGGACATCGCGATGGTCTTCGGCAACCGGGGCGAGGAAGAACGATTTGCCGAACTGGCAGGAAAAGATCTGGAGCGCGATCTCGGGCTGATTCCAATCCGCGGTGAATTGCTGGCCGGTTTCACCGTGCCGGTTTCCAAGCTCGCGGTGCTTTCCTCGTCCGAGCTGTTCGGCCGCTACCGGACGCCCGGCGGACCGCGGCGGTCGCTGTTGGAAAAAGCCCGCGCCGCACGCGCCCGCGCGACCATCGACGAGATGGAGGAAGGGGATCTGGTGGTGCATTACGAATACGGCATCGGCCGCTTCAAGGGCATCCAACAGGGAGACGAGGGGGACGAACTGGTTTTGGAATACCGCGACGGCGTGCAGCTCGGCGTGCCGCTGGAGCAGGCACACTTGGTCGGGAAATACGTGGGCCTCGGCGGCAAGACGCCGGAACTTAACAAACTTGGCGGAGCCGCCTGGAAGACCGCGCGCAAGGCGGCGGAGAAGTCGATCATGGACTACGCCGCGCAGTTGCTGCGGGTGCAGGCGGAACGCCAGGGTGAAGTCGGTTTCGCCCATCCGCCGGATTCGCGGTGGATGTGGGAGTTCGAGCGCTCGTTCCACTACACCGAGACGACCGACCAGCGCCGCGCGATCGATGAAACGAAGCTCGACCTCGAATCCCCGCGCCCGATGGACCGGCTGATCTGCGGCGACGTCGGATTCGGGAAAACCGAAGTCGCCATCCGCGGCGCGTTCAAGGCGATCACCAGCGGCAAACAAGTCGCCATTCTGGTGCCGACCACGGTTCTGGCAGAACAACACTGGCGGACCTTCCGCGAACGGATGTCTGACTATCCGATCCGCATCGATCTGTTAAACCGCTTCCGCACGGCGTCCGAAGTGAGAGATACCATCGCCGGCCTGGAAGACGGCTCGGTGGACCTGGTCATCGGCACGCACCGGTTGGTTTCCGGCGACGTGAAATTCAAGGATCTCGGGCTGGTCGTGGTGGATGAAGAGCAGCGCTTCGGCGTGGCGCACAAGGAGAAGTTCAAACAGCTCTTCAGGCAGGTGGATGTGCTAACCCTCTCCGCCACACCGATCCCTCGCACACTCTACATGGCGTTAATGGGCGCGCGCGACATGTCCACCATTGACACCCCGCCGCCGAACCGGGTGCCGGTTTCCACGACGGTTTGCGCCTACGACGAACGCATCATCCGCGACGCGATCCGCCGCGAGATGAAACGGGGCGGGCAGACTTTTTTCCTTCACAACCGGGTGAAGACCATCGACATGATGGCGTCGAAAATCCGCGAACTGGTGCCCGAGGCCAAGGTGCTCATCGGCCACGGCCAGATGGACAAGGACGATCTGGAAGTGGTCATGCACGCCTTCGTCAAGGGCGAGGCGGATGTCCTGTTAGCCACCACCATCATCGAGACCGGCATCGACATCCCCAACGCCAACACCATCCTCATCGACCGCGCCGACCGCTTCGGCCTGGCCGATCTCTATCAACTCCGCGGCCGCGTCGGCCGGGCGGGCGAAAAAGCCTATGCCATCCTGCTGCTGCCGCGCGACATGATGACCGTGGGCGACGCGCGCAAGCGGATCAACGCGATCAAGGAATACACCGCGCTCGGCTCCGGCTTCAAAATCGCGATGAAGGACCTCGAAATCCGCGGCGCGGGAAACCTGCTCGGCACCAAACAATCCGGCCACATCTCACAGATCGGTTTCGAGCTCTATTGCCAACTCCTCCGCCAGTCGGTGGACCGGCTCAAGGGCCGCAAGGACGCGCCGCGCGGCGAGACGAGTTTCAAGGCGGACTTCATCGCGTTCAGCGAGACCGCTTACGCACGAGAAGATCCCAAGCTGGTGCTGCCGGCGTTTTTGCCCGCCGCGTGGCTGGAGGAAACCAAGGTCCGCATCACCGCATACCGGGAAATTTCCGAAGCCGGCACGCTGAAGGCCATCGACGCGCTGGAAACCTTGTGGCGCGACCGCTTCGGCCGGATTCCCGATGCAGCCGCCCGACTGCTTGAAATCACCCGCATCAAAGCACTCGCCGCCGCCGAGGGAATCGCCTCGGTGGAAATCAGCGGCCAACGGCTGATGCTTCATCGGAATGGAGATTACATCCTTCTCGAAGGTCGTCGGTTTCCCCGCTTGCAATCGGCAAGTCCCCAAGGAAAACTCTCCGAAGCAGTGACCCTGCTGCAAAACTTTTGATTTCCCACAACATCCTCATGAATCCGCGTCTCGCTCTGCCACTGGTCATTTCCGGCGCAATTTTTGCAGCCACCGCAGCCTCCGCGCAGCAAGCGCCGCCCCAACGTCCGGCAGGCCCGATCGAGGTCAACGGCATCGCCGCCAAGGTCAACGGTCGGGTTGTCACCAAGAACCAAGTTTCCTTCATGCTGGCCCCGGTTTACGCCCAACTGACTACCCAGTTTCCGCGCAGAGGCCCGCAATTCGAGGCCAAGTTCAAGGAGACCAAAGCCAACATCGTCCAGGAACTGGTCGATCGCCAGATCATCCTCGACGAGTTCAAACAGTTAGGTGCGTCGATCAGGCCCAACTTGATCGACGAGGAGATCAAGCGCCAAATGCGCGAACTTTATAACGGCGACGAGGTAAAATTCCGCGAGGAGCTCAAGCGCAGCCGCCTGACCATGGAAGGCTACCGCGAGATGACCCGCGAAAAAATGGTCGTCCAAGCCATGCGCTCCCAGCAGTTCTCAGACGCCCCGCCTCCGCTTCCTAACGAGATCGAAAAGGAATACAGCGAGATCCAAGCATCGCTCCGCGACGTCACCAAGGACGTGATCACCTTCCAGAAGATTTTCATCCCCGCCTCGGACCCGCAGAATCCGCTGGCCACTCCGGAAACCCAGTTGGCCCTGAGCGAAGACGTCGCCAGGCAAGCGGCGGAAGGCAAGGACTTCACTGAGCTTGCCAAGACCTACTCGAAAGACGCTTTCGCGGAAACTGGAGGCATCCAGGAAAACGTCCCTCGCACTGACTTGTCGCCCGAGTTCGCAGCCATCATTTTCGACTCACCTGTTGGAAAAGTCACCGGCCCGCTGCTAGACCCTCAGGGATTCACCCTCGTCAAACCGATCAAAATCGATCTCGGCCCAGCACCTCCTCTTGATGACAAAGTCCGCGAAATCATCGAACAACGGGTCAATAAGAAAAAGACCTCCGCGCAATACGAGCGCTGGATCGAATCCAAGCGCAAACGCGCGATCATCGACATCAAGATCTGATCGCCCCCCGGCGGATTGAATTCATCACCCGGCGCTGTGAGGATCACATCGCCTCCTCCCAGCGGCGGATGACGGTCGCCACCGTTTGATCGGCTTCGACCGGACCGTATTCTTTCTCGAATCCGGCGCGGCGCAGGGTTTCGCGGGCGCCGCTGTGGGCTTCGGCTAGGCGGAAGTCCATCCCCCGCCCGATCACCGTCTCACGGATTTCAGTGAGCAACTCGACGCCTGCTAGATCCAGCTGAGGCACGGTGCCGAGGAAAACAACCACCAGTTTGACATCCTTGCCGCGGGAGTTGAGCAAGGCGAAGAACTGGTCGCTAACGTATTCCGTATTGAAGTAAAGCAGCGCCCCGTCGGCACGGAAAATGAAGGTCTCCGGGACGCGTTCGTTCGCCCGATGGCGGATCATGTCGGCGAAATATTCGGTGCCGGGGACACGGCCGAGCTCGGTGGTGTGCGGGCGCGCACCACGGCGGAGCAGCAGCAACACCGAGATGATCGCCCCGAAGAGCACGCCCATGAGCAATCCTGATCCAAGCACGCCTAGCAGCGCCGTCAGCGCCACCGCGAACTCGCTGTGGCTGAAGTGCCAGACGCGTTTCAAGGCGGTGAGTTGGAACAGTCCGGTGACCGCGACGAGCACGATGGCGGCCAGCACCGGCTGCGGCAGGTAGCGCAACATCCCTGACAGAAAGACGGTGACCAGCAGCATCAGCACCGCCGCGATGAGTCCGGAAAGCGGCGTGCGTGCGCCTCCCGTCTCGTTGACCAGCGACTGCGACATGCCGCCGCTGGTAGGAAATCCCTGACCAAAGCCGGCTGCTAGATTCGCCCCGGCGAGGGCGAGAAACTCCTGGTCGCTATCGAGCCGATAGCCGTGCTTGCGCGCGAACATCCGGCCGATCGCCGCGGTTTCCACCGCGCCGAGGAGGAAGCAAGCCATCGCCAGCGGCAATAGGGTGTTGATGTCACTCCAATGCAGGCCTTGCAGCCCGAATGCGGGAAACCCCTGCGGCACCTCGCCTAGCAACTTCACGCCATGTCCGCCGAGGTCGGCGGTCGCTCCGAGGACGAGGCTGCCGACCACCACCAGCAGCCCGACAGGTCGGTTCTTGAGGAATTTTTTTCCAAGAAGCAAAATGATGAGAGCGCCGCCGCCCACCGCGAGTGAGGCAAGATTGGTATCGCGCAGATGGCGAATGAAATGGTCGGAGCGCTCCCAGAAATCGCCGTGGGAACCTTTGAAACCGCAGAGTTTCGGCAGCTGAGTGCTCGCCAGATAGAGCGCGACGCCGGTCTTGAATCCGAGAAGCGCGGTCTCGGAAATGAAGTTCACGATGCCGCCCGCACGAACCAAGCGGGCAACCAACGCGAGCGCGGCCACCAACACCGCAGTGCCCGCCGCGAGCACACCAAACCGTGCGGGATCGCCACCGGTGATGGCACCGAGCGAGGAACCCACCAGCAGCGAAATAGCCGAGGTGACCGTGACCGAAGTCTGCCGGGAGCTGGTGAACAACCAGAACACCAGGCCGGAGAAAATACACGCGTAAAGCCCGGACTCGGGCGGCAGGCCGGCGAGCGATGCATCGCCGATTCCCGCTGGCATCAGGTAGGCGCACAGCGTGATTCCGGCGACGACATCACCGCGCAACCACGCGAACTGATAGCTGCGCAGCCAGCCGATGGCGGGAATATGCCGCGCCAGGGCAGCCGCAGGTGATGGAGAATCCGTCACGACTCGGCTTTCTGATCCTTATCCTTGCCCTCAAGCTTTTCCCGCGCGGCTTCGAGCACGGCCATTTTTTCCGGCGTCACTTTGGGGAACTCCAGTTTGAGATCCTGGATGGCGGTGGCGATGATGTCAGCGACCAAGGCGCGGGCCACGTATTTGCGGTCCGCCGGGATGACATACCATGGCGCGCGCTTGGTGCTGGTGGCGGAAATGGCCTCCGCGAACACCTTTTGATAGGACTTCCAGTGCTCGCGCTCCTCCAGATCCGCCCCGGAGAATTTCCAGTGCTTTTCGGTGTTGGTCAGACGTTCGAGAAAGCGCCGCTTCTGCTCGTCCTTCGAGACGTGGAGGAAGAACTTGAGCACCAGCGTGCCGTTGCGCGACAGATGTTTTTCAAAACTATTGATGTCCTCGTAGCGCTTCTCCCAGAACTTATCATCCGGCTTGGCGGGCTGGCCCGGTCCGAGCCATTCCGGGTGGACTTTGACGACGAGCACGTCCTCGTAATACGAACGATTGAAGATGCCGATGCGACCGCGCTCGGGCAGTGCTTTCATGTAGCGCCAGAGGAAATTGTGATCCAATTCCTCGGCGGACGGCTTCTTGAAACTGAAAACCTGGCAGCCCTGCGGGTTCACCCCGGACATGACGTGGCGGATGGTGCCGTCCTTGCCCGCCGCGTCCATCGCTTGGAAAATCAGCAGCACGGAGTGGGTGTCGCTGGCGTAGAGCAGCTCCTGGGCGGAGTCGAGATGCCCGCGGTTTTCCTCGAGAATATGCGCGGCTCGCTCCTTGATGACGTCCTTGCCGAGTTCCTTCGCCTCGTCGGTTTCCGTCCAGTCGGTGACGTAATTTTTCAGATTCACCTCGGTCCCGGGTTCGACGAGGAATTGTTTGATGAGCTTAGGCTTGATCATGGCAGTATGGGGTTGATCGATGTGGGAGGAATTTCCAGCAAAGTACCTAATGTTTCCACGAGCCACGTGGAGATGTAAAGATTCAAAAACGTAGCAACAGATCCCAAAAATTCAGACTCCCATTTTTGCGGGCTGGCCGGTGAGTTCCACCACCGAGCGCCAAAGATCGCCGTTAGGATCGACCTTCCGGCGACCCCGGGTAACGAGGCTCATCGGCAGATGGACGAAGCGCTGGTGCCAGCGGGCGACCACCATGCCGGTCTTGCCCGCCATCCCGGCATGGACGGCGTGGCGACCCAGATTCAGGCAGAAAACCCGGTCCTCGGGCGCGGCCGGCACACTGCGGATGATATGCTCGGGTCGATGTATTTGAGGTTGAGCTCGATGTTCTTCTCCTTGAAGTGACGGTTGATCCTGTCCTTGAGGAAATCCCGCAGATGCTCTTCAATTAGAAATCAGCCATGTGATTTCTGGAACTTCGCCTCACTCAAAATCAAACGACTTCCGCCGCGCGGGCTGGAGGCGGAAGCGACCGCCGTTCATCTGGCGGATCGGATCGAAGATAGAATCCATGCCGACGGATTTGATCTCGCAGACTTGGGCCATCAGCTCGCCGAGGCGGCCCTTGGGGAAGCCGCGTTCCTGAAACCAGCTCAGGTATTCCGGCGGCAGATCCATGATTGGAACTCCGGCGGGTGGATAGGCTTTGATCCCAAATTTACCAAAAGGAATCCGCGTCTTGCCGATCTCGATGAGGAGGTTGCGGAAATCCTCGCGGTCGATCTCGGTGATGTCAGCCACGAGGGGATGGTCAGTTCCGCGCGGTCGCCGGAGCGGCCGGCTTGGGGCTGTTTGCCTTCAAGGCCGCCTCGGTCTGGCTCTTATACCAAGTATCATATTGGTCCTTGGGAATTACTTCCATGGAACCAACCATGTTGCCATGGCCTTCGCCGCAGAGCTGGCCGCAGACGACGAAGGTTTCTAGATGCTTGATCGGCGTAAACCACATCGGGATTTCCCGCCCCGGAATGGCGTCCTGCTGGATGCGCATCGGAATGATGGAATAGTTGTGAATCACGTCCTTGGTGCCGATGTTGAGCACGGCAGGCTGGTTGACGGGGAGCTTGAGGATCGGGCTGGTGAAATCGTCCAGTGCGTTGGGATCGGTGTAGTCGATGCCGAGATCGTTGGAGCCCGAGATGAGGTTCGGATCCACCCGGCCGAACTTGTTGTCGGCTCCCGCGTAGTGATAGGTCCAGCCGAACTGCCAGCCGACGACGCGGACACGCACCGGGTTGAGGTTTTGCACGTCCTTCCAGCTGTCCACGCGCTCGGCCCAGAGTGGGAACGCGAAGCCGAGGAGCAGCACCGCTTCCACGATGATGACGCCGACTTCCAA
>CAMDLP010000026.1 GCA_945901795.1 Akkermansia muciniphila | reverse complement strand
CGTCGATGCTGTTTTCCACCAGCTCCTTGACCACCGAGGCCGGGCGCTCGACCACCTCGCCCGCCGCCACCTGGCTGGCGAGAATGTCGGAGAGCACTCGGATCTTGGGCATCGGGGAGAAAGACAAAGACAGAAGACTTCAAGACACAAGACGCAAGAGAAGAGTCTTACCGCCGCGCGCTCATCGCGCTTCACTCAATTTTTTCCGAATGGCAGCCCGGTCGCTCTCCTGAACGAGCAGCGCTGCATGAATCCCCCGGCGAGCTCCCACCAACATCCAGAGACCAAAATCCAACGCAGGATCGCTCTTGTGGCGCTTGTGTCCGGAGTAGGTTTCAAAACGTGCGATGCGCTCCAAATCCACGGGCGCACCCATTTTCCCACCCGCAGCGAGCAACATCCCTTGCATCGCCTCGCAAGGTGTCAGCTTGGCACGGGCAATAAAAACACGGCGTAACAGATCGAATCGAGGAATCGCAGCTTCCCCGGCCGGGGCTTTCTCTAACTTGGCGAATATCCCGAGAAACAACCCGCGCTCCGCTCTCGCGACGGCGACATATTCGTCTTCGAGACTCCGCCTGCGGTAGTCGAGCGCGGCCATCCATTTCAACGGCTCGTCCCGCGTCCAAACGTCTGGCACCGGCACGCTCCGGAGCGACTGATAAGCCGCCACCTCAAAACCGCAGCCCACGACGACGGGCAGCATTACATTTGAAGCCCGCAGCTTCTCGCCCGCCCGCAGTGAAATTTCAATCGCCTCGGTAAACGCCGTGGAATCATCCATCGCAATCGCGGCATGGGACAAACCCTCCAAAAGATGACACAGCGGAGTCAGCTGTTTCACCCAACCCGCAAATGTCGGCGAACCTTCCGCATCGACCGGACTGATCCGGCAGCCGGGCCTCCGCAGCGCATCCGCAAACGCATCCAGCTCTTGCCTGAATCCGGCAGCGTGCTTGCGAAGCCGCTCCGCCAATTCCACCGGCATCGGCGCAGCCACATCCTCGGCCGCCTCCGTCGCCTGCCACTCCGGATACCCCGCGACCGTTTCGGGTTCCATTTCCCGAAGTCGCTCGAGCACTTCGGGATCATCCGCCGCAATCCGCCGGATCCACGGGTGAGATGCGAATTCATCATCATCCGCCATTGTCGCCGGCAAATTCTCCTCCACTCCGAACGACTCCCCCTTGGCCTCCCATTGATTCACAAACGCGCGCCACTTCCCTTCCCAACTCCGCGCCCGGAGTTCCAGCCCATACCAAACGCCAAAACCCGTCACCACCAAGATCCCGATTCCCAAAATCCACTGTCTCATCCGGACATCCGTAAATCAGCCGCCCGCCATCTGCAATCCCATTGACCCGCCCCATCCCGCGGCTAGTGTCGCCGCGCACCCATGGCTGGCTTTTTCAAATCCCTACTTAACAAGATCACCAATCGCGCGGAAATCGATTGGGACGACCTCGAGGCCGACCTCATCAGCGCCGATCTCGGCGTCCGCATGAGCACCTCGATCATCGACGAACTCCGCGACCTCGGCCGCGAAGTTTCTGCAGATGACGTGGTGGAAACCACTCGCCGCCACATTTCCAAACGACTGCCGGAAAATTCTCCGCCACCCACGCCGCGCGCCGATGGGAAGCCGTTCGTGATCCTCGTCGTCGGCGTGAACGGCACCGGCAAAACCACCTCGTCCGCGAAACTCGGCCTTTGGCTGCACCAGCGCGGCCATTCCGTGATCCTCGCCGCCGCCGACACCTTCCGCGCCGCCGCCGTCGAGCAGCTCCAGCGCTGGGGTGAGCGCCTGAAACTTCCGGTCGTGACGGGCAACCCGAACGCCGACCCGTCGTCCGTCTGTTTCCACGCCCATCAGAAAGCCATCGCTGACCAAACGCAGTTCCTCATCTGCGACACCGCCGGCCGAATCCACACCCGCCACAACCTGATGGAAGAACTCGGGAAAATCCGCCGCACGCTCGCCAAGCAGGACGAGACCGCGCCGCACCTCACGCTGCTGGTCGTGGACGCCACCACCGGCTCTAACGCGCTCCAACAGGCGAAGGAATTCCACAAGGCCAGCCCGCTCGACGGACTCATCGTGACCAAGCTCGACGGTTCGGGAAAAGGCGGCATCGCCGTGACCATCCACGACCAGCTCGGCATCCCGCCGCGCTTCCTCGGCACCGGCGAAGAGCCGGGGGCGTTCTCGATTTTTGAAAAGGAAAAATTCGTTAGGGAAATCCTGTAAAGTGTCCCGGCTGTCTCAGCCGGAAGCGGAGACAATGAACCCGGCTGAGACAACCGAGACACAATCCGCCAGCAGCAAGGCTCCGCAAATCCCGGCTTGCTGGCCGAGCGCAGGTGGCACGACATAGTCGCCTCCTAACACCGGAGAAAAATAACCCGCGGCGATTTCTATCAACCGCGCGTTGATTTTCCGGTGCAAGCCCTCCGCCTGACAGACTCCGCCGCCGACGATGATGCGTGACGGGGAGACGATCGCGACGACGGTTTTCGTTCCGCCCAGTTCAATGCCTGCGATCATACTTTTGTCACACCGCTGCTGCGGCTTCGAGGGCCTCTTTGGTGATGCGGGTGATTTCCGCCCACTTGCCGTCGTTGACGAGCTGCTTGTCCACCATCCACGAACCACCGATGGCGGCGACGACGGGGAGCTTCAGATAGGCTGCCAGGTTTCCCAGGGAAACTCCACCGGTAGGGATGAATCTAACGCCGGTGTGGCAGTAGGGACCGGCGAGCGCCTTGAGCATGTTCACGCCACCCGCGACTTCGGCGGGGAAAAACTTGAGCAGCTTGCAACCGAGCGAGAGCGCGAGTTCCACATCGCTGGGAGTCATCACGCCGGGGGAGAACTGCAGGCCGATCTCGTTGGCGGCGGCGATAATGTTAGGATTGAGGCCGGGGGCAAGGCCGAAGACGGCTCCGGCATCCTTGGCGCGCTTGACCTGGTCCATTTCAAGCAGCGTTCCGGCACCGAGCAGGATCTCCGGGAAGCGCGCGGCGATGCGCTGAATGGATTCCTCCGCGGCCGAGGTGCGGAAGGTGATTTCCATGATGTCGAGACCGCCAGCGAGCAATGCTTCGGCGAGCGGTTCGGCGGATTCGACACGGTCAAGGACGACGACGGGGACAATGCGCTTGGCGAGGATGCGGTCAATCATGAGGAAGCGAGGTTGAGGGAAATTTGGGGAATGACAAAGAAAATGCCGTCACGGGCTTAAGGAGCTACGACACTTTTGTCGTAGGCCAATGCGGGGTGAAATGAAACGCGCTGAAGCACTTCGCTTTCACCTCTCATTGGCCAAGCGGACAGGAGTGTCCACCCTCCTTATAAGAACAGCGGCTTCATGTGGCGGTCCAGCAGGTTGCCGGTGACGTTCTTCGCGACCACTTCCGAGTGGTCCTTGAGCGCCTGGATGTAGGTGTCGCCGAGTTGCGCGGCGATCTTGAATCCGACGTGCAGGAGTTGGCGGAGGTCCGCGTTGTAGCCGGGGTTGGTCGGGATGTGGCGGAGCGCGTCGGTGAACTGCGTGCTGGTCCAGCCGTTGACTTCCTCGGCGGAAGGAAGATTGGTGTCCTTGATGTCGATGACGGTGGCGTAGGGCTCGCAGAGCGCTTCCTTTTTCTCCAGCGCCTTCGCGTAGATCTGTTTGGCAAGGACGAGTCCTTCGCCGCCGGCTTCCGCGAGGCCGACGATTTCCTCCAGCCAGTTCGTCCCGGCGGTCTTGATGTGAAGACCGGCACCGGTGCGCTGAATGGCCTTCTTGATGTATGGATAGATCGAGAACTTGTCAGAGCCGGAGTGAACGGAAAGCTTCAACGTCGCGGGCAGGCCGTAGGTCTTGATGGCATGTGCGATGACGGCGAGGTCGTCGTTGAACTCTTTTTCAAACTGCAGCGGATCGCCGACGTAATCGACGCCCTTGTTGAAGCGGCCGGTGAACTTCGGCGCGATCGTCTGAATCGGGATGCCCTGGTCGGCGATCGCGGCGAGGATGACAAGCAACTCCGGCGGAGTCTGCGGGCTGTCGGTTTCGTCCATGGAAACCTCGGTAACAAAATTGTCCACGCCACCCTTCGCCGCGACGATGTGTTGATAGATGGCGGCGGCCTTCTGGGTGGCCTTGAGGAACTGGTTCGCGGTTTTTTCCACATCCGCGCGGGTGATTTCGAACGGCTCGGAAATACCTTCGATGGCGACGGAGCCGATCAGCTCGGGATGTTTCGCGATGAACGCACTAACATCCGCCGGATCGGCGGCTTCACCGATGTCGTCCGCGACGTCGAGCGTGAAGAAATCGCAGGGCGCGACGAAGCGGTCCACGGTGGAGAGGTTGATGTGGTCGGCGTCCAACAGATATTCGCCCGTCCAGCCGAGGTCGGCCACCGCCTTGTCGGCGGCCTGGCGGGTCTGGACCGGCTCGGAGCCGATGATGTTGTGCTCGCGGTTCGACTTGTTCCAGACCGGCGTGATGTCGATGCCGAGTTGTTTGGCCTCGATGAACGCGGTGAGTTGCGCGTGGGCTCCGTTGGCGAATCGATCGCCGACTCCGAAGGTGTATTTAGGACATGTTTTCATGGTAGTGTAGAAGAATTGACCACTGATTTACTGATTGAAGAACCTACGGATTCCACCTCTTTAAAATCAGTGTCATCAGTGAAATCAGTGGTTAAAAAAAATTTGGCGGATTGGATTATCGAACTTCAATGATGGCTTTGATCGCGCCGAGTGCGGGATCGGTGAATTTTTCGAACTCCGCGGGCACTTCTTCGAAAGCGATGCGGTGGGTGATCCAGAGGTTGGTGTCGATTTTTCCGTCGCGGATCAACTGGATGATGTTGTCGAAATCCTCCGGCAGCGCGTTGCGCGAGGCGAGCAGCGTGATTTCACGCCGATGGAAAACGGGAGCGTGCTGGAAGGTTAGGGCGGAAGTGGTGATCCCCACATACACGACGCGGCCGGTGAAGGCGGCGTAGTTGAAACAGGTGGACATCGACTTCGGGCTGCCGGTGGCGTCGATGACGACATCCGCCAGTTGGCCGCCGGTGATTTTCTCAAGTTCGGCGAGATGGGAGTCATCCGGCTGGAACTTCATGGCGTGCTGGATGCCGAGGTTCTTCTGACAGAAATCCAGACGGCTCTGAACCATGTCCATGACGATGGTCTTCACATCCATCAGCTTGAGGAATTCCAAACACGCGAGTCCGATAGGCCCCGCGCCGATGACGAGCACGGTCTCGCCGGGTTGGGGATTTCCGCGCTGCACGGCGTGGTAGCCGATGGCAAGCGTCTCTACGAGCGCGAGCTGGTCATAGGAAAGATCGTTTCCCGGATGGAGCTTGCGGGCGGGCACTGCGAAAACACCTTTACGGAGGCCGCCGTTGTTGTGGACGCCGATGACCTGCACGCCGGGGCAGCAGTTGGAGTTTCCTTTTTGCGAGGTCGGGGAAGCCGGATCGTTGACGTAAGGCTCTAACGAACACTTGTCGCCGGGTTTCACGTTCGTCACGTCACCCGCCACGGCGACGACTTCCAGTCCCAACTCATGGCCGGGTGTGCGCGGATAGGCGAAGAACGGAAACTTGCCGAGATAGCAGGCAAGGTCGGTGCCGCAGATGCCCATGCGGTGGGTGCGGACGAGCGCTTCGCCCGGGCCGGGCGCGGCCGGCTCAGGCAGATCGACGATGTTGATTTCCTTGGGTGAGGTGAATTGAATGGCTTGCATCAGTTGTTTTCGGGAAGGCCTTCGAGGTGGCCCAAGTTTTTGACCGGGGCGAAAATCGCGAGCACATCGGCGAGCAGCGCCCGGTCGATAGGCTGCTCCAGCCACTCCGCCCACTTGCGGATGTTAGCGGGATTCGCGGAACCGGCGATGGTGGTGGCAAGGCCGGGGTGTTCGCAGGAAAACTGGATGGCAAGCTGGGCGATGTCCACGCCGCGGTCGGCGCAGAGCTTGGCGGCAGCACGGGCGGCGGCTTTGACTTCCTCGGGTTCCTTGAGCCAGTCGGGCAGCGGCGCGTTGGTGAGGAGGCGGGCGGAGAACGGGCCGGCGTTGATCACACCGATGTTTTTCGCTTCGAGGCGCGACAGGAGATCATCGACGAACGAAGTGTTTTGCAGCGTGTAGCGGTTGTAGGAAAGCACGCAGTCGATATCGTTTTCCACATGATCGAGCACGGTGTTGAAGGTCTTGAGCGGATAGCAGGAAAACCCGATGGCGCGGACTTTTCCCTGTTGCTTGAGCTTGAGCACGGCGGGAAGAGTTTCCTCCCAGATCTGTTGGAGCGGCACGAACTCCACATCGTGCAGCAACAAGACATCGAGATGATCAGTGCCGAGGCGCTGGAGCGAAACGTGCAGCGATTCCTCCACGCGCCTGGCCGAGAAATCGAAGTGGATGTCCGAGTAGCGACCGAGTTTGCTGCCTAGCAAGTAGTTGTCGCGTGGGATTCCTTTCAGCCCGAGGCCGAGCATGATTTCCGACATTCCGCGTCCATAGAACGGCGAGGTGTCGATGAAGTTCATGCCGAGGTCGATGGCGGTTTTCGTCGAGAGCATCGCCTCTTCGAGCGTGATGGAGCGGAATTCCGCGCCGAGCGAGGAGGCTCCGAACGAGAGGATGGGCAGGTCGATGCCGGTTTTACCGAGTGGACGTGTTTTCATGTTATCGAAGGGATTGGATGGAGGAAATCGTCTGACGGGCGGCGGTTTCGGGATCGGGCAGCGGGAAGATTTCGGCGGAGAGGTAGCCTGAATATTGGATTTCCCGCAGGGCTGCAATCACCTGTTTGGCGTCGGTGTGTCCGAAGCCCATCGCCTTGCGGTTCGAGTCGGCGAAATGGACGTGGCCGATGTGCTTGCCCACCTCGCGGATGGCGGCCGGGAGATCGCGTTCCTCGATGTTCATGTGGAAGAGGTCGGCGAGGAGCACGACGTTTTTCAGATCGTGGAGTTCGATGAATTTCGCGGCGTCTCCCAGCCGGTTGAAGAGGTTGGTCTCGTAGCGGTTGAGCGGTTCGTAGATGAATGGCACGCCGTGAGTCGCCGCACGTTCGCCGCAGCGGCGCAGGCCGGTGGTTAGTAGTTCGAGCGAACCTGTGCCTTGCATCGAGCCGAGGATCGCCGGGGCTGCGAGTCGGCCACCGAAGTCGATCATCGCGAGCACGAAGTTCATGGCAGCCTCGCGCTTTTCCGCGTCCGCAGCGGTGATGGACAGCCCGTGGCGCAGCATCCCGGCACCCGTTCCGACGGCGGCGATCGTGAGTCCGTGCGTGACGGCCAGTGATTTCACCTCGTCCACGGTGATGAAATCCGGACCCGGTAGAAAAAGCTCCACCGCATCGAAGCCGATGGCGGCGGCGGTGGCGAAGGCTTCCGGCAGCGGCGTGCGCAGGACAAACGGGCCGGCGACGGCTTCCGGGACTTGGCAAAGGGTGATCGCAGTCTTCATCATGGGTGAGTTAGGAAAGCCGGTCGCGGAAGTCGGCGTAGGTGAACTCGCGGATCACTTCGATTTCCCCATTCTCATGCTGCAGCGCGATGGCCGGGTGTTTGACGCCGTTGAACGTCGTCGTCTTGACCATCGTGTAGTGCGCCATGTCGTCGAACACCAAGACGTCGCCGATCTTGAGTTCGCGGTGGAATGAGAAGTCGCCCATGACATCGCCGGCCAAACAGGTTGGTCCGCCGAGACGGTAGGTGTATGATTTTGGATTTTGGATTTTGGATGTTGAGTTGGAAGATAGATCGCCGGCGGGGTGATAGTTCTCACCTTCGAAAACGACGGCGGGTTTGCCATCCGATGGCGCGGAATCGACCAGGAAAACATCCGGGCGGTAGGGCATTTCCATGACGTCGGGCATGTGGCCGGTGGCGGAAATGCTGAGGATGGCGAGGCGGTGGCCGGCGGATTCGAAGACATCCATCACGGTGGCGCGCAGGACTCCGGTATGGATGGCGACGGCCTCGCCGGGTTCTAACCAGACATCCACCTGGTATTTCTCCCGGGCTTCCCGGACGAGGCAGACGAGGCGCTCGCGGTCGTAGAACGGCTTGGTGATCCAGTGGCCGCCGCCCATGTTCAGATAGGTGAATTGCGGCGAGCGCAGCAGGTGGCCGAATTTTTCATCGACGGCGGCGAGGGTCTTTTCGAGGTCGTCCGAGTTTTGCTCGCAGAGCGTGTGGAAGTGGAGGCCGGAGAGTCCGGTTAGGTCGGCACCGGCGAGTTGTTCCGCGGTGATGCCGAGGCGCGATCCGGCGACGCAGGGGTCGTAGAGCGGGGTTTCTCCGGTCGAGCATTGCGGGTTGATGCGGAGTCCGCAAAGCAGCTCGCCGTTTTTGAAGCGGGGATGCGCCATGACCATTTCGCGGAAGCGGAACCACTGCGAGAGCGAGTTGAAATCGAGGTGATCGGTGAAGCCGCAAAGCGCCGCGATGTCGCCCTCGTCGTAAGCCGGAGAATAGGTGACAATGTGTTTTTGGAAATAATCCCGCGCCAGCCAGGCTTCCCACAAGCCGGACGCGCAGCAGCCGTCGAGATCGTCGCGGAAATACGGGAACGCCTTCCAGCAGGAAAAGCCCTTGAGCGCGAGGACAAGATGGCAGCCGGCGGCCTCCTTCACCTCGCGCAAAATCCGGCTGTTGTGTTTGAGGGCGGCGATCGAAATGACAAACATGGCTGCCACCGACTGAGAGGCGAAAGGACGGGAAAATCCAGCAACTTTTGGCGGTTTTTCCGGCTTAGGGGTTTTTGACGGGCACGCGGCGCGAACCGAACAGCCCGGGAACCGTCGGCAGAGAATTTCGGTCTTCTCCAGTTTCACGGACTTATTCGCCCGCCAAATAAAAGCCCGCCCCGGGGATTGACGGGGGCGGCTCAGCCCGCTGAGATTCCCGCCCGCCGTCCGGCGGGCTTTGCCATGGACTATCAAGCGAAAATCGCCACCAACGTCGCCTCGATCCCGCGCTCGGGAATCCGCGACTTTTTCGAACTCGTCCAAGGTCGCGACGACGTCATCTCGCTCGGCGTCGGCGAGCCTGACTTCGTCACGCCATGGCACATCCGCGAAGCGGCGATCTACTCGCTCGAAAAAGGCCAGACCACCTACACCTCCAATCTCGGCCTGCTCTCGCTGCGCAAATCGATTTCCAAATACGTCGAGAGTTTTTTCCATGTCAGCTACGAGCCGGCGACCGAGGTGCTTGTGACGGTCGGTGTTTCCGAGGCCATCGACATCGCCCTGCGCGCGCTGCTCAATCCCGGCGACGAGGTGATTTACCACGAGCCCTGCTACGTTTCCTACAGCCCGAGCATCGTCATGGCGCACGGCGTGCCGGTGCCGGTGCTGACGACCAAGGAAAACGCGTTCTCGCTGAAACCGGAGCAAGTCGCCGCCGTCATCACGCCGCGGACCCGGATCATTTTTATCAATTTCCCGACCAACCCGACCGGCGCCTGCGCCTCCCGCGAGGATCTCGAAGGCATCGCCAAGCTCGCCATCGAGCATGACTTGATCGTGATGACGGATGAGATCTACAGCGAGCTCCGCTACGACGAAACCGAGCCGCACGTCTCCATCGCCTCGCTGCCGGGGATGAAGGAGCGCACGATCCTGCTGCATGGATTCTCCAAGGCGTTCGCGATGACCGGCTTCCGGTTAGGGTATGCCTGCGCGCCGCAGCCGATCATCGAGGCGATGATGAAAATCCACCAATACTCGATGCTCTGCGCGCCGATCATGAGCCAGAACGCCGCCATCGAGGCGCTCGAAAACGGCCAGCCCGCGATGATCGAAATGCGTAACAGCTATCACCAGCGCCGCGATTTCCTGGTCAAGCGGCTCAACGAGATCGGACTCGACTGCCACCTACCGGGCGGCGCGTTCTACGTCTTCCCGGACATCCGCAGCACCGGCCTAACGAGCAAGGAGTTCGCGATGAAACTGCTGGAAGAGGAGAACGTCGCCTGCGTGCCGGGCAGCGCCTTCGGAGCTTCCGGCGAGGGTTTCCTGCGCTGCTGCTACGCCACCGCCTTCGACGACATCCGCACCGCGACCGATCGAATCGAGCGCTTCGTGGGCAGGCTCTGATCGCCATGAGCGCGCAACCGCAGGTCTCCGATCCCGAGCAGCTCACGCGGGCGCACGTGGTGCCGTTCGCGGTGTTCATGGGGTTCATGATTCTGCTGATGCTCGTCGGCGCGGCCGTCGAGTGGAAGCACCCGGACGCGCCGTGGTGGCGGCAGGACCCGGCGCAGTTTGTCTATCCGATCCAGACGCTCGTCGTCCTCGGCGTGCTCGTGCATTACCGGCGGTTTTATACCTTCAACTGGTCGTTGAAATGGGCGCTTGCCGGCATTGTTTTCGGCGCGGTGGGAATTGGCTTCTGGCTGCTGCCCACGGCGCTTTACGACGCCTGGGGATTGACGGGAAAAACCGATGGAGTCCTCAAAATGCTCGGCGTGGCGGAACGCAAGGAAGGCTTCGATCCCGGTCTGTTTGAGAATCCCCTCGCCTACTGGGCCGCGTTGGTTTTCCGGTTCATCCGGGCCGCCGTGGTCGTCGCGTTGGTGGAGGAGATCTTCTGGCGCGGCTTCCTCATGCGCTTCGTTTGCGATTGGGAAGGGGAATACTGGAAGCAGCCCTTCGGCCGCGCCCGCTGGCTTTCCTACTGCGTCGTCACCGGGCTGTTCACGATGGCCCACGCGTCCGTCGATTACGCCGGGGCCTTCGTTTACGGCAGCCTCACCTACCTGCTTTGCGTTTGGAGCAAGAACCTCGGCGCCTGCGTCATCATGCACGCCACCGCGAATTTCCTGATGGGACTCTACATCATGAAGACCGGCAATTACGGGCTCTGGTGACTTGCTAACATTATGAAATCCACCGCATCCGAGTTTGTTTTCGCCCTGACCAATCCCGGCTCCGAGAAGGCGCTGAAGCTGGAAGTCGAGACGATGAAACTCGGCTGGCGGCCTGGCTATCAGCGGCGTGGATTCGTGACCTTCAAGGCGGACGAGCCCTTCTCGTTCGACTCGCTCGATGTGGGAATCGCCACCGCGCGGCGGCTCTGCCTTTCGTTAGGGAAGGCGGCCACGCGGGAAGAAGCGGTCGCGCGGCTCGGCGAGACACGGATCATCCATCACGCCCGGTTTGCGGACCGAAAGATGCAGGGCGTGTCCGACGTCGAGATTCCAGCGAAGCCACAGTTCGGTGAAATCATCGGCACGGTGGTCGAGCTGGGAGCCTCCGAGTTTTGGGCGGGGCTACACCGCCACGCGCCGTTTTTAAGCCCCGATCCGGCGGGCGATGCCGGGATCGCGATGCCCGCCGAATCGCCCTCGCGGGCCTGGTTGAAACTGGAAGAGGCTGCGCGGTTTTTTGATTTGAAATTCACCCGCAAGGACATCGTCGTCGAGCTCGGCTGCGCGCCTGGCGGCGTCGTCCTCGCGCTGATCAACCGCGGGGTGCCGGTCATCGGCGTGGACCCCGCGAAGATGGCGGAAGTCGTGCTCGCCTCCGCCATCGCGGGGCGGCAGGACGCGCCGATCGATAGGCCGTGGTTTTTCCAATGCCGCAAGCCCGCCGCGCTGACCAGCAAGCGCGACCTCGGGCAGGGCGTCACCTGGTTCATGTCCGACATGAACCAGTCGCCGGAGGTAGTGCTCAAGGAATGCGCCCGCTTTTGCAAGATGGCCCCGTCGATCCGCGGCGTGCTGATCACCCTGAAACTAACGGATTTATTACAGGTGGCCGACAAGGCGCAATGGTTCGCCTCGCTCGCGGAAATGGGCTTCAAAACCCTCCGCCTCCAGCAGCTCAGCGTGCATCACAAGGAGTTCGCGCTATTGGCGCTCAGGTGAACTGTCGCAAGCCCGGGCTTTACCTCGCCGGCGGGCGGGCTAACTTCGGCGGCGAGACCCGACCATGGCGGAACCCGAAAAACTCGACACCTTGCAAGCGGTGGAGCTCGCCGAGGGAATTGAAATCCGCCTGCGGATGGCCGGGCCGATGCTGCGCGCGGTCGCTTATACGATTGATTTCATGATCCGTTCGGCGGTGCTCGCCATCGGCGGAATCGCGGTGGCCTTCGCTGGAATCGCCATCGGCGGCAACATCGCGGGCGGGGTGATGTTGCTGGCATGGTTTCTGATGGACTGGCTGTATCCGGTGTTTTTCGAAGCGGGGAAACGCGGGGCCACACCGGGAAAACGGTTGATGGGGCTGCGGGTGGTGCAGGCGACGGGCTCGCCGATCACCTTCGGCCAGGCGGTGGTGAGGAATTTCCTGCGCTTCATCGATGGCATGCCGTTTTTCACCTACTGCTTCGGGCTGACGAGTTGTCTGGCGACGAAGCGCTTCCAACGGCTGGGCGATCTGGCGGCGGGGACGGTGGTGATTTACGACCGGATGCCGAAGCCGCCGATGATCGCCGCGCCACCACCGATCGTCGCGGTGCCGCTGCCGGTCGGTCTAACCGTGAATGAGACACGGGCGCTCGCATTGTTCCGCGAGCGGGCTGGACTGTGGTCGGACGGCAGGCGGGCCGAGATCGCGGACCAGGCGACGGCGCTGAGCGGGGCGACGGGCGCAGAGGGCGTGAACCGGTTGATGGCAATGGCGCACTGGGTGCAGGAGAAAAGGAGGGAACGGTGACCTCCGGGGATTTCGAGCACCGCAACGAGGCGCGTTGGATGGAATACCAACGGCTGGTAGAGCTGATGGAAAAGGGCAAGGCGGGACCGGACGCTGAGCAACTGCCGCGCTTGTTCCGCGAGCTGAGTCTGGACCTTTCGCTGGCGGAGTCCCGGATGTATGGCGCGCGCGTCACCGAGCGGCTCAATGAACTGGTGATCCGCGGCTACGAACTGATCTATCGAACGCGGCGGGGAACTTGGGAGAACGTGATCTCGTTCGTGGCGGTGAAATTTCCGCAGGCCGTGCGCCGGGAGTGGCGTTTGTTCTGGCTGTGCAACGCGGTGTTCTGGCTGCCGTTCTTGGCGATGATGCTCTCGGCTGAACACGACATCCGCTGGATTCAGGCGGTGCTGGGCGCGGACGGGATGGCGGGGATGGAGCAGATGTATGGCGGCAGGGAAGAGCAGCTGAGCCACTTGCGCTCGGAGTATGGCTCGAATTTCATGATGTTCTGCTTCTATATTTATAACAACGTGGCGATCGACTTCCGGATCTTCGCGGGCGGAATGGCGGCGGGTGTCGGTACTTTGTTTTTCCTGTTGTTCAACGGCCTCCATCTCGGCGCGGCGGCGGGCTACGTGAACCACGCGTGCAATCCGGAATCGTTCTGGTCCTTCGTGGCGGGGCACTCGTCGTTCGAGCTGCTAGGAATGGTCGTGTCTGGAATGGCGGGGATGCGCCTGGGCCTGGCGATCCTGCGGCCGGGTAGGTTGCCGCGAGTTAGGGCGCTGGCGGAAGCGGGGAAACAGGCACTGCCATTGATCTACGGAGCCGCGCTGATGACCACTCTGGCGGCGGTGGTGGAGGGGTTCTGGTCGGCCCAGGGGATTCCCTCGGAATGGAAATACCTGGCGGGGATCTTCGGCTGGGTGCTGCACATCGCTTATTTCTCACTAGCAGGAAGGAGGTCCGGCCATGCGGCTTGACACGGTGACGGCGGAGATCCGCCCGCGCAGCGACTGGGAGGCGGTGGACCTCGGTTTCGCGCTGGCACGGCGTGACTTCTGGCGCTGCATCGCGCTCTGGTGGCTGGCGCTGGGAGTTCCCACGTCCGCCGGTGTTTGGTTGTTATGGGATCATCCCATGCTGCTGCTGGCCTTGTTCTGGTGGTGCAAACCGGCGGGCTCGCGGATGGTTTTGTTCGAGCTGAGTCGGCGCTTGTTCGGCGAGGAGCCGTCGTGGCGCTCGGTCTGGCGGGAGATTCCAAAGGCGTGGACACGGCGGTTTTTCTATCGGTTTCTATGGGCCCGGTTCTCGCCGTGGCTGCCGGTGACGCTGGCGGTGGAGGACTTGGAAGGCTTGCGCGGAAAGGCATACAAACAACGCTGCAGCCAGATGGTCCGCCGCGGCGAGGGCGTGGTGATGTGGCTCTATTTCCTCTCCGACATCGCGGCGGCCTGGCTGGGGTTCGGGATTCTCGCGCTGTTCCTGATGCTTGTGCCGGAGGGCCAGGATGGCGCGTGGACCCGGGCGATCGAGTCGTGGGATCCGAATTTCCCGATGGAGCTGCCGCTGCTGATCACCCGGACGGTGGTGGCCTGCGTGATGCTGGCGATTCCTCTAGCAGACGTGTTCGTGACCGGCGCGGGGTTCGGGATTTATATCAACAACCGGACGTGGATCGAGGGCTGGGATGTGGAGCTGGCATTCAAGCGGCTGGCACAGCGGTTGGGGAAAATCGCGGTCGTGATGCTTTCGTTTTTCATGATCGGCTTCTCCGCCCATGGCGCGGAATCGAGGACACCGGCGGAGGTGATCCGCGAGGTGAAGGCGGACGAGGCGTTCAAGGTGCACACGGTGACGGATAAGATCCCGAAGCCCCGGAAGTCGTCTATCCAATGGTCCGGCGACTGGGTCGAAATCCTGATGCAAGTTTTCGCGATCTGCGCGGCGGCCTTGCTGGTGGGATTGCTCGGCTGGATGTTGTGGAAATACCGCCACGTTTTCATGCTGCGCGGGCCGGGCGTGAAGGATGACAAGATCGCGCCGTCCGCGCGGGTGGTGATGGGCATGGAGGTTTCCCCGCACTCGCTGCCGGCCGACGTGCCGGGCGCGGCGTGGTTGCTGTGGCAGCAGGGACGGCATCAGGAGTCGTTAGGCTTGCTTTACCGTGGATCGATTTCCCGGGTGATGGAACTGGGGCGGGTGGAAATCCACGAGTCGGACACCGAGGGCGACTGCGTGCGGCGCGTCGATCAGGCCGGTGCGGCGGTGCATCCGGCCTACTTCCGCGGCATCACCGGGGCGTGGATCCGGCTGGCATACGCCGGAGTGAGTCCGGCGGATGCGGAGGTGCAGGCGCTTTGCCGGCAGTGGCCGTTCGGAGAAGGGAGGGCGCTTTGAAATTTTTGGCACTGCTCGTGATGGCTGTCGCTCTATCCGCCTGCGACTACACCGAGGTGAAGCGCGAGATCGGCTACAAGGGCAAGGCGCGGATCAATCCGTGGCTCGCCGCCGAGCGCTTCGCCGCCCGATACGACGGCGAGGTGCGCTCGCTGGCGGCGTGGACCGCGCCGGAATTCGAGGACGCCGTGTGGATCGTCCCGGCATCGGTTCTGAGTAACGCGAGTTTCACCCGCCAGATCGAGGACTGGGTGGAGGAGGGCGGGCATCTGGTCCTGCTGATAGAGCATGCCGACGCGGAGACGAATGACTGGTCGGATGATCCGGTGGAACCGAGTCTGGAGCCCGCGCTCGTGGAAATGTTAGCCCGCGCGGGCATCGAGGTGAGTGAGTGGAAAAAAACCAAGGAGCCGGTGACGGAGATCGAGTTGGATGGTGAGCCTTTCGAAGTGGCGGCGAGTTCCAAGACCCGCGTGGCGCCCGATGGCGGCGAGCCGGGTGTTTTCGCATCCGTTTCCAGCGGCGACGGGCGGATGACGGTGCTCACGGACGGGCGCTTGTTCCGCAACCGTTGGATCGGTGACAAGGATCACGCGGCGCTGTTGGAAGCCCTGATCCTGGCGACGGAATACGAGGGGAATATCGGATTTGTGCGCGGCTCGGGACTCTCGCTGTGGGGGCTTCTTGGCAAATACCTGTGGCCGGTGCTGATCGGTCTCGGGGTGTTGACTTTGTTTTGGCTGTGGAAAAATTTCACCCGCTTCGGCCCGCTTGAAGCGGCGGACGGCGCCTCGACCTTGCGCGGTTACGAACACCATCTGGAAGCGCTCGGCGATTTCCAATGGCGGTTGGACCGGGCGGCGGCGCTGCTGGTCCCGCTGCGCACGCAGATCGTAGAGCTCGGACAGCGGATGACCGTTAGGTCCGGGCGGCGCGACGATGATTTTTTTCAATTCCTCGCCGACCGCGCCGGGCTGCCCCGCGAGCGGGTGTTCCGCGCGCTTGCCGAAGCGGCCCCGGCGGACTCGGCCATTCTCACCCGCACGGCCGCCGATTTACAGCAGCTTCTCAAAGTTCTCCACTGACCCCACGAATCCATGAATCCAGATCCCTACGCCCCAATCACCGATGAAATGCAGCCTGTCCGCAGCCTCGCGGAATTGATCCACCGGATGCGCGAGCAAGTGCGCGGCGTGATCCTCGGCCAGGATGTCGTCATCGAGCAAGTCATCGCCGCCTTGCTCGCGGGCGGCCACGTGTTGCTCGAAGGCAAGCCCGGACTGGGGAAAACCCATCTCGTCACCACGCTCGCGAAAACCTTCGGTGGTGCGTCGGCGCGGATTCAATTCACGCCGGACCTGATGCCTTCCGACGTGACGGGCTTCCGCTTGTTCGACATGAAGAGCCAGACGTTCCAACTCCGACAGGGTCCGGTTTTCACTAACCTTCTACTAGCCGATGAAATCAACCGCGCGCCCGCGAAAACCCAGTCCGCGCTGTTGGAAGTGATGCAGGAACAGCAGGTCACCATCGATGGCGAGACGCTCAAACTTACGCCGCCGTTCATGACCCTCGCCACGCAGAACCCGGTCGAGCACGAGGGTACCTATCCGTTACCGGAAGCGCAGTTGGACCGCTTCATCATGAAGGTGCTCATCGACTATCCGGTGCGCGAGGCCGAGTGTGAGATCGTCACCCGCGCCTCCGCCGAGACGCCCGGTGGCGCGGGCGGCGGGGTTTCTGTAATCTGCGGTCCTCGCGAAATCGTCGCGGCCCAGCAGGCGACGGCGGCGGTTCAGGTCGTGCCGGAAGTCGTCGGCTACGCGGTGGCGCTGGCCCAGGCTACCCGCGAATCGCGTTCGATTTCGCTCGGCGCGGGAACTCGCGCCGCGATCAGTCTGGTGCGGATCGGCAAGGCTTTCGCCGCGTTAGACGGCAGGGAGTTCGTCACGCCGGACGACATCAAACGCGCGGCCCTGCCGGTGCTGCGCCACCGCGTGCAGCTCACGCCGGAGATCGCGATCAGCGGGCAGGACGTGGACGAGGTGCTCCGCGCCATCGTGGAAAGCGTTCCGGCACCGAGGCAATAACATCCGATGAGTCCGAGTTCCCGACTGCTGAATCTAACCTTCGCGTGGCTGCTGCTCGCGGCGGTCGCCGTGGCGGTGCCGTCGCTGGGCGGACCGTGGTTGTGGCTCGGCGGGGCGGGGGCGCTGGTGGTTCTCATCGACGCGATCATCGCGCGGTTCACGAAACCGCTGGATTTGGAGCGGCGTTTGCCCGGACGATTCGCTTCGGGAGAAGCGGGCGAGGTGCTGTTAGTTTTACGGAACGAAAGCGGCCGCGCCGCCAAGGTGGAGGTTTTCGACGGCATTCCGCAGGGCGCGCTGGCTCCGACGCTGCCGTGGGGCGGCGAGGTGCCGCCTAACCGGGAGATCAGGGTGTTTCATCCGGTGACCTTGTCGCAGCGGGGCGAGGCGGTGTTCGGCCCCGTGCACGTGCGGCGGTTTTCCCCGATGGGATTCTGGGCGAGGCAAACCCGGGACCTGCTGGCTGAAATGGTGAAGGTCTATCCGAACTACGAGCCGGTGATCCGTTTCGCGCTGCTCGCCATGCAGCACCGCGAGAGCCCGATGGGCATCGTGCGGCGCCCGCGCGCGGGATCGAGCCGGGATTTCCATCAGCTCCGCGACTACCGCGACGGCGACCCGCTGGGGCAGATCGACTGGAAGGCTTCTTCCCGCAGGCAGATGTTGATCAGCCGGGACTATCAGGAGCAGCGCAACCAGTCGGTCGTTTTCCTGCTCGATACCGGGCGGCGGATGCGCGCGCTCGACGGCGGGGTCCCGCAGTTCGACCACATTCTCAACGCCATGCTGCTGGTCTCGCACGTGGCGCTGCGGCAGGGTGATCAGGTCGCGGTGAAATCCTTCGGCGGCACCGACCGTTGGCTGCCGCCGGTGAAGGGCTCGCACGCGATGCCGGTTTTGCTGAACCATCTTTATGACTATCAGACGACCGCCGCGCCGAGCGATTTCAGCGGGGCGGTGGAGCAGTTGATGACCCGCCAGCGCCGCCGCTCGCTGGTGATCTTACTCACCAACCTGCGCGGCGAGGACGGCAAGGAACTGATACCGGCCTTGCAGGTCTTGAAGTCCCGCCACCTCGTTCTGCTCGCCAGCATGCGCGAGCGGGTGGTGGAGGACGCGTTTTCCGATCCGGTGGAGTCGTTCTCCTCGGCGCTGAAATTCCTGGCGGCGGACCGCTACGTGCAGGAGCGCCGGGAAATCCTCGCCGGGCTGGGGGCCGCGGGTGTTCTGACGCTCGATTCCACGGCGCGGGATTTCGCGGTGGCGCTGGCGAACTGTTATTTCGACATCAAGGCGGCGGGCAGGATTTGATTTTCGGAAATACGCGATCGCGGTATGGAGATGCGGCCGGTTTGTGGCATTCTCATTTTCGTAAGGGATAGCACATCAGCCCCCCAAAGGGCCCACGGGCGTCGGAACAAGGGATCCGACGCCCGTGGTTTTTATGCCCGCATCCGCGATGAATCCGGCGTCCGCGCTGCCGCTGCAATCGCCCCGGGAAACCCGCCGTAACCGTCATTCTCGGATGGCTTCCCCAAGGCGCCCGCTGCCCGCGCTGCCTCGTCGCCACGTTCACCCGGAAAAACTGCTCGAAACACGGCCGCGCAAAAACGCTTCTCGGCCGCCTTCGGCCGCAGGGCGTTTTCCTAAAGCGGCTGATCATCTTCAGCAGGACAAAGGCCAAGATTGACGCGGAGGTTCCTGCAATTTGAATTTTTCCCATTTTGAGATTGCGCTGGAGTGACGATGTTTCGTTAGCTGCGAGAAGTGAATAAGCGATTATCCACTCCCGTGCTAACATCATACGTCCGTGAGATCCCTCCCCAAATCCAGCGTCGCGTGTCCAGCTCCCGCCTTTTCGCTCATTGAAATGGTGGCGGTGACCGCCATTCTCGGCACCTTGATGGCCGCGGGCGTCGGTCTTTTGAGCGGATCCGGCGCGCAGTCCCGCAAGGCGGGAGCTGACATACTTACCGGCTTGATCGAACAGGCGCGGACCACGGCGATCACCTCGCGGTCTCACATGGTGCTGGCGATCGCCGAGCCCGGAGATCTACCCGGGGATGACGGGCGCTGCCGGCTCGGACTCTTTAAAATCGAGGAATGGCCTGATTCTCTAACTTCATCGCCCGTCCTCACGGGGGTGCTCTTGAACCGCTGGCAAACCCTGAACACGGGCGTCGTGCTGGGCGGCGGAGATGTGGACGGAGTCACCAATCCGATGGACGGGGAGCAAGTCACTATCAACTACGGAGAGTCTCGGAACCACAGCACGAAGGTCCACATCATCGCCTTCAATGCCTGCGGCGGGCTTCACTATCCGCCGGGCTCCACGCCCATCGCGATCCGGATCGCGGAAGGTGGTTATCGCGGCGGCAAGCTGATTTCCAGCGGGCGTCCAGGGGCCGAAAATCGCCTGAAAATCGGTCGCGTCACGGCGCGTCCATACCGGACCGACGGATGATCGGCTTCCGGGCAACCCGACGAGGCTCCTCGTTGATAGAAACAGTGATCGCCATGGGCGTACTCGCCGTGGCCATTCCGCTGGTCTTCGGGGCCTTGGCGGAATCCGGGAAAAGCGGGCTGTCTTCCGAAGCGGAAACCCGCTGCATCTGGATGGTCCCCGCCTGCATGGACGAGATTCGTGCGTCCCGCGAAGGCCGCCCGCAGTATTT
This sequence comes from Akkermansia muciniphila, assembly GCA_945901795.1. Taxonomy (GTDB): domain Bacteria; phylum Verrucomicrobiota; class Verrucomicrobiia; order Verrucomicrobiales; family Akkermansiaceae; genus Luteolibacter; species Luteolibacter muciniphilus_B. The sequence goes on along the minus strand of CAMDLP010000026.1, from coordinate 22,619 downwards.
CGCCCCGACCGTGACCGCCCAGGCTTTCCCTCCTAGCGGCGATGTCTGGGCGCTGACGTTTTCCGCAGAAGGCAAGCCTATCGGCAAGGTCGGCAAGGCGGCTTATGACAAGGGAGTCAAGGAGCTCAACGGCCAGGCGGTTCGCTACATTGCCTCGCTCAGCGCGGCGGTGGATCTAGCGGAAACGGGGGCCACGCCGAAGCTATGCGCCCGGATTTCCCTCGAATATCCGTCCGCATCTCCGGTGGCAAAACGGCAGAAGCTCGACTTCCACACCCGCATTCCATGAGGCCCAGCCATCCGAAAATCCGTGGATTCACGCTCATCGAACTGATGTGCTCGATGGCGATCGGTTCGATCATCCTGCTCCTGGCGGCGGCGGTTCTTGGCAGGTCCGGAGATGGCTACGAGCGCATCAGCGGCGGTGTCGCTAGCGAGAGAGAGGCGCGCGCGCTGATCACCCAGCTTTCATCCGATCTTGCGACTGCTAGATTTCACGTTGACGGAGTGATTGAAAGACAAACTGCCTCCCGGTCTGGGGATTGTCTTGGATTTCTCAGTCTCCAGCCCGCGCAGGCACAAACGGACGCGGGGCGCATCGGCGATCTCTGTGCGGTGAACTATTACATCAAGGATCTGAGCATCGGCGGGAAAACCGTCCGCTGCCTCATGCGTGGATTTCGTGAAAGTGGCGAGACGTTCGACGCCCTTCGCGGCGGCGCGGTGGCGGCTCTTTTCGCCGAGCGGGCAAACCTGGATGAACCTGTCGCCTTCGGTGTCGTATCCTTCGAGGCCAGCCCCATGTCGCGGGATGCCGCCGGTAAATGGATCGACTGGCAGAAGGATGACGTCATCGGGCCGGAAGCATTCGAGGTGAAGCTGGTCCTTGCGCGCCGCGAGCTCGCCGGGAGGCTCAAATCGCCGGGTGACTGGGACGGCGCGGCACAGGCGGCTCGTCACAAAGACCTCGAAGTTTACGCAACCTCCCTGCCTTTTGGAAATCATGCGAATTGATCGATCAACGCGTCACGGCAAGAACTCCGATGGGTTCACCCTGCCGGCCATCCTCGTAGTCGTCGGCGCGCTGTTGGTTCTAGCAGTCGGCATTCTCCTCGTTGCGGGTGTCGAGCGGGGCACCGCCCGTTCCTTCGCCGACCGCCAGCGTGCGGAACTCGCCGCCCGCGCCGGTTTGCAAGACATCTGCGGCGTCCTGAATCTCGAAGCCGCCAACGATGATTTCCTAGTCATTCAATCGGCTCTCGCCGCTCCGATCATCTCCGGCCGTCAGGCAGCACCGCAACTCTTCATCGCCCGCGGGCGTGTGGATCAGGGAGCGTGTTCCTATCGATATATTCCTCTTTTCAGCAGCGCCGTTCTTCCAGCTAACAAGAATCTCCTATCTCCACCCGTGGTCGAACCGTTGGTCGGACCGGCGGTGGGCGGGCGCGTCGATTTCACCACCTTGCCCTACCACGACAAGGTGCGTGCGGCCTGGTTGCCGATCCTGGACGAGAAGGGTAGGACCGTCGCCCGCTATGCCTATTGGGTCGAGGATTTGCAGGGGAAGCTCGACCCCGTGCATGTGGGCAATCTCGATGGAGCGGATCTATCACACGCGCGCGCCGCCCACCCGTTCCCCGCGCCCGGCCTCAATCCGGCTCCTGAATCGGATGGCGAGGCTCCTCTCAATCAGATCGCGCTCTTCGCGATCGAGCCAGCCACCACCTCTAGCAGTCAGGGAACGATTGGCAAAACCCTGGTCGAGAACCGGGCCCTTCTGCTGTCGCCCAATTCCACGCTCGCCGCCGCCAACATCAAGCCCCCGCTCGTTCGTGATGGTGCCGGCCGCCTCGGCGATTTGAAAGCGCGGGCCGTCGAGGAATCTCTAGCAGCCAATCTCCAGCCCTATTTCGAGCGTCCGCTTATTCCCTTCGCGCCGGGCATCGATTCCGCCGTCGCAGGCAAGCCACGCAAGAATCTGAATGCCTTGTTAGCCAGTAGTCCGGACGCCGCCGTCGATGAAATGGCCGGATTCATCCGCGTAGCGCTGCCGGATTTCGACAAGCGCAAGGGCGGCTTTCCCGAGGATTATGTGAAAACACTGGCGGCCAACGCGATCGACTACGCAGACGCGGATTCCAAGCCAACCCTGAAATCTGGCGAATACCGGGGGCTGGATGCGTGTCCGCTGATGAGCGAGATCGCCCTGCAAGTGAACTATGTCGGTATTTCCGATCAGCAGGATCGGAAAATCATGACTTTCCGGTTCAAACTTTTCGCCGAGCTCTGCAACCCGACGAGCCAGCCGGTCTCGGGTGATGCCAGGCTCAGTTACGAGGTGGCGCTGCCGATGGACAGCATCGGGGCCGGGATCGGTGGCGAGCCGTTTGACTCTCCGGCCCTGCTCTCCGATCCGGCGGTTTCGACCCATGATCTCACCCTCATCGACGGGCGTTACTGGACCCGCCAGGTCGATGTCGCGCTCCAACCCAATCAATACCGCTGCTATCTTTTCGCTGATGTCACCTATCGGATGGACGTGGGCGGGTCGTCCGATTTCATCCCGAAAGAGACTCCCTTTAGTCTCAATGAAACCCGGGCCGCGTCCGGCTTGTCACTGATGTGGGACGGAATGGTGTTGGAGCGGGCTGATGGCATCTTGCGGCAGGCAGGCCTGATCTACTCGAAGAAGAACGGTGTCGTCACCGGTGGTTTCGAAACGGGGGAGCCCGAAACCATCACCAAAGCGGTCCTGCCAGGACATGTTTATGATGACTATCCGAACATGTATTACAACATGGGCGACCCGCGCATCACGCATTATCTCAGGGCCGCGCCGCTGGATGAGAACGCCTATCCGGAGAATATCAGTCCGAACCGCCGGAACATCCGACTCGAAATTTACAAGAATGATATTTCAACCAAACCCAAGGTGTACGCGCGAATGCTTCCCTCCGAGTGGCCGGATGGCGGGCACAACGCGGCCGTGGGCTCGTGGTCGCCGGGGAGCAATGACAAGACCGAGATGACCGACGCCAAGTTCGACTTTCCGTATGATCCGGAAATGGAAATGGCCGCGCCGCAAGCGGTTTCCAACCGCGGCCGTTTCTACAGCGCCACGGAGCTCGGCCGCGTCTTCGATCCGGTCATGCACGCGCCCGCTTTTCCTAGCAGCGATGAAACCGGTCAACTCCGCAACAAGGGGAAAATGCCGTCATCCAGTTCGTCGTGGCCGGATGTCCGCGGCAACCAGCCCAGCCCGTTCTATGGTGGCGGAAACACCCTGCGCATCGGTCGTCCGGAGCATCCGGAATTCGATTTGAGCGGGCAGCCCGGTCTTCACGCGGCGCGCCTGCTGGACCTTTTCCATGCCGGGCGTTCCCGCTCCGCAAATCCGGCGGACCGCGAGGGGCCGGTGACGCGCATTGAGGGCCACGTGAATCTCAACACCGCCTCCCGTGACGCGCTCCGCACGATGGCGGCCGGCGCGCTTGCCATGGATCCTTTGTTAGCGAAGCGCTCGGGCGGCGACCACCTCGGCGCGCCAAGCATGGGTCCGCCCGTCTCGCCGCTTTTGCTATCCGCTCCCACCCTAACCAATGAAGCCAACCGCATCGCCGATGCGATTCTCCACAGCCGCCCCTATCACAGTGCCGCAGATCTGGCGCGTGCCAGGGAACCGGACGGCACCGCCGTTTTCGGGAACCGCGCCATGTATCCGGACAACACCGAAATCGAATGGAGCGACGCGGCCGCCGAGGAAATCTTCGCCCGCGTTTATGAGGGCAGCACGGTGCGCTCGCGAAATTTCCGGGTATGGATCGTGGCGCAGGCGCTCGCCCCGGGCGCGGTTCCGCAGGTCCTCGCCGAGGTCAGGAAAGTCCACACGCTGTTCGCCGATCCCGGAGAACGGGCTGCCGACGGCTCCATCGTTCCCGAAAAATTCAAAACTACAGTCATCTCCTCCAATGAATTCTAGCAGTCGTTTCGTCTGGGTCTTGTTCATGTGCCTGGCTCCATTGCTACAAGGCCAGGAAGCCACGCAGGGGCCAGTTGGTTTCGTCCGCATGCTCAATGCCGTCGGGATCGGGACGGGAAAGCTGGAGTTTATGATCGACGGGAAAGCCGTGCGACCGGATGGCTATCAGTTGGGAAACGTCACCGGAGGGATCGCGCTGAAACCGGCTAACTACCAAGTGACATTTCGCCGGAAGGGCGTGAAAGAAGGCGAGACGCAGGTGCAGGTGAAGGCCGATGACACCACCATTCTCATTCCCTTTGCCGAAGAGATTCCTGCTACCGACAATAAGCCGGCCCGTTGGGACATCCGAATTTTAAAATTGAAACAGCATCAATCGGAAGACAAGCCGACGGCCTCCTTCGTCTCCGTTTCACGGGAACCCGAACTCAAGGTGGAGATCCGGCAGGCCGATGGGAAATGGGAACCCGTCTTCGTCAAGCGCCTCGGCATCGCCCGCGCGGAAATCAAACAATCGCGCGGCTACATGTCCGTGCGCTGCAAGGGGCAGGACTTGTCTGCGGTGTCCGTGGGAGCCGCAGGAAACTTCGTCTCGGTTCTTTATGAAGACGACAAAGGTGTGCTTTGCTCGAAGACCTTCCAGGATTACAAGTATCTGAGCGCGGAGTGAATGAGCTGTGGTGAGATGCGGCAAAACCTGGTTGATGTGAATCCGATTACTATGGCCCCATTGAGCGGGGAGCACACGCGCCCTCGCGTGTTCCATGTCGCGCCTCGCGGCATGGACGGCCGCATCACGAGTAAGCCCGTCTCCCATGGCAGGCGCATGTTTTCAGCGATGGCGCTGAAAACCACACGCGTGGGCGCGTGTGCTCCCCTTGCGGGTCCTTGGAATGTGCTCACAGGACGGCCTCATTTCGATTTAGGCACCGCGAATCTAGCGAATCTTCCAAGAGGAGACTTAGCGGCATGACGCCGAGATGGCAAAGAACTTGGAGCGTCGGCTCTTGAAATCCTCCCTTTATCTCCAACGATTCGCTCGATTCGCCGGATTCGCAGTTTCTAACTCTTCGATCGGTGGCGGATTTTGGGTTCGTCCCAGAATGCGCGTTCTGGAACGTATCCCGGTTGTCTCAGGGGGATTTTGCTGGGGCATCGCTCCCGTCTGAGACAGCCGGGACACTTTGGCTGGCACCGAAGTCGGGCCACTCTTCGGTCTGGCTGCCTTCGTTGCGCATGAAGTCGGCGATCAGATGCTCACGAGTCATTTTCCCTTCACGAGCCAGCGCAGGGACGATCTCCTCACAGATCCAACGCTCGTATTGCTCGAAGCTAAGCTTCGGCGGCGGCGGGTGGTTGGAGAAGTCAGGAAGATCGAGATCAATCACGTTCATGGGATCATTCGGACCAGTTTGTAAGCATCGGGACCTGCGTATCGCTCGCAAATTTCGCGAAGATGGTCTTCGGTCAGCACGCTTTTGTTTTCCCTCAAAAGCAGCCGGATGTCCAGAAGGTCCTTTCCATCGCGTTCCTGGTCGTCCTTCAGCGCGTAAAGCTTCATGGCGAGCAATGATTCGAAATCGATGACCGGCATCTCGGAGTGTTTTCCGGTTCTCTGGTCGGTGGCCGACATTCTGGCGAAAGTTTCGACGCTTACCCACAACAAGTCCACGGGTAGCAAGTCGAAGTGCTTCGGGTGCAGGAAGCGGGTGGCCATGGACTCGGAAATGATCTCGAATCCGAGCGAACTCATGAGGTTCAATGCGCGGGTTTCGTCAGCGCGGGAACAAATCCAATCGATGTCGTTCGTGTATCGCGTGTAGCCGTGATGACACACCGCCCAACCGCCTGCGAGAAGGAGGGGGATGCCCTCGCGCTCGAAGGATTGATAGAGGGAATGGGCGAACTCGGGGAGCATCGTGTTATAAAAGGTAGAACTGTCGCGCGGAATAAATTGCCTATGGGCCAGCCAGAATGGGCTTCGCCAGGTTTCCAAGGCCTGCTAGCGTAGACTCTGGATTCCGCGCTCCAGTTACAGCAGCCTGGCGCGCAGCAGGTCGGTGACTTGCTTGGGGTTGGGCTTGGTGGTGGCGGACTTCATGACTTGGCCTGTTAGAAAGTTGAGGAGTTTCTCGTTGCCGGCTTTCACGGCTTCCACTTCGGCCGGGTTGTTGGCGATGACTTGATCGACGAGGCCTTCGAGCTCGCCGGCTTCGGCGGGTTTGAAGCCGAGGCTGTCGGCGATGGCGGCGGGGTCTTTTTCCGGGCTGTCGAAGAGCACGGTGAAGACATCCTTGGCTTGGTTCGCGGCGAGGGTGCCGTTTTCCATCAGGAGCAGCAGTGCGCGGAGTTTTTCCGGGGCGACCGGGCATTCACCGATGCCGAGGGCGCGTTCGTTGAGGGTGCCTAGCAGGTTGTTGATGATGAAGTTGGCGACTTTCTTGCCGGGGATGGCGGCGTCGGTGACGGCCTCGAAATAGGCGGCGAGGTGCTTGTCGGAGGAAAGGACGGAGGCGTCGTAGGCGGTGACGCCGAGCTGGTGTTCGAAGCGGGCGGCGAGCTCGTGCGGCAGCTCGGGGACGAGCGGGCGGACTTTGGCTAACAATGGCGCGGTTTCAATCGGCAGGAGGTCCGGGCAGGAGAAGTAGCGGTAGTCGTGGGCGTCCTCCTTGGTGCGCATCATCTGGGTCTCGCCGCGGTCGTCGTCCCAGCGGCGGGTGGACTGGATTTGCGGAATGCCGCGGTTGAGTTCCTCGGTCTGGCGCATGATTTCGAAATGGATGGCGCGGCGGATGGCGGAGATGGAGTTGAGGTTCTTGAGCTCCACTTTCTGGCCGAGCGGGTCGGCGGCGTTCTTGCGCAGCGAGATGTTGACGTCGCAGCGGAGTTGGCCTTTTTCCATGTCGGCATCCGAGACGCCGCCTTGCTGGAGGATCATCTGGAGCGAGCTGACGTAGGCGAAGGCTTCCTCGCCGGACTCGAGGTCGGGCTCGGTGACGATTTCCATCAGCGGCGTGCCGGCGCGGTTGAAGTCGATGAGCGACGAGTTCCCGAGGTGGGTGGATTTCGCGACGTCCTCCTCGAGGTGGATGCGGTTGAGGCGGACGGTTTTGTCCGGGTTGGCGATGTTCTTCCGGTGATCGGTCGGGTAGCAATGTTCGTAAAGCGGGACGCCGCCGCCGATGCAGAGGGGGAGGTCCATCTGGGTGGTCTGATAGTTCTTGGGCATGTCCGGATAGAAATAGTTCTTCCGGTCCCACTTGGAGATTTCCGGCGAGCCGCAGCCGATCATCAGGCCGGTGAGCAGGGTCTTCTCGATCGCCTCGCGGTTGAGGACGGGCAGCGCGCCGGGCAGGCCGAGGCAGACCGGGCAGGTGTGGGTGTTGGGCGTGTCGCCGAAGGAGGTGCGGCAGGCGCAGAACATCTTGGTCTGCGTGTTGACCTGGCAGTGGACTTCGAGGCCGATGGTGACGAGGTAAGACATTTTCGGGTAGATGCTGAAAAGCTGAAAAGCTGAGAGGTCAGAGACTGAGATCCTTGAGGAGTTTTTGCACTTTGGGGTCGGCGAGGGCTTTGGTGAGGAGTGGATGGCGCAGGAGTGTGCCGTAATTTCCATCGCGGGCAAGGTTTTGGAGCTCCGGGTCGTTGACGATGACGGCGCGGGGAATGAGCTTGCCGGTCTGGGGATTGATGACGGGGGTGAGCGGTGAGTCGGCTTGGGCGGTGATGAGTTTGGCGAGGGCGAGGCGGGATGGCTCGGCGAGTGGGTCGAGGGCTTTGATCCAGCTTTCGGGGATCGCGGCCTCGACGGAGGATTTGAGTTTCTGGCTGAAACCGTCCGGGGTGGTTTCCGGGACGCCGATGGATTTTTCCGAGTAGGCGCGGACTTCGGCGATGGAGCCGTTGTGATGGACGAGGGTGGCGCCGATGACGCAGATGAGCGAGGTGGGGATGAGGGCGAGCAGGAGGAGAAACGCCAGCTTGATGATGGAGCGGGGTTTTTCCTCATCGGGGGATTTCCCGAAGGGGCGGACGATGGCTTTGGCGAGCTTCCGGATGAGGAAAAGCGAGGCGAGGAAGGCAGCAACGGGTAGGCCGTTAGTGATCCAGGCGAGGGATTGCCCGGTCCACTCGACGGATAGCGTGGGCGCTTGCTGCCAGACCCGGAAGCCGATCCACGCGCTCAAGCTGAGGACGATGGTGCCGACGATCATCCGGGTCATCCCGCGCAGCAACACGAAACCGGCGCACACCGCGAAGATCACGAGCGCGGCGGTGCCGAGGCTGATTTGTGGGATGGAGTCGGGAGACAAGAGGAGGTGCGAATGTGGCGGCGATCACCGGTCGCCGCGAAGAGGATGAAGAACTCGCGGCGACCGGTGATCGCCGCGACGTTAGTGCGCCAGCGCGCGCTGGCGCAGCAGGTGATCGGTCAAAACCAGCGTGGCCATGGCCTCAACGATGGGCACGGCGCGGGGGAGGACGCAGGCGTCGTGGCGGCCTTTGCCTTGGAGCTCGGTGTTTTCGCCGCCGGCGGTGACGGTTTCCTGACTGCTCATGATGGTGGCGGTGGGCTTGAAGGCGACGCGGAAAATGATGGTTTCGCCGTTGGAAATGCCGCCTTGGACGCCGCCGGAGCGGTTGCTGGTGGTGCGGACCTTGCCATCAACCATGCGGAACGGGTCGTTGTGCTCGCGGCCGGTGAGGAGAGTGCCGGCGAAACCGGAGCCGATCTCGAAGCCTTTGGTGGCGGGGATGGAGAGCATGGCTTTCGCGAGGTCGGCTTCGAGCTTGTCGAAGATCGGCTCGCCGAGTCCGGGCGGGCAGTTGCGGATGACGCACTCGATCACGCCGCCGACGGAATTTCCGTCCGCGCGGATGGCTTTGATGCGGGCTATCATCGGTTCGACCATCGCGGGATCGCCGGTGCGGACGATGTTGGACTCGATGTCGGCGGCGGTGACGGTTTCCGGCTCGACGTCGGCGTTGAGCTCTTGGATGGATTTCACCCAGGCGAGGATTTCGATGCCGGGGTGGAATTGGTCGAGCACTTGTCTAGCAACTGCTGCTGCAGCGACGCGGCCGATGGTTTCGCGAGCGGAGGCGCGACCGCCGCCGGAGCCGGAGCGAATGCCGTATTTCGCATCATAAGTGTAGTCGGCGTGGCTGGGGCGGTATTTCGCGGCCATTTCGTCGTAGGCGCCGGGGCGTTGGTCGGTGTTGCGGACGAGGATGGCGATGGGGCAGCCGAGGGTGACGCCATCTTGCAGGCCGGATAGAATTTTCGCAGTGTCGGCTTCCTTGCGCGGGGTGACGATTTCCGATTGGCCGGGGCGGCGGCGGTCGAGCTCGTGCTGGATTTGCGCCTGCGAAACGGGAATGCGCGGCGGGCAGCCGTCGATGACGACGCCGACGCCGCCACCGTGCGACTCGCCGAAAGTGTGAATGCGGAAAACGTGGCCGAAGGTGGATGACATGCGCGGAGGTTAAGCAGACAGCGGCGGGGAGCAAGCGGGAAGCGGATGGCAGCAACGTGTTCCGACTGTCTCAGTCGAAAGCGGAGGCCAGGAACCCGGCTGAGACAACCGGGACACATCCACCCGCCACTCCGACTGTCGCCACTCCGACTTGCACACTCCGGCCCGGTCTGCTTTCCTGCGCCTCCCGCGTTCCCATTTTCTTCCATCATGTTCTATCTCACCACCGCCATCGACTACACCAACGGTTCGCCTCACATCGGCCACGCCTATGAAAAGGTCCTCGCCGACGTGATCGCCCGCTACCGCCGGCTCCGTGGCGACGAGGTGTTTTTCCTCACCGGCGTGGACCAGCACGGCCAGAAAGTCCAACAGACCGCGGAAAAGGAAGGGATTTCTCCCGAGGAGTTCGTCAAACGCACGACCCGGAAATTCTCCGCGCTCTGGGAGAAACTCGACGTGAAATACGACGGCTGGGCCGAGACCATCGACGAGCGCCACAAGACCTGCGTTCGCAGCATCCTCACCGAACTCAAGGAACAGGGCCAACTCTACAAGAAAGCCCACGCCGGATTTTACTCGGTCCGCCAGGAACAATTCCTCCAAGAGCGCGACCGCGACGAAGCCGGAAATTTCGGTCCCGAGTGGGGTGAGGTCGTCGAGATCGAGGAGGAAAACTGGTATTTCAAACTCAGCGACCACACCGATTGGCTCAAGGCTTTCATCGAAGCCAATCCGGAAATCATCATCCCTGCCTTCCGCAAGTCCGAGCTGCTCAACGCGCTTGAAAAAAACTCCGGCATCGACCTCTGCATCTCCCGCCCGAAGGAGCGCCTGCAGTGGGGCATCGAGTTTCCCTTCGATGAAAATTTCGTCACCTACGTCTGGTTTGACGCGCTCATCAACTACATCTCGTTCGCCGGCTATCAGGCAGCGCCCGAGGCGGGCCTGCCGGATTTCGCCCAGCTCTGGCCCGCCGACAGCCGCCCGGTCCACATCATCGGCAAGGACATCCTGATCCCCGCCCACGGCATCTACTGGCTCTGCATGCTCCACGCCATGGGCTTCACCGACACGCAGATGCCGCGCCTGCTCGTCCACGGCTGGTGGAACATCCGCGGCGAAAAAATGGCCAAGTCCACCGGCAACGTCGTCGATCCTAACGAACTCGCCGACAAGTTCGGCGTCGAGGCCGTCCGTTACTACCTCGTCCGCGACATCGTGACCGGCAAGGATTCGGATTTCGACATGGACCGGTTGATCATGCTCTTCAACACCGAACTCGCCAACGAACTCGGCAACCTTTGCAACCGCGCGCTCAACATGAGTCAGCGTTTCACCGGCGGCATCCTCCACCACGGCGGCCCGCTCACCGAGGACGACACCGCGCTGCAAATCTCACTGACAGAATCGATCGCCGCCTATCAAACGGCGATGGATGAGTTCGACGTTTCAAAAGGCCTCGAAGCGCTCAGCCGCCACATCGTCCATTGCAACCAATACGCCGAGCGCATGAAGCCGTGGGAGCTCAACAAGAACCCGGAGAACAAGGAACGCCTCGCCACCGTCCTCTATCATCTGGCGGAAAGCGTCGCCCACGCCACCGTCCTGCTCTCCCCCATCCTGCCGGACGCCGCCGCCAAACTCGCCGGCCAGCTCAACCTCCCCGCCCTCACCCACTTCAAGCTAACGGACCTCCACTGGGGCCTACTGCCGGACGGCCACGTCATCGAAAAGCCAAGCCCGGTCTTCCCGCGCATCGTCGCCGAGGCCGAGGCTTGAGCGCTTCTTCAGGACGTCGAGCGGTCGCGGAGGGCGTCATAGACATACCAGTCCTCCAGCTTCTTGCGCGCCCATGGGTTTTTCCGCAGAAACGTCAGGCTGGATTTGATCGTCGGGTCGAACATGAAGCAGCGGATCGGAATTTGATCCGCCATCCGCTCCCAACCGTGACGGTCCACCACCGCCCGCAGCACCGTTTCCAAGGTGACGCCGTGCAGGGGATCGTTAGGGTGGGAAGGAGGGAGTGGCATCGGTGTCGTTCTCACAGATACTTGTCGGTCACCGCGCCTTCGCTGGCGGTGGAGACGAGCTTGGCGTATTTGGCGAGCACGCCGTGGGTGTAGCGCGGCGCGGGCTGGGTCCACGCGGCTTTGCGTTTGGCGATTTCCTCGTCGGAAATGTTCACGTCGATGCGGTTGTTCACCGCGTCGATGGTGATCGGGTCGCCTTCTTCGAGGATGCCGATGGTACCGCCGAGGAACGCTTCCGGGGTGATGTGGCCGACCACGAATCCGTGGCTGCCGCCGGAGAAGCGGCCGTCGGTGATGAGCGCGACGCCCTTGCCGAGGCCCATGCCCATGACGGCGCTGGTGGGTCCGAGCATTTCACGCATGCCGGGTCCGCCTTTCGGGCCTTCCATGCGGATGACGATCACGTCGCCCTTGACGATTTCCTTGCCGAGAATGGCCTTCATGGCGCAATCCTCCGAATTGAAGACGCGGGCCTTGCCGGTGAAGAGTTCGCCTTCCTTGCCGGAGATTTTCGCGACCGCGCCGCCTTCCGCCAGGTTCCCGTAGAGCACGCGGAGGTGGCTGTCCTTTTTGATAGGATTGGATAGAGGGCGGATGATTTCCTGGCCTTCCGGATAGGGCGTGCAGAATTTCTCGATGTTCTCGCGCATCGTGCGGCCGGTGACGGTCATGCAATCGCCGTGGAGCAGGCCGCCATCGAGCAGGATTTTCATCAGCGGAACGGTGCCACCGATGGCGACGAGGTCGGACATGGAGAATTTCCCGGAAGGCTTCAAGTCGGCGAGAACGGGGACGTTTTTCCCGATGCGCTCGAAGTCGTCGATGGTGATATCGACGCCGGCGCAATGGGCGATGGCGGGGATGTGGAGCGCGGCATTCGTCGAGCCGCCGAGGGCGATGAGCACGGTGATGGCGTTTTCAAAAGCCTTCTTGGTGAGAATGTCGCGCGGCGTGATGCCGAGCTTGAGGAGGTTGAGCACGGCCGCACCGGCATCGAAGCAGTCGCGCATCTTGTCATCGGAAATCGCGTTCTGGGCGGAGCTGTTCGGGAGCGACATGCCGAGCGCTTCGATGGCGCTGGCCATCGTGTTCGCGGTGTACATGCCGCCGCAGGAACCCGCGCCGGGGATGGCGTTGGCCTCGACGGTTTCGAGCTCCTCGTCGGTATATTCGCCGTTCGCGTGTTTGCCCACGGCTTCGAACACGGAAACGATATCGAGATCCTTTTTCTCGCCCTTGATAGTGGCGCAACCGGGAAGGATGGTGCCGCCATACACGAAGACGGACGCTCGATTCATGCGGGCCATCGCCATCAGGCAGCCGGGCATGTTCTTGTCGCAGCCGCCGATCGCGACGAAGCCGTCCATGCCTTCGCAGCCGACCACCGTTTCGATAGAGTCGGCGATCACTTCGCGGGAAACGAGCGAGTATTTCATCCCCTCGGTGCCCATCGAAATGCCGTCGGAGATCGTAATGGTGTTGAAGATGATCCCCTTCCCTCCCGCGGCATCCACGCCCTTGGCGGACTCGATGGCGAGCTTGTCGATGTGGATGTTGCAGGGCGTGACTTGGCTCCAGGTGGAGGCGATGCCGATCTGGGGCTTGGTGAAATCGTCTTTTTTGAAGCCGACGGCGTAAAGCATCGCGCGGCTGGGCGCGCGGTCGGGGCCGTCAACTAGCGGACTGGAGAATGGGCGGGTGGTGTCGTTCATCGCGGGCGGAGCATCTTGCGGATCAGGGGGCCGCGTCAAGACATGGCGAACGTGCGGATCAATCCCGGGAGTCCGGCGCCGCGCCACCCGGGAAACAACGGATCCGGGCGGCGCGACATTCCCCCGTTACTCGCCCCGGGGCGGACTGGAGGGCGGGATCAAGGTTCCTTTCTTTTGCATGGACCCGAATGGGGAAGACCAGACGGATACCGCTTGATTGGCCCGCTGGTTTCAAACAAGCATTTCCAGGCGACCCAACGATGTAACGGGAAGCATGCCGTCTTCCGCGCCTTCCCTTTTCAGTGCCTATACCAATCCACCCAGGTGACGGTGCATTCTTTTTTGAGCAGTCCCATGGCTTTCGGCAGAAAAACGATCTGCACGTCCTGGCCGACAACGTTCACTTCAAAATACTCGCGCGCCCTCACCTCCGCCCTGCCAGGCGTGGCGTTGAAGCGGATTTCCTCGGAGGCAAGTTTCAACCCGGTCGTCACGCTCCGGTCGGGCGCTTGCAGGGTGAACCCCTCCAGCATCGGCGGCATGCCTGGCGAGGTGCGGATCAGCATGACCAATTTGTCGGGCGGTTTGCCGGCGAGCGGACGTATCTTGACCGTCGCGATCTCGGCGTCGAAGCGATAGCCGGGCAGCTTCGGATCATAAACCGGCGCGATCTCCGCGGCGGGAAGCCGCTTCACGAAGGTCACCTCGAAGGGATGGGTGGATTTTCCGGTTTCGCCCCCTTCAGCGAAGGCTGAAACTGCCGCAATCAGTATCCAGAAACATGGGAGGACGTTCTTCATTTCTTTGCATCCTACGCGGCCTGCAATCCGGGTCCAACCCTCATTTTCCGGCTCTGCGGACCGATCCGACGGCGGTTCCGGGCCGGATCGATGAGTTTTCCGATAGGCAGGGAAATGAAGGTGGCCGGCGAATGCTCGCGACCGCAACACCCGTGCGCGAGCAATTCGCGGGAATCGCTGATACCGCATGGATGTGTGGTGCCAACATCGCGGTCAAATATGCGAATATGGCCGCTGTGCACCCGCGCTCAAGCTTCCGCGTTGCGCACGGCGATGTGGGCGAGGGCCTCGTCGATGCGGTCGATGAGGATCAGACACAGGTCGCCGGCCTGGAGGCGGGAGAGGGCGGTGTCGATCGCCAGCATCTCGCCGCGGATCTCCTCGGTGCGGGTGGTGCGGCGCGCGTTGGCCAGGCCGTCGCGCAACAAGGCCATCACCTCGCCGTCGGCGCGGCCGCGCTGGCAGTCATCCTGATAGAGGATCACCTCGTCGAAGGCCTCGCCGAGGATTTCCGTCTGCAAGCGGATGTCGCAATCGCGGCGGTCGCCGGCACCGCTGATGACAACGATGCGGCGGTTGGAGGGCATGCTCTCGACGGCTTGGACCAGCGCCAGGATGGCGTCCGGATTGTGGCCGTAATCGGCGATGAGGGTGGCGCCACGATGGGTAAAGACATTGAAGCGACCGGGCGCGGTGGCTGCATCGTTGACAAAAGTGGCCAAGCCGCGGCGGATCTTCTCCCATGAGATGCCAAGCCCCCAGGCGGCGGCGATGGCGGCCATCGAGTTCTCGACTTGAAACTTGATGGTGCCGTTGCGGGTGAGGGGGATGTTGCTCAGCGACACGCGGTAGCGGAGTTTGCCTTTCGCCCCGACGATCGCGTCGCCATCGACGAACACGCCGCGCTTGCCTTGGGCGAGGTGATTGGCGAGCACGCGTTCGTGGCGGTCATGGGCGAAGAAGGTGATGGAACCCGGGCAGGCATCGGCCATGCCCGCGACGATCGGGTCGGCAGCGTTGAGCACAGCCACGCCATGGGGCGCGACGCTGTGGACGATGACACGCTTGACCACCGCGAGGTCCTCGACGGTGCTGATGTAATTGAGGCCGAGGTGATCGCCCATGCCGATGTTGGTGATCACGGCGACGTCGCAACGGTCGAAGCCGAGGCCTTCGCGGAGGACGCCGCCGCGCGCGATTTCTAACACGGCAGCATCCACATCCGGATGGAACAGCACGTTGCGGGCGCTGCGCGGGCCGCTGCAGTCGCCGGTGTCGATGCGCTGGTTGTTGATGTAAACCCCGTCGGAATTGGTCATGCCCACGCGCCTGCCGGTAAGGCCTAGCAGGTGGGCGATCAGGCGCACGGTGGTGGTCTTGCCGTTGGTGCCGGACACGGCGACGACCGGGATGCGGCCATTCTCGCGCTCGTCGAACATGGTGGAAATCACCGCCTCGCCCACCGGGCGGCCTTTGCCAAACGAGGGCTGGAGATGCATGCGAAGACCGGGTGCTGCATTGACCTCGATCACTCCGCCGGACTGGTTTTCCAAGGGAGTGAGGACACTTTCGCACACCACATCGACGCCGCAAAGATCGAGTCCGACCATTTGCGCCGCCGAGACGGCGCGTGCCGCGATCTCCGGATGGACGTCATCCGTGACATCGGTAGCGGTGCCGCCGGTGCTGAGGTTGGCGTTGTTGCGCAGGATCACCCGCGCGCCCCTGCGCGGCACCGAGCCGGCGTCGAAATCCTGATGGGCGAGCGTGGCGAGGGCGATTTCATCCAGGTGAATTTTCGTTAGGGAGGTGGCGTGACCATCGCTGCGCCGCGGGTCGCTGTTGACCTCTTCCACGAGTTCCAAGATGGTGTGTTCGCCATCGCCGATGACATGCGGCGGTTCGCGGCGCGCGGCGGCGACGAGGCGGTTTCCGATGACCAGCAGGCGATAATCCTGGCCGGGCAGGTATTGTTCCACCATGACATTGGAACTGACTTCATGCGCGGCGGCGTAACCGGCTAACACATCTTCGCGGGTCTCGACGTTGGCGGCCACGCCCTTGCCTTGGTTGCCATCGCGGGGTTTGATGACCACCGGACCTCCGAGTTCGCGGGCGGCGGCCCAGGCATCCTCGGCATCGGTGACCGGGCGGCCCTTGGGCACCGGCACGCCGGCGGCTTCCAGCAAATGTTTGGTTAGCTCTTTGTCCTGGGCGATCGATTCGGCGATGGCGCTGGTGCTGTCCATTTCCGCGGCCTGGATGCGCCGCTGTTTGCTGCCCCAGCCGAACTGCACCAGACTTCCCTCGGTGAGCCTGCGGTATGGAATGCCACGGGCGACGGCGGCGGCGACGATGGCGCCGGTGCTGGGGCCGAGCCGGACCTCCTCGTCGAGCTCGCGCAACCGGGTGAGGGCGGACGGCAGGTCGAACGGCAGGTCGTTGAGCGCGGCCGCGCACAATTCCAGAGCCAGCTCGATGGCCAGGCGGCCGACGGCTTCCTCGGTGTATTCAACGATCACCTGATAGACTCCGGGTTCGGGCACGGCGACCGAGCGGCTGAACGCGACCGGACAACCGACCTGGGCTTGCAGACCGAGGGCGGCGAGTTCCAGCGCGGAAACCAAAGGGGCACCGGGTTGGAACGAGGAGATTTGTGGAAATCGTTCGCGCAGGCGGTCCTCGAAGCCGGGCAGCTGATCCAGGCAGAGTTCCTGTCCACTGCAACTGACGAGCGCTTGGATCGCGGTGTGCAGTCCCCAAAGATTGGGCCCACGCAGCGCCCGGATGTTAAGGATATTCATGCGGTATGGGTGATCGGAACAAATGGGTCGGTGACGTCGAACGACGGTACCGGGTCGTCGGAAAATGTCTCGGCACCGGTGCGGATCACATGCAGCGCGATACCCAGCGCCCAGGCCGCGGCGACGGCGGCCAACACGCAGTTCAGACGAATGTTCGCAGAATCTCCGGTGAGAAAGGTAATCTCCGCCAGCGGCAGAAGAGGCGATTCCTCGGCCGCAGTGGCCAGGACCAATTGGTCGCCGCGCACAAAAACAGCCCGTCCGCCTTGCGCGCGGTGAGCGGCGAGCACTGGTAGATCCGCGTCGATGGAGAAGAAGATCACCTCGCCATCACACAGAGGGGCCATTTCCACCACCATCGGGTCCGCGGCATGAAGCACCGCCACGCCGCCGGGGAGAACCACGTCCACTTGACTGCGAAACACTTGGAACACCTGCTCGGGCTTCTCGATGTAATAAGTCCCGTAATGCCGCGCGGGCTCGATGCCGGTGACCACCCCGACTTGGCAGCGGTCGTAAGCCAGGCCTTGTCCGAGAATCACCTCCGCGCCATTTTCTAACACGGCGGCTTCCACCGCGCGGTTCATCAACACCTGGGTGCTGCGGCGCCACGTGCCGCAATCCCCCGACTCCACCTTGCGGCGGTCGAGAAACAGGCCATCGCCACAGGCCAGGCCGGTGAATTTCCCGGAGAGTCGTAAAAACTCCGTCACCCACTGTGCGACCTCCGTGGTTCCGCTGGAACCCGTGATGCCCACCACCGGAATGCGCCCGGAATCTCCGTTAGGAAACAAGTGGTCGACGATGGCGCGGCCAACCGGACGCGGTTCGCCCGAAGCCGGGTGCAGGTGCGGGACCAATGCGGGAGCCTCATGCACTCCGGCAATCGCTCCGCCTTGAGCGGCCAACGGGCGGGCAATGTCGTCCGCCAAAACGTCCACTCCCGCGATGTCGAGACCGACCACCCGCACGGCCAAACAGGCCGCGGTCGCCGTCGACGGATGGACTTGATTGGTAACGTCCGCCGCGCCGCCATCCTCATCCATGCGGGCCGCGGCCACCAAGGTGCCGCCCAGCACGAGCAATCGGTATCGCCCGCGCCCGTCCGGTTCCGCCCTGTCCTCATCGGGGTCCACGATTGGCAGGCCGCACGACACTAGCAAACCGGCGCTCAGTTCGGGATCCCGGGCGATGCCTTGGGCGATGGCGCTGGTGCGGTCGCTCTGGGCGGCCCAGATCCGCCGTTGGCGCGAGCCGTAGCCGAGTTGAATGAGGTTGTCGGCGGACAAGCGGATCGCGGGAATGCCGCGCTCTTTGGCGGTGGCGGCATCGACGATGCAGGCGGTGTTAGGCCCTGGAAGATGTTTGACGGCGATTTCTCGCAGGCGTTCATGAGTAGCGACCATGTCGAAAGGCTTATCCTCGATGGCTGCCATCACCAAATCCCGTGCCGCATGAAGGCAGGCGCGGGTGACATCCTCATGCCAAGCTTGCACCACCACCTTGTAAACCCCGCGCACACCGGTTTCACGGGCCCTGCCGAAGCCGCCGGGCATGCCTGCGAGGTTCTGGAGTTCCAGCGTGACGTGTTCGAGGATGTGTGCCGGCCAGGTTCCCTCCTGCAAGCGCCGCACAAACCCGCCCGCTTCGCCATAACTGCAGCGGTGCTCGGACAAGGTTGGCAGCCATGCGCACAGCCGTTCCACAAAGCCGGGGATCGTATTGGACGGGCATTCTTCGAGTTCGCCGATATCCACCCACGCCTCCAGCACGGGCCGGTAGGTCCAGAGGTTGGGGCCACGAAGGGAAAGAAAATTGAGAAACCGGATGTCTTTGCGTGTCATGAAACCGAGGTCCCGCGTTGCGGTAACAAGCCGCTTTCTTTCCGGTTCCCGCCACCAAATCAAGCCCCGTATCGAAAATCGACTCAATCGGCCGGACAAATGTGTTGCATGCGCGCCGAAATGGGTCAAAACGCGGCTCAGCTCCGCACGGCGGCTGTGAATACCGAGGCCCCTATTTCCTGATGACGTCAGCCGACCTTTCGAGTTCGCCATCCGCCGCCACCGTCCTAACCGATCCGTGGCGGGGTGAAATTGTCGCCGCGCTTGGCGAAAGGGAATCCGTGATCGCCTGCCTTGAGTTGGACCTGAACCTCGAGCTCCGGTTTGACCTGGGCGTCGTCGTCCTAACGGACTACGGGCTGCTCGCCAAGGCCGCGGGCGATGCGGCGTGGCGGCGCTGGGGGTTCCGCCCCGGGTTGCAGTTGGAACACCGTGATCACACGGGAGTCGGCACCTTGGACCTGCGGGACGAAAACGGCTTGCTGGCCCGCTGGCGTCATACTCTCGGCCGGGACGCGGCGGTGCGGCGGCTCATCGTGCAATTCCAAGAGCATCTGAGGGCCATGGTGGACAACCGGCCGGCGGTTCCGCCGCCGCATGCCATGTGCCCCATCTGTGAGAACCCGATCCCGGCCGGGCAGGAGGAGTGTCCCGCATGCGCGAAGACCGTCCATGCGCCGCCGTCGCCGTGGACGCTGCTCCGGCTGTGGCGCTTCGCCAAACCCTACACCCGCCCCTTGCTGGCGGGTTTTGTCCTCACGCTGCTGGCCACCGCCGCCACCCTGGTGCCGCCCTATCTGACCATGCCGCTGATGGACCGGGTCCTGATCCCGTTTCAAAACGGCGTGCCCATCGACACCACCCTGGTGATGATGCTGCTAGGCGGACTGGTCGCCTCGGCATTCCTCGCCTGGATTCTCGACTGGGCCAAAACCTATCTGCTCGCCCTGATCAGCGAGCGCATCGGCTCCGACCTCCGCACCACCACCTACGAGCACCTGCAGGGGCTCTCGCTGGAATACTTCGGCGGCAAGCGCACCGGCGACCTGATGGCCCGCATCTCCTCGGGCAGCGACCGGATCTGCGTGTTCATCTCCTCTCATCTGTTGGATTTCGTGACCGACCTGCTGATGATCCTGATGACGTCGGCGATTCTGCTTTCGATCAACCCGTGGCTGGCCCTGGTGACCCTGGCGCCGCTGCCGCTCATCGCGTGGTTGATTCACGTGGTGCGGAACAAGCTTCATCATGGTTTCGACCAGGTCTACCGGATCTGGTCGGAGGTCACCAGCGTGCTGGCGGACACGATTCCCGGCATCCGCGTGGTCAAGGCGTTCGCCCAGGAGAAACGCGAGGCGCAGCGCTTCCGCGAGGCCAACGCCCGCAATCTGGCCGTCAACAACCGCGTCAACAAGGTGTGGGCCTTGTTCAACCCGACGGTGACGTTTCTCACCGAGGCGGGCTTGTTAGTCGTCTGGGGTTTCGGGATCTGGCTGGTGTCCAAGAACGAGATCACGGTGGGCGTGCTGGTGGCCTTCCTCGCCTATATCAACCGGTTCTACTCGCGACTCGGCTCGATGAGCCGGATCGTGTCGGTGTCGCAAAAAGCGGCGGCGGGGGCCAAGCGGATCTTTGACATTCTCGACCACGTTTCAAGCGTGCCGGAGCCGTCCCATCCGGTGCATCTCAAGCAGGTGAGCGGCGCGCTCGAACTCCACAACGTGTGTTTCCGCTATGGCACGCGCGGCATCCTGCACGACGTGAACCTAACGATCGCGCCCGGCGAAATGATCGGGCTCGTCGGCCACAGCGGATCGGGCAAGAGCACCCTGGTCAACCTGATCTGCCGCTTCTACGACGTGGCGGAAGGCTCGATCCGCATCGACGGCGTGGACATCCGCTCCCTGCCGGTTTCCGAATACCGGCGCAACATCGGCCTGGTGTTGCAGGAGCCCTTCCTGTTTTTCGGCACGATCGCCGAAAACATCGCCTATGGAAATCCCGAGGCGACGCACGAAGAGATCATCGCCGCGGCCCGCGCGGCCCACGCCCACGAGTTCATCCTGCGCCTGCCGCAGGGTTACGATTCGTTAGTCGGCGAGCGCGGCCAGGCTTTGTCAGGCGGCGAGCGCCAGCGGATTTCGATCGCCCGCGCCTTGCTCATCGATCCGCCGATCCTGATTCTCGACGAGGCCACCTCGTCGGTCGATACCGAGACCGAACTCGAGATCCAGGGCGCGCTCGACAACCTGATCCGCGGCCGCACCACCCTGGCCATCGCCCACCGCCTCTCCACCTTGCGGCGCGCCGACCGCCTGGTCGTGCTCGACCGCGGCGAAGTGGTGGAGGAAGGCAATCACGAGGAACTGCTCGCCAGGAAAGGCGCGTATTTCCGGCTCGAGCGCGCGCAGACGGAATTCCTCAATGGCGGTCCGGCAACGGACGCAATCGAAGAAGGCGTCGATTCCACCATGCCGATTCTCAAGGAGATCTAGCAAACATGACCGGGGATTTCCAACTTCATCGCAACGCCTTCGGACAACTGGTTTTCACCGGTGCCGATGGTATCGAACACGTGGGTGTGGAACCTGCGAGAGCGTTTCCGATCACCTCGCCCGAGGAGGGCATCGCCTTGATGACCCGCGCCGGCAAAGAGGTGGCGTGGATTCCGAGTCTGGACGGGGAGCCGGAGGCAATCCGCCGCCTGATCGAAGAGGAACTGCAAGGCAGGGAATTCATGCCGGTCATCCAGCGGGTTTGCAGCGTCTCCGGCTACGCCACGCCCAGCACCTGGCGCGTCGAGACGGACCGCGGCGACACCACCCTGGTGCTTAATGCCGAGG
Organism: Akkermansia muciniphila; assembly: GCA_945901795.1. Taxonomy (GTDB): domain Bacteria; phylum Verrucomicrobiota; class Verrucomicrobiia; order Verrucomicrobiales; family Akkermansiaceae; genus Luteolibacter; species Luteolibacter muciniphilus_B. The sequence goes on along the minus strand of CAMDLP010000026.1, from coordinate 1,127 downwards.
AGGACATCCGGCGGCTGGCTCCGCCGACGCTGATGATCATGGACAGCCGCGGCATTCAATTCCTGATTCGCAATCCGCTTAACCTCGATGCTGCCAGCCGCAGGATTCTGGATCGGTTTTTGTGAATGCCGAGCGAAACGCCGTGCCGCGGCGGGCCTGGCAGGTCGATGAACCGGCAGAGTCCGTGCGAGGGGCCGGTCGAGGGCCTGCGCCGTTCGGCCTAGCCACATGGCTGACAAGCGCGGAAGTGCGCGGCACCAGATGGCGCAAGCTTGGAGATCGATCCGGGCGGGTCAAGGGAACCTACCCCGGAAATCTCGTTAGCGGGCTCGTCGTGCTGGCGTGATCAGGACGCAGGTCGGTCGGCGCGTCTCAATGACTAAAGGCCTGCCCACGGTCTTCGGATGACTTTCTCCATCACATTTCCACCCCGCCCGGTCTTTTCCACGCAAAAAACGCCGTCCGGCATGACCGGACGGCGTTGCAAGAGGCAACGGGGACGGAAGAACTTACTTCTCGATCTTTTCGGCGGGCTTTTCCTCACCATTCGCGGCGGCTTTCGCTTTCTCGATCTCGGACGGCCAGTATTTGTCGACTCTGCGAGCGAGTTCGCTTTCCGGCGCGACGGCTTTGGCTTCCTCGACGGCTTTCATGGCGTCGTCGAACTTCTTCATGCAGATGAAGGTCCATATCTTCGATTGGATAACCTCCTGCTTGGTCTCGACTTCAAAATCACCTGAGGCAGCCGACTTCTCGATGAAGGCGATGGCGCCTGCAAAGTCCTGCTTGGCCAACAAGCCTTGCAACTCGGTTTGGAAATCGACTAACTTGGCCTTGGCCAGGAGCTTCTTGCCGTAGCCGGTCTCGTCTTTCGGGTCGGCTGCCTTGATTTGGTCAACCACGTCCGGGTAGAACCTCGCGACGACGAGGTCTTCCAACTTCATGTCCGATATGGCATCGAGGGCGGCGACCAGAACCTTGGCCTTGGCCAGCCCTTCCAACTTGGCGGCTTCGGCAAAGGACTTGTCACGGACGTCCTTCTTGGCGCGGAGCTCGTCGAGGTGGGTGACGTATTTTTCAGGGCCGCCCTTTTGGAAGCCGGTTTTGGCGTAGGGCCTGCCCTCGGC